>NZ_JAYSDQ010000025.1:0-109887 GCF_041914305.1 Ideonella sp.
CCACGCGGTCGGAGATGTCCATCACCACGCCCATGTCGTGCTCGATCAGCACGATCGTGGTGCCGAACTCGTCGTTCACGTCGAGGATGAAGCGGCACATGTCCTGCTTCTCTTCGACGTTCATGCCGGCCATCGGCTCGTCCAGCAGCAGCACGCTCGGCTCCATCGCCAGCGCACGCCCGAGGTCGACGCGCTTTTGCAGCCCGTAGGGCAGGCGGCCCACGGGTGTCTTGCGGTGGGCCTGGATCTCGAGGAAGTCGATGATGCGCTCGACGAACGCGCGGTGCTCGGTCTCTTCGCGCTCGGCCGCCCCCCAGCGGATCGCCTGCTGGAAGAGGTTGGTCTTCATCTTCAGGTTGCGCCCGGTCATCAGGTTGTCGACCACGCTCATGCCCTTGAACAGCGCCAGGTTCTGGAAGGTGCGTGCGACACCCATCTCGGCCACCTGGCGCGAGTTCATGTGGCTGAAGGTCTGGCCACGGAAGCTGATCTTGCCGTCCTGCGGCACGTAGACGCCGTTGATGCAGTTCAGCATCGAGCTCTTGCCGGCCCCGTTGGGGCCGATGATCGCGCGCACCTCGTGCTCACGAACATTGAAGCTGATGTCGGTCAGCGCCTTCACGCCGCCGAAGCGCAGGCTGATGTTCTGCACGTCGAGGATGACCTCGCCGATCTTGCGGTGGGCGCTCATGTCAGGCGGCCCTCCGGGTTGGGGCAAAGGTTTTGACGTCTTGAATCTTCAGCGTCGCACTGACGCTGCCCGAACGCCCGTCCTCGAACTTCACGGCGGTCTCGATGAATTGCTCGGGCCGGCCTTCGTACATCGCGTCCACCAGCACCTGGTACTTGTCGTTGATGAAGCCGCGCTTGACCTTGCGGGTGCGGGTCATCTCGCCGTCGTCGGCGTCGAGTTCCTTGTGCAACACCAGGAAGCGGTGGATCTGGCTGCCGGCCAGCAGTTCGTCGCGCGCCAGGTCGGCGTTGACCTGTTCGACGCAGTCGCGGATCAGTGCATAGACCTCGGGCTTCTGTGCCAGGTCGGTGTAGCCGGCATACGGCAGGTTGCGCCGCTCGGCCCAGTTGCCGACCGCTTCGAAATCGATGTTGATGAAGGCGCAGACCTTCTCGCGCTTGTCGCCGAAGGCCACCGCCTCCTTGATGTGCGGGAAGAACTTCAGCTTGTTCTCGACGTACTTGGGCGCGAACATCGCGCCGTCGTTGGCGCCGCCCATCAGGCGGCCCACGTCTTTCGCGCGGTCGATGATCTTCAGGTGGCCGCCGGCGTCCAGGAAGCCGGCGTCGCCGGTGTGGTACCAGCCGTCGCTGGTCAGCACCTCGGCGGTGGCGGCCGGGTTCTTGTAGTACTCCTTCAGCAGCCCCGGCGACTTGACCAGCAACTCGCCCGAGTCGGACAGCTTGATCTGCACGCCCTCGACCGGCACGCCCACCGTGTCCGACTTGGCCTCGTGGTCGGGCTGCAGGCAGACGAACACGGCGGTCTCGGTCGAGCCGTAGAGCTGCTTCAGGTTGACGCCGATCGAGCGGTAGAAGCTGAACAGGTCGGGCCCGATCGCCTCGCCAGCGGTGTAGGCCACGCGCACCCGCGACAGGCCCAGCGTGTTGCGCAGCGGCCCGTAGATCAGCACGTTGCCCAGGGCGTAGCGCAGCCGGTCGACCAGGCCCACCGGCTTGCCGTCCATCAGCGCTGGGCCCACGCGCTTGGCCAGCGCCATGAAATGGTGGAACAGCGCGCGCTTGACCGCGCTCGCGTCTTCCATGCGGATCATCACCGTGGTCAGCATGCCTTCGAAGATGCGCGGCGGTGCGAAGTAGTAGCTCGGCCCGATCTCCTTCATGTCGATCGCCACCGTCGAGGCTGACTCGGGGCAGTTGACGATGTAGCCGCAGGCCAGCCACTGCGCGAAGCTGAAGATGTTCTGGCCGATCCAGGCCGGCGGCAGGTAGGCCAGCACCTCTTCGTTCTCGGTCAGCTTGTCGAAGGTCTTGCCGGCCGCCGCGCGGTCCAGCAGCGAGAAGTGGGTGTGCACCACGCCTTTCGGGTGGCCGGTGGTGCCCGAGGTGAAGAACATCGCCGCCACGTCGCCGGCCTGGCCCAGGCCCACCTCATGCGTGAACAGCGACGGGTGCGCCTGGTCGTGCTGCTTGCCGGCGTCGAGCAGCGCGTCGAGCGACGCGAGGCCGGGTTCGGCGTAGTGGCGCAGGCCGCGCGGGTCGTCATACCAGATGTGCGCCAGCTGCGGGCACTGCTCACGCACCTCGAGCAGCTTGTCGACCTGCTCCTGGTCTTCGACGATCGCGAACGCGACCTCGGCGTTGTTGATCGGGAAGGTGAACTCGGTGGCCGCCGCGTCCTGGTACAGCGGCACCGGGATGGCCCCCAGCGCCTGCGCGGCGAGCATCGCGGCGGTCAGCCGCGGCCGGTTGTCGCCGATCACGACGATGTGCTGGCCGCGCCGCAGGCCGGCCGCCGCCAGGCCGCAGGCCAGGTGGCGCACCCGCTCGGCGAGCTGCGCCCAGCTGGTGGTCTGCCAGATGCCGTATTCCTTTTCCCGCAACGCTGGCGCGTCAGGCCGCTTGGCGGCGTGGTCCAGCATCAATCGCACAAAAGTCGTTTGCACGGCGCGTCAGTCTCCGGTCGGCCCGCCACTCGGGCCCACAGGCCGGCAGCGTTGATGGGACGCATCCTAGGCCGAAGTTTGACGTCGTGTTGTCGGTTGGACGACAATCTTTGGGTCGATCGGCTCCGGACTTTCCCGGAGACGTCTGACGGTGGCGCCTCGGCCCGCGGGGCGGCCGGGTCATGTGCCGGTGGCGCGCTCAGGCCAGCGCGGCTTCGGGCGTGGGCTGGCCGTTGGCCGCTTCCGGCGGCGCCACGCCGGCGACCGTCTTCAGGTGCACGCGGCCCTGGGCCACGAGGCTGGGCAGCTGCTGCAGCGCGTCTTCGCTGAAGGCCTCGTCGGCCAGTGCGCTGATCGCGCGGTTGCGGCCGTCGGCCTTGGCCTGGTAAAGCGCCGCATCGGCCAGCGCCAGCCGATCGGCCCACGGCGTGCCGCCGCCGGCGCGCCAGGTCACGCCACCGGCCGACGCGCGGATCGCCAGGCGCTTGCCGGGCGACAGATCGATCGGTGCCTGGCCGATCGCGGCCAGGGCCCGCTCGGCCACCACCTGCAGGCCGTTGGCGTCGGTGCCGGGCAGGATCAGCAAGAACTCTTCGCCGCCCCAGCGCACCACCGCGTCGCCATCGCGCAGCATTGCCTGCAGCCGCTGGGTCATCTCGACCAGCACCGCGTCGCCCGCGGCGTGGCCGTGCGTGTCGTTGACCCGCTTGAAGTGGTCCACGTCCAGCAGCAGCAGCGACACCGCGCGGCGCCGCGAATCGGGCTGGCCGGCGTTGTCGTTCTCCAGCCGCTGTAGCAGCGCTTCGCCGAAGCGCCGGTTGTAGGCGCCCGTCATCGGGTCATGGTGCGACTCGTCGCTGAGCCGGGCCACGTCCTGCCGCAACCCGCGGTTGATCGTGCGCGAGCGGGTCAGCCGCTTCCAGCTGATGAAGGCCAGCAGCGCCACCATCACCGCAGCGGCGGCCCAGGCACGCTCGCGCCAGCTGCGCACCTGCAGCTCGGCCTCGCGGCGGGCGTTGTCGAGCTTGAGGTTCTCGATCTGGCGCGCGCGCTGTTGCGCGGCGAAAGTCTCTTGCAGCTGGGTCACGGCCTGCTCGCGCTGCGACGAGGTCAGCTCGTTGTTCAGCTCGACCCAGCGGCGCAGCGCCTGCAGCGCGGCCTGTGGGCGCCCTGCCGCCTCGAAGGCGTCGACCTGTTGCTCGATCAGGTCGGCCAGCTCGCGCTTGTCGCCGGTCTTCTCGGCGATGTCGATCGAGGTCTTGACCAGCGCCAGCCCTTCGTCGGCACGCCCGAGGTGGGCCCAGGCCACGCCGCGGTTGACCAGGGTGAAGGCGTAGCCGTTCGGGTCGGTCTCGCGGTCGGCGGCCCGCTCGGCGCGCGAGGCGTAGTCGACCGCCTTGTTGTAGTCGTGCGTGTCGTTGCTGAGCGCGGCCAGGTTGATCAGCGTGTTGAGCCTGACCTTCTGCAGGCCGCGGGTCGATTCAGTCAGCCGCAGCAGCTCTTCGAGCACCGCCTTGCGTTCGGTGTTCTCTTTCATCGTCGCCAGCGAATAGCTGTGGTTGACCAGCAGCCGCACCAGCGCAAAGTGAAAACCGATCTCACGCGCCAGCGCGATGCCCTGGCGGGTGTATTCGAGGGCGCGGGGCAGGTCGCGCCGGCTCGCGTTGGTGCTGGACAGGATCGCCAGCGAGGTGACGAGGTCGGCCGGCCGGTCGTGCAGCGTGGCCGACTCGGAGGCTTTCAGCGCCTCGGCGATCGCGGCCTCGTAGTCGCCCAGGATCGACTGCGCGGCCGAGCGGGCGATGTACCACTCGTATTGCAGTTGCGGGTCGCTCGGCTCGGGCAGCGCGTTCAACGCGGCCAGCCGCTGGCGCAGGTCGTTGCCGCCGGCGGCCTCGGCCTGCCGCGTCTGGCGCAGCAGCAAGGCCGTGGCGCAAGGGGCGCAGTGCTCTTGTTCGGCCATGGCCCGCAGCCGCGTCAACGCGGCCTGGGCGGTGGCGTTGTCGCCGGCGCTCAAGGCCAGGCTGGCCAACGCTGATTCGTAGCGCCAGCGCAGGTCCTGGCCGGCGGGGTCGTTCGCGGCGGCGTCGGGGGCGGCCTGCTGGAGGCGCTCCAGCGCGAGCAGCGGCGACGGGTAGCCGTGGGCGCGAAAGTCGTCCAGCACCTCGCGCGTCGAATCGGCCGCCCACGCCGGGGCCGCCGCGCCGCCGGCGGCGAGCAGCAAGGCCAGCACCACCGCGTCGCGGCAGCGGCGGGGCCACCACAAGGGCAACCGGCAGAAGGGGGCGAACAAGGCCATCGTGAAGCGAGGAACCACAGCGAGGTATCGGCCGCCCGGGCCGGTTCTTGATAGGCAGCACCCCGCATCGGCAGGCGAAAAAGCGGCCCAAGCGGGTGGTTTGACGCTGCTCGGCACGTTGGATGACAATCTTCGGGCCCTTTACGCCACGGTGCCCACCGCGATGGCCCATGAAGCCCGACCTTTGCGCGAACGCGCGCGGGCACCCAGCGACGCCGAGCTGGCGAGCATCCCGTGGCTGGCGCTGCTGGAGCCCGACGACCAGCGCATGGCCCGCGCCAGCATCATGCTGGCCCACGCCGGGCCGGGCGAGCAGATCTGCCGCATCGGGCGCCCGGCCACCTACTGGTTCGGCGTGCTCGAAGGCCTGCTGAAGATGAGCAACGAGCCCGGCGCCGGCGCGCCGATCACCTTCACCGGCGTGCCGCCCGGCGCCTGGTTCGGCGAGGGCACGCTGCTCAAGCGCGAGCCCTACCGCTACAACATCGAGACGCTGCGCAAGAGCACGGTCGCCGGCCTGCCGGTCGATGCGTTTCACGACCTGCTCGAGCGCAGCATCCCGTTCAACCGCTTCGTGCTGAACCAGCTCAACGAACGGCTGGGCCAGTTCATCGCCGCGCGCGAAACCGACCGCCTGAACGACCCCGACACGCGCGTGGCGCGCAACCTCGCGGCGCTGTTCCACCCGGTGCTGTACCCGGGCGTGGGCCAGCTGCTGCGCATCACGCAGCAGGAGCTGGGCTACCTGGTGGGGTTGTCACGCCAGCGGGTCAACGAGGCCTTGAGCGCCTTGCAGGCCCGTCGGCTGATCGCGGTCGAGTACGGCGGTGTTCGCGTGCTCGATCTGCAGGGCTTGCGATGCTTCGAGCCGGCAGCCGACGGCTGACGCGCCACACGGTCCCAGCGAGGGCTCAGCGGTGGATCACGCAGGCCAGGCGGCGGCCAGCGCGCGCGTCACGTCGGCGGCCGAGCCCTCGTGGCAGCCGCTGCGGTTCTGGCCTGACCACAGCGGCGAGAAATCGGCATGGCCCCGCGCCTCGGCCCAGGCGCGCAGCGGTGCGATCGCCGCGGTGGCGAGCGGGAACGCCGGCGCCAGCGGGTTGATCGGGCCCCAGTCGCGCACCACGCGGTTGACGATGCCGCGTGCCGGGCGGCCGGTGAAGACGTTGGTCAGCACGGTCGGGGCATCGGTCTTCAACGCCGCGCGGTGCAGCGGGCTGATCAGGGCCTCGTCGCACAGCAGGTAGGCGGTGCCGACCTGCACGCCGGCCACGCCCAGCTCGCGCGCGGCCCGCACGCCGGCCGCATCGGCAATGCCACCGGCGGCGATCACCGGCAATTGCACCGCCCTGGCCACCAGCGGCCACAGCGCGAAGCTGCCGAGCTGGGTGCTCAGGTCATCGCTGAGGAAGAGGCCGCGGTGGCCGCCGGCCTCGACCCCTTGTGCGATCACGGCGTCGGCCCCGTGGGCTTCGAGCCAGCGCGCCTCGGCCACCGTGGTGGCCGAGGCCAGCACCTTCGAGCCCCAGCCTTTGACGCGCGCCAGCAGGTCGGGCGCGGGCAGGCCGAAGTGAAAGCTGACGACCGCCGGCCGGAACGGCTCGACGACATCGGCCACCTCATGGCTGAACGGCGCCCGGCCCGGGCCGGCGGGGATGGCGGCGGGGTCGATGCCGGCCTCGCGGTAGGCCGGGGCCAGCGCCTCGCGCCAGCGCGCCTCGCGCTCGGTGTCCGGCCGCGGCGGCGTGTGGCAGAAGAAGTTGACGTTGAACGGCGCCGAGGTGGCGGTGGCCAGCGCGGTCAGTTCGTCGCCCAGGGCCTGCAGGCTCAGCATCGCCGCCGGCAGCGCGCCTAACCCGCCCGCGTTGCTGACCGCGGCGGCCATCGCGTGGTTTTGCGCGCCGGCCATTGGCGCTTGCAGCACGGGGTGGGTAGTGCCGAGCCAGCGGGCGAGGTCCATGGGGTTCTCCGAGTCAGTCGTGACGGGTGATCATGCGTTGCAGCAGCGGGGTCAGCACGAGCAGCAGCACGCCGGCACCCATCGACGAACTTAGCAGGAACACGTACAGCGGGACACCGCTGCCGGCGAGCAACCCTTCGAGCGCCCCGGCCAGGTAGTTGGCCACGCCGATCGCCATCAGCCACACGCCCATCAGCAGCCCGACGAGCCGCCGCGGCGCAGCGTGCGAAACCAGCGACAGCCCCACCGGCGACAGCATCAGCTCGCCGATCGTGTTGAGCAGGTAGACCATCGCCAGCCACTGCGGGCCGACCGGGCCCAGCGCCTCGGCGCGACGTTGCGCGATCGTCATCACGACGAAGCCCAGCCCGAGCACGATCATGCCCAGGCCCTGCTTGGCCGGGTCCGGCAGCGCGAAGCGCGAGCGGTCCAGCGTCTGCCAGGCCCAGGCGAACAGCGGCGCCATCAGCAAGATGCCCAGCGGGTTGATGGCCTGGAACCACGAGGCGGGGATCTCCCAGCCGAAGGCCTGGCGGTCGGTCTGCTGGTCGGCGAACAGCGTCAGCGAGCCGCCGGCCTGCTCGAAACCCATCCAGAAGAAGATCACGAAGAAGGCGACGATGCCGATCGCGACGACGCGGCCGACCTCGGCCCGGGTCAAGGGCTGGACCTGGCCGCCGGGCTGGCGCAGCGCCAGCCAGCCGCAGCCACCCAGCAACGCCAGGCCGACCAGCAGCTTGGCGGCGCCCGGCAGCGGCTGCCACAGCGCGCCCAGCCACGGCGCCACGGCCAGCACCGCGAGCACCAGCAGCACGCTGGCCACGCACAGCGCCACCACCAGCGGGGCGTCTTTCCAGCCGACCGCGCCGCGGCCTTCGCGCAGCCCGGCGCCGCCGAGCCAGCGCTGGCCCAGGCACAGCACCACCATGCCGATCGCCATGCCCACGCCGGCGCTGGCAAAGCCCCAGTGCCAGCCGACCAGCTGGCCCAGCGTGCCGGCCCCGAAGGGCGCCAGGAACGCGCCGAGGTTCACGCCCATGTAGAAGTAGGTGTAGCCGGCGGCACGGCGCGGGTCGTGCTCGCTCTCGTACAGCATGCCGACCATCGCGGTGGTGTTCGGCTTGAAGAAGCCGTTGCCCACCACCAGCAGCCCGAGCGCCAGGTGCAGCAGCGACGGGAAGGCCATCGCGAAGTGGCCGAGCATCATGATCGCCGCCCCGACCACCGCGGCCAGCCGCGCACCGAGCCAGCGGTCGGCGAGCATCCCGCCGATCAGCGGCGTGATGTAGACCAGGCCGGTGTACAGGCCGTACAGCTGCAGCGCATCGCCGCGCGGGTAGCCCAGCGCATTGACCAGGTACAGCACGAGCAACGCGCGCATGCCGTAGTAGCTGAAGCGCTCCCACATCTCGGTCAGGAAGATGACCGCCAGCGCGGCCACCGGTTGGCGCGCGTCGGCGGCGGGGGCGGCCGACGCGCCCAGCGGCAAGGTGGTGGTGTTCATCAGGGGCTGAGGTTGCGCACGCCCGATGCCACGTGGCCCGACGGCACGTGCGAGGCCGCGTTGGCCACGTGGCCGGTCTGGTCGTCGAAGAAGAAGTCGGGCTCGAACTCGCGCAGGAACGGGCCCTTGGGCAGGCCGCCGAGGAAGATCGCCTCGTCGACCTCGATCTGCCAGTCCATCAGCGTGCGGATCGCGCGCTCGTGCGACGGCGCGCTGCGCGCGGTGACCAGCGCGGTGCGAATCTGCACGCCGCCGGCCGCGGTGCTGCGCTGCAGCCGCTGCAGCGCTTCGAGCAGCGGCTTGAACGGGCCCGGCGGCAGCGGCGTGCCGGCACGGCTGACCTCGTGGCGCTGGAACGCGTCGAGCCCTTCGCGCTGAAAGACCTGCTCGGCTTCGTCGGAGAACAGCACCGCATCGCCGTCGAAGGCGATGCGCAGCTCGTTCGGGTGCGCTTCGGAGGCGCGCGCCGAATGGGGGTAGACCTGCGCCGCCGGCACGCCGGCGTCCAGCGCCTGCCGCACGTCGGCCAGGTTGGCCGACAGGAACAGCTGCGCCCCCAGCGGCCGCAGGTAGCGCCAGGGGCTTTGGCCGCGCGTGAACGCGCCACGCTCGATCGGCAGCCCGTAGTGCTGGGCCGAGCGGAACACGCGCATGCCCGAGACCGGGTCGTTGCGCGACAGGATCACCACGTCGACCGCCGGGGCGCTGGTGTTGGCATTGAAGGCCAGCAGCTTGCGCGCCAGCGAGAACGCCACGCCCGGCCGGGCGGGCTGTTCCAGCCGCTGCAATTGCAACTGCATGTAGGCGTGGTCGTCGCTCGCTTCGAAGACCTGGTTTTCTTCTTCGAAGTCGAACAACGCGCGCGAGGACAGGGCCACCACCAGGCGGCCGTCGAGCGAAGCGGGCATGCGCCGGATCATACGGGCCGGGCATGAACCGGCGGCTTGTTGTACCGGGGAAAGCCCCGAGCGCCACGGGTGTTGCTTCGTCGTCGCAACGGCGGCGTTATGGGCGACGCCTGACCTAGCATGCGCGACGCCTGCGCTGGTGCGGGCACACGGAGATGCAATGCAGTCAGACGTGAAGTTAGGGCCCGTGTGGGACCACCCGGTGAACCGGCCGCGCCGCCGCCTGATGGGCGCCGTTGGTGGTGCCGCCGGGCTGGCCGCCACCGGCCTGGGCTGGGCCGCGCCGGGGCCGAGTGGCGAGGCGATCCGCTTCGGCCAATCGGTCGCGCTGACGGGCCCGCTGGCCGAGCTGGGCCAGGCCTTGCATGCGGGGGCCAAGGTCGGCGCCGGCGTGGTCAACGCGCGCGGCGGCGTGCATGGGCGGCCGCTGACGCTGGTCACGCTGGACGACGGCTACGACAGTGCGCGGGCGGTGGCCAACGTGCGCAGCCTGCTGGGCGAGCAAGAGTGCTTCGGCCTGTTCGGCTGCATGGGCACGCCGATGATCGAGGCGATGCTGCCGCTGCTGCGCGGCTCGGACGTGCCGTGCTTCGCGCCCCTGACCGGCGCGCTGTCGACCCGCCCACGCGACATGCGCAACGTGCTGCCGATCCGCGCCAGCTACCCCGAAGAGGTCGAGCGGCTGGTGCAGCACCTGGCCACGCTGGGCCTGCAGCGCATCGGCCTGGTGACGCAGGACAACGCCTTCGGCAAGGAGGTGGCGCAGGCCGCCGAGGCGGCCACCAGCCAGCACAAGCTCGGGCTGGCGGGCAGGGTCACCGTGCGCAGCGATGCGAGCGACGCGGCCGACGCCGCGAAGCTGCTGGCCGATGCGTCGCCCGAGGCGGTGGTGCTCGGGCTGGCCGGCAAGCCGACGGTGGGCTTCATCAAGGCCTTCCGGCTGATGCGGCGCGGCACGCCCTTGTATGCGCTGTCGGTGCTGGGCTCGGCGGCCACGCTGGCGGCGCTGGGCGACGACGCGGCCGGCATCGCGGTGGCGCAGGTCGTGCCGCTGCCGGGCAGCCCGTTGATCAAGGTGTCGCGCGAGTTCATGCAGGCCTGGGCGGCGGCGGGCACGCCGCTGGCGCCCTCGCACATCGCACTCGAGGGCTACATCAACACGCTGGTGCTGGCCGAGGTCTTGCGGCGCTGCCCGGCACCGCTGACGCGCGGCGGCTTTCTGCAGGCGGCCTGGGGGCTGCGCTCGTTCGATGTCGGCGGCTTCGCGCTCGGTTTCGACGCGCCGGGCCGCGGCGCATCGCGTTTCGTCGACCTGACCCTGATCGCGCGCGACGGCCGGTTCATCCACTGACCGCGGCCACCGGCGTGGCCGCTCGGCGCGGTCAGTGCACGAAGCCGATGCTGCCGCGCTTGCCGGCGGCGGCCGGCAGGTCGCGCGGCTCGACCTGGTCGCGGCCGTCCAGCCGCGCGTTGCCGAAGCCGGTCATCCAGGCCCGGCGCATCTCGCGGGGCGGCATGTCGGCCAGGCAGCCCAGCGTGTCCTCGCGCGGGGCCGGGTCGAAGCGGCGGCCCCAGTCGTGTTCGCCGCGGATGCCCTGGTACAGCCGCAGCGCGATCGCGCGCGCCGCGTCGGCGTCGGGCATCTGGATCTCGAACACGTTGACGCGGTTCAGGATCGGCTCGGGGATGGCTCGCTCGTCATTCGCCGTCGCGACCCAGATCACCTGGCTAGCATCGATCGGCACCTCGGCAAACTCGTCGGTGAAGCTGCCGGCGGTGTCGTGCTCGAGCAGGCTGTAGAGCGAGCCGAGCGGGTCGTAGGCGTGCTCGCCGCGGGCCTTGTCGATCTCGTCGACCACCATCACCGGGTTGGCGTAGGGGCCGTCGATCAAGGTCTCGAAGACCTTGCCGGGGCGTGCGCCTTTCCATTGGCTCGACGCGCCCGACAGCACCCAGCCGGCGGTCAGCGAGCTCATCGAGACGAAGCCCATGCCGGTGCCCAGCAGGTGGGCCACCGCGCGGGCGAAATGGGTCTTGCCAACGCCCGGTGGGCCGAGCAGCAGCATCGGCGTCAGCTCGAGCGCGTCCTTGCTGTCCTGGCACAGCGCGAGCTGGCGCTTCAGGTCGTCGAGCACCTCGTGGAAATTGGGCAGCTCGTCGTAGAGCCGGTCCATCACCGGCAGGCCCGAGGGCTTGACCTGGAAGCGCTCGGGGCCGCGCTCGAGCATGCGCTCGTAGGTGCTGCGCAGGCTCTCGTGTTCACGCGGCGGCAGCTTTTGCAGCCGCTTTTCGACCTCGTCGGTGCGAAACAGGCTGCGCATGCGGGCAATCGGCAGCAGGCCGCTGACCGCGGGCAGGCGTTGGGCAGGTGAGGACATGCGAACCTCCATCGACATCGGTCACCGGCCGTGGCCCTTCGGGATCGAAAAGCCATCCCCGGCAGAGTCATTGAAGCAAATATAGCGCCAGCGCCAAACCCCAAACAGCCGCCCGATTGCGGTGCAGTTGATGGGGGAGCGTGAATTCCGCCGCGTCCGCGGCCTGCATCGAGCGAGGGCGGCGGCCGCCGTCATTCGGCGGCTTCGAACAGCTCGATCGGGTTGCCGGCGGGGTCGTCGACCAGCACCTGACGGCCGCCGGGGCCGGTGATCGGCGCGCTGCGAATGCGGCCCCCGGTCGGGGTCAGCGCCTGTTGGGCCGCGTCGAGGTCGTCGACCTCGATCACCAGCCGGTTCCAGCCGCCGGGCTCGGGTTGGCGGCCGTCGGCCAGCGGGCGCTGGGCCGAGGTGCCGGGCCCGGCCAGCCACAGGGTCAGGTCGCCGCGGGCCAGCATCGCGAACGGTGGCCCCCAGCGCTGAGTCAGGGTGAACCCGAGGGCTTCGTAGAAGGGCAGGCAGGTGTCGACATCGTGCACGAGGTAACGAACGGTGGCCACGCGGTCCTCCAGGCTGGGCATCGGCCCGCGGCCGGGCCGATCGGGCGCGGCCTGCATCGGCTGCACCAGGCCCAGCAGCCACGCGGCACAGCGCTGCAGCGCGGGCTCTTCAGCCGGCGCCGGGTCGACGGTTCAGTGTGACATTTTCCGCGCGCCGACGTGAACGCCTCATTTCTGCGATGTTGCGAATGCATACACATGAAGCATCGCCTCGCCGAAAGCAATGGCGAAACCAAGCCAGGTCGCAGTTACATTTCCCCGACTGCGTTGTGGTTGTTCATGGACCACTGCCTGGTTCCCTGTCCATCCCACGTTTTGCAGGCCTGCGGCCGGCGCCACGGGCACCGTCTTTGCCAATGTTTTCCAGTCTGTCTTCCTTGCGTTCCCGGTTCGTGTCGTCGATGGCGGGCCTGGCCCCGGCCGCCGAAGCCCCGGCCGGCTGGCTGCGCCGCGACGAAGCCATCATGGGAACGACCGTGGCGGTGGAGTTGTGGGCAGAAGACCGACGCGCCGGCGAGGCGGCGATGGCCGCGGTGATCGACGAGATGCGCCGCATCGACCGCACGATGAGCCCGCACAAGCCCGAGTCGGAGCTGTCGCTGATCAACCGCGACGCGGGCCACATGCCGGTGCGGCTGTCCGACGAGATGTGCATGCTGATCGCCCGGGCGATCGAGTTCTCGCGCTGGTCCGATGGCGCGTTCGACATCAGCTACGCCAGTGCCGGCCAGCTCTACGACTACCGCGCCGGTGTGGCACCCGACGATGCCGCGCTGGCCCCGGCGCGCGAGGCGATCGCCTGGCACCAACTGCTGCTCGACGACGCTTCGCGCACGCTGCGTTTCGGCCAACCCGGCATGCGCATCGACCTGGGCGGTTTCGCCAAGGGCCACGCGGTGGACCGCTGCATCGCGATCCTGCGGGCCCGCGGCATCGCCCACGCAATGGTCAGCGCTGGCGGCGACAGCCATGTGCTGGGCGACCGCCGCGGCCGGCCCTGGATGATCGCCGTGCGCGACCCGCGCCGCGAGGGCGAGGTGGTGGCCGTGCTGCCGCTGCAGGACACCGCGGTGTCGACCTCGGGCGACTACGAGCGCTTTTTCGAGAAGGGTGGCGTGCGCCACCATCACCTGATCGACCCGCGCACCGGCCGCTCGCCGACCGGCGTGCGCAGCGTCACCATCCTGGCCAACGACGGCCTGACGAGCGAAGCGCTGTCGAAGACGGTGTTCATGCTCGGCTGCCAACGCGGCCTGGCGCTGATCAATTCACTGGCGGGTGTCGACGCGGTCATCGTCGATGCGTCCGGCCAGCTGCACTATTCGTCGGGCCTGCTGCGCCATGCCTGACAAGACCGACTACCTGCACGAGGAGAACCTCATGTCACACGCCAAACCGCCGGCCCCGCGCCACGTTGCCTGGGCTGCTGCTGCCGCCCTGGGCCTGACCGCTGCGCTGGTGTTGCCGGGCTGCTCGGGCTCGGGCAGCAAGGCCGACGAAGAAGGCGGTCTGAGCCTCGAAGGGGCCGTGCCGATCGCCTACGTCAAGCGGGTCAACACGATCGGCATGAACCCGACCAACGGCGCGCCGAGCGCCCCGGGGGGCGACCTGATGGTCAAGGAGATGTCGGCGCCCGGTGCGGCCGAGCACAACCTGACCGCCTCGATCACCCAGGGCAAGGGCGATGCGTCCGACCCCGAGGTTTCGTACAACGGCAAGAAGATCATCTTCTCGCTGAAGTGCCCGGTGGCGAACACCTCGCAGGTCGACGGTGTGAAGGCCTGCACCGGCCGGTGGAACATCTGGGAATACGACATGACCGATGCGACGCTGACGACCGGCAAGTTCCGCCGGTTGACCAGCTCGACCGACGACGATGATGTCGACCCGGCCTACCTGCCCGATGGCCGCGGCTTCGTCTTCTCGTCCAACCGCCAGACCAAGAGCAAGATCAACCAGGCGCTGGGCCACACCTACTTCGCGCTCGACGAATACGAGCGCGAGCGCGTGTTCAACCTGCACACGATGAGTGCCACCGGCACCAACATCCAGCAGATCTCGTTCAACCAGAGCCACGACCGCAACCCGGTCGTGCGCCCGAACGGCGACATCATGTTCTCGCGCTGGGACCACGTCGGTGGCCGCAATCACTTCAAGATCTTCCGCGTCAAGCCCGACGGCACCGACATGTTCGTGCTGTACGGCGCGCACAGCGAGGGCAACAGCTTCCTGCACCCGCGCGACATGGATCCGAAGGGCAAGTACGCCGGCTTCGTCGCGTCGGACCTGATGCCGCTGTCGCGCACCCACGAGGGCGGCGGGCTGGTGTTCGTCGACGTTGCCAACTACTCCGAGCAGAACACGCCGGCCAACCCGAACGTGCCGACCGAAGGCGGCCAGGCGCATGCGACCGAGCAGCCGATGAACCTGGGCATGGGCCTGTCGCGTTATGGCCGGGCGACGACGCCGTTCCCGCTGTGGGACGGCACCGACCGCCTGCTGGTGGCCTACCGCCCCTGCGAAGTGCACCGTGGCGAGCGCATCGTCGCCTGCGCCACGCTGACCGACGAGGAGATGGCGCGCTTGGGCGACGAGAACCGCAGCGAGGCCGATGCCGCGGCAGACGAGCTGCAGGACGACGTGCCGCCGCCGTACGCGATCTACATGTTCGACCCGGCCAAGCAGACCTGGCTGAACGTGGCCGCGCCGCCGGCCGGCTTCATGTACACCGACCCGGTGCCCATCGTGCAGCGCCCGGGGCCGAACGTGGTCGACCCGACCTCGGTCGACGCCGACCTGGCCAAGCAAGGCCTCGGCCTGCTCGAGGTGCGCAGCGTCTACGACACCGACGGCCTGGGCCGCATGGGTGACGGCGTGCTGGCCGCTGCCGACCTGCCCGAAGGCTGCGCCAGCGCGATCCCGAAGACCACGCCGACCGACGCGCAGGACACGCGGGCCCAGGTGGCCGACATCCTGAAGCTGAAAGACCCGGCCGACCCCGCCTATCGCTGCGGCCCGGCGCGCTTCATCCGCGCGGTGCGTGCGGTGGCGCCGCCGGCGTCGATGATGGGCCTGCGCGAGGCGATCGGCGAGACCGACTTCGAGCCGCAGCAGATCCTGGGTTATGCGCCGATCGAGCCTGATGGCTCGTTCAAGCTGCACGTGCCGGCCGACACGCCGGTGCTGCTGGCGGTGGTCGACGAACAAGGCCGCGCGTTCCAGACCCACACCAACTGGATCCAGGTTCGCCCGGGCGAGCGCCGCACCTGCGACGGCTGCCACAGCCCGCGCCGCGGCGGTGCGCTGAACTCTGGCACCGTGGCCGACACGATGCCGTCGACGCTGCGCGCCGCATTGGCCGGCCAGCACCAGTCGGGCGAGACGATGGCCTCGACCCGCACCCGCATCGACCCGACCGCGTTGAAGCTGGCCGCCGACATGCTCTACAACGACGAGTGGGCCGACACCAGCAAGGGGGTCACCGCGCGCAACGCGATCTCGATCAGCTACAGCGGCCTGGCCACCAAGGCGCCGGTCAACGGCGTCATCAACTACCCCGACCAGATCCAGCCGCTGTGGACGCGTGACCGCGGTGCCAACACCTGCACCAACTGCCACAACGCGGGCGACACCAAGCTCGACCTGTCGGGCACTTACTCGGGCACCGGCCGGCTGGTCTCTTATGACCGGCTGCTGATCGGCGAGCCGAAGCTGGACGCCAACGGCCAGCCCGTCACCCACCTGGAAGAGGGCGTGCCCGTTCTCGACCGCCTGCCGGCCCTGGTGTTCAACATGGCCAGCGAAGGGGGCGCCCTGGGCCTGGCGCGGCAGAGCCGGCTGATCGAGATCCTGTCGGGCCAGACGCTGCTGGCCGCGGCCGATGCGCGCACCGCGCACCCGACGCCGCCCAACACCGCGCCCAACCACGCCACGATGCTGAACGCGGCCGAGAAGCGCCTGGTGGCCGAATGGGTCGACCTGGGTGGCCAGTACTACAACAACCCGTTCGACGGCGCCAACGTGCGCACCGTGCCGACGCTGAGCCAGGAGACCTTCGAAGCCAAGATCCTGCCGATCCTTCGCTCACAATGCGTGTCTTGCCACCAGCCCGTGGGCAGCGGCGGTGGGCTAACATTCCGAAACAACCGCTTCGTGCTGACAGGCGATGTCGAAGGCGATTTCGGCGTGACGCTGACGATGATCTCGAACACCTGCTCACCTTCGGCCAACTACCTGCTGCAGCGCCCGTCGACGATCCCGCACCCGGCGGCCGCCACCGGCCAGTCGACAGCGGTGTTGCCGGTCGGCAGCGCGAACTACCAAACGATGGCCAACTGGATCGCCACGGGCTGCCCCACTCCATGACCTTGCGACGACGACATTTCTGGGCAGGGGCCGGCGCGGCCGGCCTCATCGCCGCGGCGCTGCTGGGCGCCTGCGGCGGCGGCAACCCGCTGGACAACCCGGACGACATCCAGAACCCGCCCGGCGGCAGTGGCCGCAAGCTGGCCTATGCGTACTTCCAACGCTGCATCTTCCCGATCTTCCTGGCCCAGCTGCCGGTGCACAACGGCGGCACCAACACCTGCGCCGGCGGCGGTTGCCATGACAACACCACCGGCACCGGCGGCGCGCTGCGGGTGATCCGCGGCGCCACGCCGCTGGACGTGACCGACGCGGCCAACACGCCCGAGGTCATCCGCGCCAGCGACATGTACAAGAACTATTACTCGGCCCAAGGCGTCACGATTCCCGGCGAACCGTTGCAAAGTCGCTTGCTGGCAAAGCCCTTGCTACTGAACATGCTGCACGGTGGCGGGCAGATCTTCGACAGCGAGGAAGACCCGAACGCCAAGCTGATCCAGTTCTGGATCGATCACCCCGCGCCCCGCGACCAGGACGAATTCAGCCCCGCGACCTACGGCATGTTCAACCCGCCCGATCCCAACACCGGCACTTGTAGAACCGAATAATGCGTCTGCGCCACCGACTCGCCGCCGGGCTGGCCGGACTGACCGTCTTGCTGCCGTTGTCTGCCCGGGCCGACGAACCGGCCACCCCACCGGTCCCGCCCACCGCCGAACCCTCGGCGCCCCCTGTTGCCAACATGGCCCCGAGCGACCAGCCGGGCAAGCCGCTGGCACGGGTGCGCGTGGTTGGGCCCTACCTCGACATGCGCAGCGGCCCCGGCCGCGGCTACCCGATCTTCTACGCCGCCGAGCGCGAAGAGTGGGTCGTGATCGAGCTGCGCCACACCGACTGGTTCAAGGTCCGCACCGCGCGTGGCGCGGCCGGCTGGGTCTCGCGCGAGCAGATGCGGCAGACGGTGACCGAAGACGGCGTGCCGTTCGAGCTGGCCGACCCCACGCTGCAGAACTTCCTGGACCGGCGTTTCGATGTCGGCGTTGGCTACGGCGCCACGGCCAAGACCTCGTTCACCCGCGTGTGGGCCGGCTGGCGGTTCTCGGACACGCTGAGCCTGGACATCAACGGTGCCGACGTCCAGGGCCAGAGCTACACGATCAGCATGTGGACGGCCGGCCTGCTGACCGAGCCGTGGTCCGACAAACGCCTGTCGCCCTTCTTCGGCATCGGCATGGGCCACTACCACTACGTGCCGAACAAGAGCCGCGTCAACCGTCATGAAGCCGACGGCAACATGGGCGTGTTCACGCTTGGCGGCCGCTACTACCTCGCCAGCCGGGTCGCCTTGCGGATCGACTATTCGCGCTACTCGGCCTTCATCTCCGACAAGAACTACCGCAACTTCCAGGCCGGCACCATCGGCCTGTCGCTGCACTTCTGACCCTTTTGCCGCCCTCTGACGCCCGCCTCCTCATGCGTAAAAGCCTTGTGACCCTCACCGCGGCCCTGCTGGCCGCACTGGCGCTGCCCACGCAGGCCGCCGACCAGGCCAATGCCGAATCGGTGGTGGTGCCGCAGGTCGACCGGCGCGACATCCAGCTGCCCAAGTTCCCGTCCAACGACTTCGAGGTCGGGCTGTTCGGCGGCCTGTACTCGGCGCAGAACTTCGGCTCCAGTGCCATCGGCGGTTTCCGGGCCACGTACCACATCACCGAAGACTTCTTCGTCGAGCTCGCGGCCGGGCGCACCAAGGTCAGTGACGAGGCGTTCCGCCGCATCCTGCCGGGCGGCATCTTCACCGACAACCAAGAGACGCTGATCTACTCGAATTTCAACGTCGGCATGAACGTGCTGCCGGGCGAAGTCTTCTGGTGGCGCGATACCGCGATGCCCTCGCAGATTTTCGTGATCGCCGGTGGCGGCACCACGCGCTTCAACGGCCAGCGCATGAAGACCATCGATGTCGGCATCGGCTACAAGGTCTACCTGGCCGACTGGCTGGCCGTGCGTGTCGACATGCGCGACAACGTCTACACCCTCGACCTGCTGGGCAAGCGCGACAGCACCCACAACTTCGAGCTGAACGCCGGCTTGTCCTTCCTGTTCTGAGCACCGCCGCCATGAGCACTCTTGACCTTTCGCGCCGCCAAGTGCTGGCCCTGGGCGCCGGTGGCGCCGCCGCGCTGGCGCTCGGGCTGCCGTCGCTGGCCTCGGCCAGCATCGCGCCCAAGTCGCAGGCGCCCGACTTCACGCTGAAGAGCATCGACGGCCCCAACCTGCGCCTGCAAGAGCAGCGCGGCAAGGTCGTGCTGCTGAACTTCTGGGCCACCTGGTGCGGCCCCTGCCGTGAAGAGATGCCGCAGCTGAACAAGCTGTACGAGAAGTACCGCCCGTCGGGCTTCACGCTGCTGGGCGTCAACGTCGACGAAGACGGCCGCAACGCCGCCGGCGTCGCCAGCCAGCTGGGGGTCAAGTTCCCGGTGCTGCTGGACACCGACAAGCGCGTCATCAAGCTGTACGACATCAGCACCATGCCGTCGACCGTGATGATCGACCGCGATGGGCGGGTGCGTTTCCTGAACCGTGGCTACAAGAGCGGCACCGAGCTCGAGTACGACCAGCAGATTCGCGCGCTGCTGAAGGAATGAGCGCCGTGATGCACCCCCTTCAAACCGGCCGCGCCATCGCGGTGCTGGCGCTGGTCGCCGGCGCCGCGCTGCTGCAAGGCTGTGCGCCGATCGAGCCCTGGGTCAAGCCGTACGAGCGCGAGCGCCTGGCCGACCCGATCATGCAGCTGGCACGCGACAACCTGGCCGAGCGCCACCGTGACCACGTGTTCACGGTGCGTGAAGGCGCGCGCGGCGCCACCGGCGTGCAGGGAGGCGGCTGTGGATGTAATTAAATGCCCCCACGGCCCCTCCGGGGGCCTGCCCCCCGAGGGGGCTCGCGCAGCGGACCGGCAAAGCCGGATCCGCGCACGCCACTTGATTCGGGCGGCGGGCAAAGCCCTGGCCCGGTTGTTGGGGCTCGGCGGTGGATTGTTCGGCGGCGTGACCGGCACGGCCCATGCGGTCGATCTGCCGCCTGATCACGCCGAGGCGATGCTGCATGTCTATGACGGTGGCGGCGTGCTGGCCGCGGGGCCGGCGGTGTTGATCCGCAAGAGCCTGTTCAACACCGTGTCGCTGTCGGCCACGTACTACGTCGATGCGGTCAGCAATGCGTCGATCGACGTCGTCACCACGGCCAGCAAGTACAGCGAGACCCGCCAGCAGCTGGACCTGGGCATCGACTACGCGGTGCGCGACGCGCTGATCCACGTCAACGCCAGCAGCGGCAACGAGCCCGACTACATCGCCCAGACCTTCGGCGTCGACGTGTCGCAAGAGGTCTTCGGCGGCATGACCACCGTCAACCTGGGCTTCACCGAAGGCCACGACGCGGTCGGCCGCAAGGGCGAGCAGGGTTACTTCGACCATGCCAGCCACTGGCAGTACCGGGTCGGCGCGACGCAGATCCTGTCGCCGCGCTGGCTGGCCAGCGCGAACGTCGAGGCGCTGGCCGACGAGGGCTTCCTCGGCAGCCCGTACCGCGCCGCGCGGGTGTTCGGCGCGTTCGTGCCCGAAGAAGTGCCGCGCACCCGGTCGGGCCGGGCGGTCAAGTTCCGCACGCTCGGCGACATCAGCGACTGGTTCAGCGGCGGCGGCTGGGGCGCCGGCCAGCGCCACTCGATGCACGCCGAGTACCGCTACTACTGGGACAACTGGGGCATCAAGGCGCATACGCTCGAGGGCGGCTACAGCCGCTACTTCGGCGACAAGTGGCTGGCCGACAGCTGGCTGCGCTTCAACCGCCAGAGCGCGGCGCTGTTCTACAGCGACAACGCGCAGGTCGAGACCAAGTACATCACCCGCAACCGCCAGCTCGGCGCCTTCAACAGCTGGAGCCTGGGGGGCCGCGCGACCTACGAGTACGCCAAGGTGCCGGGTCGCTACGACATCAAGCTGAGCGGCTCGCTCGAGTACGTGCGCTTCGACTACCAGGACTTCACCGACTTCCGCACTGGCAAGCCTTATGCCTTCAACGGTGCGCTGCTGCAGCTGTACCTGACGGCCAATTTCTAAATCGAGACCTCCGGCATGTTTTCGCTGAACCCCTTGCGCGCCGCCGCTGCTGTTGCCAGCCTGGCCTGGCTGGCTTTCGTGACACCCGCCCAGGCCGCCGACGCGCCCGCCGCGCCGGCCCCTGCGGCGTCGGCTGCGGCAGAGGTCGCCCCGGCGCCCGCGGCCGCCGCCAGCGCCCCCGAGGCGGGGCTGGACAGCCGCGTGCAAGACGTCAAGGCCGACGTCATCAAGCTCAACCGTGACCTGCTGGTGCTCGAAGAGGAACTGCTGTTCCCGGCCAGCACGCAAGTCGCGCTGTTCGTCTCGATGGATGTGGGCAAGCTGTTCTCGCTCGAGTCGGTGCAGATCAAGCTCGACGACAAGATGATCGCCGAGTACCTGTACACGCCCGCCGAAGTGGCGGCGCTGCACCGCGGTGGTGTGCAGCGGGTCTATGTCGGCAACCTGAAGGCCGGCGCGCACGAGATCACCGCCTTCTTCACCGGCCAGGGCCCGCACACGCGCGACTACAAGCGCGCCACGACGCTGAAGTTCGACAAAGGTGCCGAGCCGAAGTACATCGAGCTGCGCATCAAGGACAAGCTGGCCAAGCTGCAACCCGAATTCGACGTCAAAGTCTGGCAGTGATGTACCGCCCCCACGCCCCGTCCCGGGGCTGCCCCCCGAGGGGGCTCGCGCAGCGGACCGGCGGAGCCGGATCCGCGCACGCCACTTGGATTGGCCAAGGCATAGCGACGGTGTCGCTTTGCCTGGCCAGCGTCGGCGCGCAAGCTGCTGAGCCCGCGAAGCCCGACCACTCGATCAAGGCGCCGCATTACGGCGACACGCTGTTCTATTTCTTCCAGGACCGGCCGTTCCCGGCGCTGACCAGCTTGATGGTGTCGCAGCAGTTCGACCGGTTGCCGCGCCATGAAGACGAGGCCGAGGTGTTGCGGGGTGGGCTGCTGCTGGGTTATGGCCTGCACCGTGAGGCGGGCGAGATCTTTTCGCGGCTGATCGAGCGTGGCGCTGAGCCGGCGGTGCGCGACCGGGCCTGGTACTACCTGGCCAAGATCCGCTACCAGCGCGGCAGCCCGGCCGAGGCCGACGAGGCTCTGTCGCACATCGAGCACGCACTGCCCGGGGCACTGGAAGACGAGCGTTCGCTGCTGGCCGGCCAGATCCGCCTGACGCTGGGCGACGCGCCCGGCGCGGCCGAGTCGCTGCGCGCGCTGCTCGCGCGCCCGCCGGCCCCCGAGATCAAGCCGACGCCCAAGGGCCAGCCCGAACCGCCCAAGCCCGGCTTCTTCAGCCGCATCGGCGGCTGGCTGGTCGACGCGGTCACGCTCAACTTCTGGCGCACCGACGAAGCTCCGGTCAGCACCGCGCCGGCCTACGCTCGCTTCAACCTCGGTGTCGCGCTGATCCGCAGCGGTGATGTCGACGGTGGCCGTGCGCTGCTCGATGAACTCGGCCGCACGCCGATGTACAGCGAAGAGCTGCGCGTGCTGCGCGACCAGGCCAACGTCGCGTTGGGCTTCACAGCGCTGACTCAGGACGACCCCGAAGGCGCGGCCAAGGCGCTGGAGCGCGTGCGCCTGCAGGGCCTGCATTCGAACAAGGCATTGCTCGGCTTCGGCTGGGCCGCCGCCGCGCAGAAGAAGCCCGCCGAAGCCCTGGTGCCGTGGATGGAGCTCGCCGGCCGCGACCCCAGCGACGCCGCCGTGCTCGAGGCCCGCATCGCCGTGCCTTACGCCCTGGCCGAGTTGGGCGCCTACGGCCAGGCGCTGACCCGCTACCAAGAGGCCATCGGTGCCTACGACCAGGAGCACAAGGCGCTCGACGAGTCGATCGCGGCGATCCGCTCCGGCGCCCTGGTCAACGGCCTGACCGAGCGCAACCCGGCCGAGGACATGGGCTGGTTCCTGCCGATCACCCAGCTGCCCGACATGCCGCACCAGGGCCACCTGGCGCCGGTGATGGCCGGCCACGATTTCCAGGAAGCGTTCAAGAACTACCGCGACCTGAACTTCCTTAGCCACAACCTGGCCGAATGGCAGGACAAGCTCGGCATCTACGGCGACATGCTGGACCAGCGCCGCAAGGCCTTCACCGAACGCCTGCCGCAGGTCCGCCAGCGCACGGCCGAGCTGAGCGTCGACGGCCTGCAGCGCCAGCGCGACGCACTGGCCAGCGAGTTCGAGGCGGCCGACACCGCGGCCGATGGCCTGGCCTATGCCAACCCCGCCGAGCGCGCTCAGCAAGCCCGCCTGGACAGCGCGCAGAAGCTGCTCGCCGAAGGGGGCGATGCGGTCAAGGCCGAGGTCGATGCCGACGCCGTCGGCGAGCGCCTGCGCCGCCTGTCGGGCGCGTTGACCTGGCAGCTCGCGCAGTCGCTGCCCGAGCGCCGCTGGAGCGCCGAGAAGAGCCTGCGCGAGACCGACCGCCAGCTGGCCGAAGCCCGCGAGCACGACGCCAAGCTCGACGCCGCGCAGCGCACCGAGCCGGCCAAGTTCGACGCCTTCGCGGTGCGGCTGGGCGAGCTGTCCGAGCGCATCAAGGCCTTGCAGCCGCGCGTCGCCGCCTTGACCTCCGAACAACAGCAAGCCCTGCAGGACACCGCCGTGCAGGCGTTGCAGGCCCAACAAGAGCGCCTGGTCGGCTACACCAACCAGGCCCGTTATGCCGTGGCCCAGCTGTACGACCGCGCAACCCAGAAACCTGGTGACCCGAAGCCGGGCGAGCCGAAGCCGAGCGACGACGCGCAAGGGGGCCAACGTGCGAAACCCTGACATGCGCGCCCCCCTGTTCCGCCTGACGCTGCTCGCCGCGGCGCTGGGCCTGTCGGCCTGCGCCCACAAGGGCCGCAACGCCAACGCCGACGACGCGCCGACGCTCAAGACACTGGCGGGCCGCGAATACAAGGTCGAGCCCGACAGCGGCATCGCCGGCAACGAAGAGCAGGCGATCGAGGCCTACAACAAGTTCCTCGCCGCCGCGCCGAATGCGCCGCAGCGGCCACAGGCGATGCGCCGCCTGGGCGACCTGGCGATGGACGCTGCCGACAGCCGTTTCGCTGCCAGCGCCAACGCCGCCGGCGCGGCCGACCCCGACTACAAGGCCGCGATCCAGCGCTACCAGGACTACCTCAAGGCCTACCCGAACGACCCGGACAACGACCGCGTCTACTACCAGCTGGCGCGTGCCCACGAGCAGGGCGGCCAGCTCGAGGTGGCGCTGAAGACGCTGGACCAGTTGGTCAAGCAGTACCCGAACACGCGCTACCTCGACGAAGCCCAGTTCCGCCGCGGCGAGCTGCTGTTCACCGCGCGCAACTACCCCGCCGCCGAGCAGGCCTACGCCACCGTCCTGAAGACCGACGGGTCGCTGTACCGCGACCGTGCGCTCTACATGCACGGCTGGTCGGTCTTCAAGCAGGGCCGGCTCGAAGAGTCGCTGACCTCGTTCTTCGGCGTGCTCGACCTGAAGCTGGGCCCGCTGCAAAGCGACGACGAGCTGGAGACGGTCGAAGGCCTGACCCGTGCCGACCGCGAACTGGTCGAAGACACCTTCCGCGTCACCAGCCTGTCGCTGGAGAACCTGAAGGGCGCCGAGTCGATCCCGGCCTACATCGACAGCGATGTACGCAAGACCTACGAGTTCCGCGTCTACCAGCAGCTGTCGGCGCTGTACCTCAAGCAGGACCGGCCTAAGGACGCCGCCGACGCGCTGAACGCGTTCGCGCGCCGCCAGCCGCTGCACGCCCAGGCGCCGCTGATGCAGGCGCGCGTGATCGAGATCCAGCAGCAGTCGGGCTTCGACCTGCTGGCGCTCGAATCGAAGAAGGAATACGTCGCCCGCTATGGCGTCGGCAGCGAGTTCCGCAAGGCCAACCCCGAGGGCTGGGAGCGCGCGCAGCCGCTGGTCAAGACCCACCTGACCGAGCTGGCCACGCGCTACCACGCCAGTGCGCAGAAGAGCCATGCCACCGCTGATGTGCAAGAAGCGGTGCGCTGGTACCGCGACCTGCTCGACGGCTTCCCCGACGACGCCGCGGCGCCGCGCAACCACTTCCTGCTGGCCGAGCTGCTGTACGAAGACAAGCAGTTCGCAGCCGCCGCGGCCGAGTACGAAATCTCGGCCTACAAGTACCCGGCGCACCCGCAGAGCGCCGACGCCGGCTATGCCGCGCTGCTGGCCTATGCCGAGCAGGACAAGCGCGCCCGCGCCGAGGGCAACACCGCGGCCGTGACCGCGCTGCAGAAGGCATCGGTCGAAAGCGCATTGCGGTTCGCGCAGGCCAACCCGAGCGACAGCCGCGCCGCACCGGTGTTGACCAATGCCGCCGACAAGCTCTACACGCTGGGCGAAGGCGAACGCGCGGCCACCGTCGCGCAGCAGGTGCTGGCGCTGCAACCGCCGGCCGCACCGGCCCTGCGCCGGGTCGCCTGGACGGTGGTCGCCCACACCTCGTTCGAAACCGGTGCCTACGACCGGGCCGAGAAGGCCTACACCGAGGTGCTGGCCCTGACGCCCGAGAAGGACGCCACGCGCACCGAGCTGACCGAGCGCCTGGCCGCCGCGATCTACAAGCAAGGCGAGGCCGCGCGCAGCGCCGGCCAGACCAAGGACGCCGCCGGCCACTTCGCCCGGGTGGCGATCGCCGCGCCGAACTCGACCGTGCGCACCGCGGCGCAGTACGACGCCGCCGCGGCGCAGATCGCGCTGAAGGACTGGGCCGGTGCCGCGCGCACGCTGGAGGACTTCCGCCAGCGTTTCCCCAAGCACCAGCTGAACGACGAGGTGACCGCCAAGCTCGCGCTCGCCTACACCGAGCTGGGCCAGTGGGCGCCGGCGGCGGCCGAGTACGAGCGCCTGGCCGTCGCGCAGAAAGACCCCGAGCTGGCCCGCTCGGCGCAGTGGCAGGCCGCCGAGATGTACGAGAAGGCGGCGCAAGGCGGCACCGCGTCGGCGCGCAGCGCGTCGGCCAAGGCCTACGAGCGCTACCTGCGCCAGTACCCGGCCCCGCTGGAGCCGGCGATCGAGGCGCGCTACCGCCTGGTCAAGCTGGCCGAGGCCGAAGGCAATGCGGCGCGCGCGTTCGCGCTGCAGAAAGAGATCTTCCAGGCCGACCAGGCCGGCGGCAGCGCCCGCACCGGCCGCACCAAGACGCTCGGCGCGATGGCCGCGCTCGCGATGGCCGAGCCGGTGCGCGCCAGCTACGCGCAGGTGCAGTTGGTCGAGCCGCTGCAAAAGCAGCTGAAGCTGAAGAAGACCAGGCTCGAAGAGACGCTGAAGGCCTACACGGTGGCGGCGGACTACGGCGTGGCCGAGGTCGTGACCGCGTCGACCTACCAGATCGGCGCGCTGTACCAGGACTTCGGCAAGGCCTTGATCGGCTCGCAACGGCCGAAGAAGCTCAGCAAGATCGAGCTCGAGCAGTACAACGTGCTGCTCGAAGAGCAGGCCTTCCCGTTCGAAGAGAAGGCGATCGAGCTGCACGAGGTCAATGCCAAGCGCTCGGCCGACGGCCTGTACGACGAGTGGGTCAAGAAGAGCTTTGCCGCGCTGCGCGAGCTGCGCCCGGGCCGCTGGGGCAAGACCGAGCGGGCCGACAACGGCGCGTCGAAGGCGGCGCAGCTGAACAGCCAGGCGATCGCGCTGCGTCAGCAAGGCCAGTTCGACAAGGCCCGCGAGGCTTACGAGGCGGCGATCGCGGCCGATGCCAACTACGCGCCGGCCAGCCTGAACCTGGGCGTGCTGCACGACCTGTACCTGAACCACCCGGACCAGGCGCTGGAGTTGTACAACCGCTACCTGGCCCTCACGCCGGCCGGCGACACGGCCGTCGGCAAGTGGGTGGCCGATGTCAAGACCCGGGCCAAACCGGCCCCCGCACCTGCTGCGCCGGCCGCCGCTGCGTCGGCGCCGGCCGCGGCGGCTTCCACGCCAAAGGACAAGCCATGAGACGAGCTTTACTGATGCTTGCACTGGCCGGCACTGCCGCCATCGGCGCGCGTGCCGAAGACCGGGCAGACCTGGAGCGCACGCAGATCATCGGCAACCGCGAGCTGCCCAAGGTGCTGTACATCGTGCCGTGGAAGAAGCCGCTGCCCGGCGAACTGGCCGGCCGCCCGACCGTCAGCGTGCTCGACGAGGTGCTCGCGCCGGTCGACCGCGACGTCTTCAGGCGCCAGATCCAGTACGACGCGGCGCTGCACCCGGCGCCGGCGGCGGCGGCTGCCAAGCCTTGAATGTCCCGACCCGTTTTCGTTTTCGTTTTCGCTTTGGTTTTCCTGTTCCTGCTCTCGCCCTCGTGGCCTCTCGGAGAAGATTGAGATGATTACTTTTGATATGGCCGTGAAGTTCTTCAGGGACTGCGGCTTGTTCATTTACCCCAGCCTGATCATTCTGGCGATGGGCCTGTCGATCGCGATCGAACGCTGGATCTTCCTGCGCCGCGCGCGCAGCCAGAACAAGCGCGAATGGGCGCAGATGCTGCCGATGCTGCAAGGCGGCCAGCTGAAAGAGGTGCTGGGCACCGCGTCGCGCTCCGAGTCGGCGATCGGCAACATCGTCACCCACGGCCTGACCCGCCTGCAGACCTCGCGCCGCCGCGAAGACCTGGACGCTGCGATGGAAGAAGGCATGATGGAAATCGTGCCCCGCCTGGAGCGCCGCACCCACTACATCGCCACCTTCGCCAACGTGATCACGCTGGTCGGCCTGTTGGGCACGATCATGGGCCTGATCAAGGCGTTCACGGCGGTGGCCCAGGTCAACCCGGCCGAGAAGGCCGAGATGCTGTCGGCCTCGATCTCGATCGCGATGAACAACACCGCGTTCGCGCTGATGGTCGCGATTCCGTTCCTGCTGATCCACGCGTTCCTGCAATCGCGCACCAGCGAGATCGTCGACGGTCTGGAAGCCGCCAAGATCAGCTTCCTGAACCTGATGCAGCGCATCGCCCCCGAGCATCCGACCCGCTGATCCGACAACCCATTTAAAAGGGCTCGCGTCATGCGTGTTCGACGCCTCAAGAAACATCCAGCGGCGCTGGAGATCTCGGCCTTCCTGAACCTGATCGTGGTGCTGGTGCCGTTCCTGCTGTCGACGGCCGTGTTCACCCGCCTTGCGGTGGTGGACATGAGCCTGCCGGCACAGAGCACGGGCGCTGCCGAACAACTGCAGGTCGACAACCTGAAACTCGAAGTGGTGATCCGTCCGGACGCGATCGAGGTCGGCGACCGCATCGGCGGGCTGATCCAGCGCATCGCCAACACGAGCGACAACCAGCCTGACGTGGTGGCGCTGAACGGGCTCATCACGCAGATCAAGCTGAAGTTCCCCGATCAGCGCGATGCGAGCGTGCTGGCCGAGCCCAACACGCCGTACGACAAGATCGTTCACGTGATGGACGCGGTGCGCACGACGCACCACAAGGAAGGCCACCAGATCGTTCGCAACGACCTCTTCCCCGACATCGCGATCGGCGACGCACCGGTCGTCCGGAAGCCCTGAGGCCATGGCCTGAAGGTCCCAGAGGGAACTCAAGATGAAACTCACACCGCTGCAAAAGCGCGCTTATCACAAGCAGCGCAACACGCAGCAGCTGGACTTGAACCTGACCGCACTGGTCGACGTGTTCACGATCCTGATCTTCTTCCTGCTGTCGAACTCGACGGAGGTCGAAGTGCTGCCGGCCTCCAAGGCCGTCACGCTGCCCGAGTCGACGGCCGAGAAGGCGCCCAAGCCGACGCTGGTGGTGCTGGTCAGCGGCACCGACATCGTGGTCGAGGGCCGCCGCATCGCGATGGTCTCCGACGTGATGGCCAACCAGGACGACCTGATCGCGCCGCTGCAGACCGAACTTCAACTGCTGTCGACCCGCCAGGTCGTCAGCGAGGCGAAGCAGGGCGAGGCGCGCGCCATCACGATCATGGGCGACAAGGACATCCCCTACCAGTTGCTGCGCAAGGTCATGGTCACCTGCGCCCGCGCCAACTTCAGCGACGTCTCGTTCGCGCTCAGACAGAAGGTGGACGCATGACGCAGACGCTGTCGACCCACCGTCTCCTGGACGTGCGGCCTCGGGCAGGCGAGGTGCCGGCATGAGCGCGCTGTCCGTAACTTTCCACCCGGGCGTGCTCGCCTGGGCGGTGCCCGAAGAAGACGAGCAGCGCTTCCGCCGCGTCGCCGGCGTGGTGATGGGCCTGTGCCTGTTGTTCGCGCTGGTGCTGCCATGGATCCCGCTGCCCGAGCTGACGCGCGAGCAAGAGGTGCAACCGCTGCCCCCGCCGCTGGCCAAGCTGCTGCTCGAAGACAAGAAGCCGCTGCCGCCGCCGACGCCCAAGCCGCTCGAGGCGGCGCAGCAGCCACAGCAGGCGGTCAAGGAGACCAAGAAGCCCGACGAGCCGGCGCCGAAGCCCGAGCGCGACAAGAAGCAGCCGCCGGTGCCCGAGGCCCGCAACCCGATCCCGGGCAAGCCGCCCGGCGAGGCGCTCGACGCCGCGCGCCGCAAGGCGACCGGGGTCGGCCTGCTGGCGATGAAGGAGCAGCTGGCCGAGTTGCACGGCGCACCGGTCGCGGTGCAGCTGAACAAGGAAGCCATCAAGCCGGGGCTCGGCGTAGGCACCGGCGTGGGTGCCGGCGTCGGCGCGGGCAACGAGCAGGGCATCCCGGTGCGCTCGATGATCACCTCGAACGCCACCGGCGGCTCAGGCGGCATCAACACCGCCGGCTACAGCCGCAACACCGGCGGCGGTGGCCTGGCCGGCCGCTCGACCACGCTGGTCGAGGGCACGGCCGGCGGCGGCGGTGGCGGCGGCCCGGGCGGCGGTGGTGGCACCGGCACGGGCGGCAAGGGCACCGGCGCCGGCAACCCCGGCGGCACGCTGCAAAAGGGCTCCAGCGGCAAGGCCTCGCGCTCGATCGAAGAGATCCGCCTCGTCTTCGAGCGCAACAAGGGTGCGATCTACGCGATCTACAACCGGGCGCTGCGTGAAGACCCGGGCCTGCAAGGCAAGGTCGTGCTCGAGCTGAAGATCGCGCCGGCCGGCCAGGTGGTCAGCTGCCGCATCGTGTCCAGCGAGCTGAAGGCGCCTGAGTTGGAGCAGAAGCTGCTGGCTCGCATCCAGCAGTTCGACTTCGGGGCCAAGGACGTCGACCAGATGGTCGTGACCTACCCGATGGACTTCCTGCCCTCCTGAGCGCAGGCCGACAGGCCTGCAGACAAGCGGTGGCCGCGGTGACGCGGCCACCGCTTTTTCATTTCCGATCGGGCTGGCCGACCTGTGGCCACGACCAGGCGGCCAAGGGCGTGGTCACGTGGCCAGGTGGTCAGGCCATGGCGGCGACGCGACAGGCCTGGGCTTCGCCGATCACCGCGTGCAGGCTCACGACGTGGCCGACGATGATGATCGCGGGTTGGGTCACGTGCTCTTCGGCCGCGATGGTGGGCAATGTGCCGACCGTGCCAACCAGGCACCGCTCGTCGTCCAGCGTCGCCTTCTCGACGATCGCTGCCGGCGTGTCGGCGTCCAGGCCATGGGCGACCAGCTCGGCGCAGATCTGCGGCAGCGTGGCCACCGCCATGTAGAAGACCACCGTCTGCCGCGGCCGGGCCAGGGCGTCCCACTCCATCCGGCCGTTGGGGTCGGCCAGGTGGCCGGAGACGAGCACCAGCGCGTCGGCGTGCTCGCGGTGGGTCAGCGGGATGCCGCACGACGCGGCCGCCCCCTGCGCCGCCGTCAGCCCGGGAATGACCCGGAACGGCACCCCGGCCTCGGCCAGCGCCGCGGCTTCTTCGCCGCCCCGGCCGAACACGTAGCCATCGCCGCCCTTGAGGCGCACGACGTCGCGGCCGCTGCGGGCTAGGCGCAGCATGCGCTGGATGATCTCGGCCTGCGGCATCGCATGGTGGCCGGCGCGCTTGCCGACATAGATGCGCTCGGCGCGCATCGGCAGCAGCGCCAGCACCTCTTCGCTGACCAGGTGGTCGTACAGCACCGTCGACGCCTGCGCCAGGGCCTTGGCCGCTGCCAGCGTCAACAGATCGGCGCTGCCCGGGCCCGCGCCGACGAGGGTGACGAGTCCGGGCGTGCCTGAACCGGGCGCTCTGTGGCTGGCACCGCCGCCAACCGGGCCTTCTAGCCTTCGCATCGCAAGCTCCAGGTAGTGATTCGCGAGATGGACAGACGCCTGCCCGCACGGCGCGTGGTTCTGCGCCGTGACAACAGGCCTTGATGTTTGCGGTGAACGTGTGCGGTGTCCTTAAGGCAGATTAAGGACGCGCCGTCAGGCCGGCAGGACCATGCAATCCCCTCCCGTTTCAACGCCTCGGAGCAATTCATGACTGCCGCAATAACACACAAGCTTGGCGCACTGGCCTGGGCATGCCTGTCGCTGGCGATCGCCCACGCCGACGACAAGAAGGACATCACCCAGCCTGAAGTGAACTACCAGGCGGGGGGCTCGCCGCTGGCGAACGAGCCGATGTACCAGAGCACGAACCCCAAGGCGCCCCCGATGTCGCAGGCCGAGTTCGACCTGGGCCGCAAGACGTATTTCGAGCGTTGCGCCGGCTGCCACGGCGTGCTGCGCAAGGGCGCCACCGGCAAGCCGCTGACACCCGACATCACGCTGGGCAAGGGCACCGACTACCTGAAGATCTTCATCGCCTACGGCTCGGCCGCCGGCATGCCGAACTGGCTGACCTCCGGTGAGATGGACGAGAAGACCGTCGACGTGATGGCCCGCTATGTGCAGCAAGACCCGCCGACACCGCCCGAGTTCGGCATGGAGCAGATGAAGGCGACCTGGAAGCTCATCGTCCCGCCGGCCCAGCGGCCGACGAAGAAGATGAACGCCTACAACATCGACAACATCTTCTCGACCACGCTGCGCGACACCGGCGAAGTGGCGCTGATCGACGGTGACACCAAGCAGATCATCAACATCGTCAAGACCGGCTACGCGGTGCACATCTCGCGCATGTCGGCCTCGGGCCGCTACCTGTTCGTGATCGGCCGCGACGCCAAGGTCAACATGATCGACCTGTGGATGCCCAAGCCCGACAACGTGGCCGAGATCCGCATCGGCCTGGAGGCGCGCTCGGTCGACACCAGCAAGTACAAGGGCTATGAAGACAAGTACGCGATCGCCGGCTCGTACTGGCCGCCGCAGTACGTGATCATGAAGGGCGACACGCTCGAGCCGCTGAAGATCGTGGCCACCCGCGGCATGACGGTCGACAAGCAGGAATACCACCCCGAGCCGCGCGTGGCCTCGATCGTCTCGTCGCACTACAAGCCCGAGTTCGTCGTCAACGTGAAGGAGACCGGCAAGACGCTGCTGGTCGACTACTCGGACATCGACGCGCTGAAGACCACCGAGATCGGCACCGCGCGCTTCCTGCACGACGGCGGCATGGACTCGACCGGCCGCTACTTCATGGTCGCTGCGAACCAGAGCAACAAGATCGCCGCGGTCGACCTGAAAGAGGGCAAGCTCGAGCGCCTGATCGACGTCGGCAAGATCCCGCACCCGGGCCGCGGCGCGAACTTCGTGCACCCGAAGTACGGCCCCGTCTGGGCCACCGGCCACCTCGGCGACGAGACCATCTCGTTGATCGGCACCGACCCCAAGGGCCACAAGGAGTACGCGTTCAAGAAGGTCGCCGAGCTCACCGGCCAGGGCGGCGGGGCGCTGTTCATCAAGAGCCACCCGAAGTCGACCCACCTGTACTCCGACACGCCGCTGAACCCCGACCCGAAGATCTCGCAGTCGGTGGCGGTCTACGACATCAAGAACCTCGACAAGGGCTACACCGTGCTGCCGATCGCCGAGTGGGCGGGCCTGAGCGACGACGGCGCCAAGCGTGTCGTTCAACCCGAGTACAACAAGGCGGGCGACGAGGTCTGGTTCTCGGTCTGGTCGGCCAAGAACAAGCAGAGCGCGATCGTCGTCGTCGACGACAAGACACTCAAGCTGAAGGCGGTCATCAAGGACCCGCGCCTGATCACGCCGACCGGCCACTTCAACGTGCACAACACGCAGCACGACGTGTACTGAGCGATGCGACGCAGGAGCCACCAGATGAGAACCCCCGCACTCTGCGTCTTCCTCTTCGGCGCGCTGGCCCTGGGCACCGCCCAGGCCTCGACCGAAGAGGCGATGACCAAGGCCGGCTGCATGGCTTGCCATGCGAAGGACAAGAAGATCGTCGGCCCCTCCTTCAAGGAGATCGCGGCCAAGTACAAGGGCCAGGACGTCGCGGCGAAGCTGGCCGAGAAGGTCCGCAAGGGCGGCTCGGGCAGCTTCGGGCCGGTGCCGATGGCGCCGAACCCGCCCGACAAGATCAGTGACGGCGACCTGAAGGACGCGATCGCGCTGATCCTGGCGTCATGAGTCAACGCAGGGCCGCTCCCAAGTTGACGCACCCCCTCGGGGGGCGGAAATGTCGAAGACGTTTCCTGGGGGCGTTCTCGGGCGCGATGTCACCCGCCGCTGCATGGGCCTTGCTGGCGCTGCTGTGCGGCAGCGTGGCCGCCGAGACGGCCGAGCCGGCGCCGGCGCGCCAGCAGATGCTGGTGCGCATGGTGCGGCAGGACTGCGGCTCGTGCCACGGCATGCGGCTGACCGGTGGCCTCGGGCCGGCGCTGACGCCGGCCGCGCTGGCCGGCCAGTCGGCCGACAACGTGGCCGCGACCATCTTCCACGGCCGCCCCGGCACGCCGATGCCGCCCTGGCGCGCGATGCTCGACGAGCACGAGGCGCGCTGGATCGCCGAGCGCCTGCAGGCCGGCTTCCCGGAATGAGACCCCACGCGCAACGACATGATCTTTCGACGTGATCTTCTGCTGGGCGCCGGTGCCGCCGGCTTGGCGCTGGCCGGCTGCGCCACCGCGCCGGCCACAAACACGACACCGCCCCCGGCACCACGGCCTGCCCCCCCGTCGGCGCTGCGCGGCACCGGCGACCTCGGCGTCGTCATCGAGCGCGCGCGCGGCGCCCTGACCATCGTCGACACCAGCGCCCGCACGGCGATCGGCCAGGTCGAAGGCCTGGGTGATCTCTCGCACGCCTCGGTTGTCTTCTCACGCGACGGCCGCTACGCCTATGTGTTCGGCCGCGATGGGGGCTTGAGCAAGGTCGACCTGCTGGCGCAGCGCATCGCCGCGCGCGTGATGCAGGCCGGCAACTCGATCGGCGGTGCGATCAGCGCCGATGGCTCGCTGGTCGCCACGCAGAACTACACGCCCGGCGGCGTCAAGGTCTTCGACGCCGCCACCTTGACCCAGCTCGCCGACCTGCCGGCCCTGAAAGCCGACGGCCAGCCCTCGCGGGTGGTCGGGCTGGTCGACCTGCCCGGGCGGCGCTTCGCCTGGAGCCTGCTCGACGCCGACGCGATCTGCGTCGCCGACCTGTCGAACCCCGCAGCGCCACGCGTGCAACGGCTCGGCGGCATCGGCCGCATGCCGTACGACGCGTTGGTCACGCCCGATGGCCGGCACTACATCGCCGGCCTGTTCGGCGAAGACGGCCTGGCGCTGGTCGACCTGTGGCGCGAGCCGCTGGCCGTGCGGCGCATCCTCGGCGGTTATGGCCGTGGCGAGCAGCCGCTGCCGGTCTACAAGATGCCGCACCTGCGCGGCTGGGCGGTGGCCGGCCGCCGCGCCTACCTGCCGGCGATCGGCCGCCACGAGGTGCTGGTGGTCGACACCGAGAGCTGGCAAGAGGTCGACCGCATCCCTGTCGCCGGCCAGCCGGTGTTCGTGATGGCCCGGCCCGATGGGCGCCAGGTGTGGGTCAACTTCGCGGTGCCCGACTACGACCGCGTGCAGGTCATCGACACGCCCAGCCAGCGCATCGTCACCACGCTGACGCCGGGCAAGGCCGTGCTGCACCTCGAATTCACGCCGCGCGGCGAAGCCGTGTGGATCAGCAGCCGCGACGACAACCGCGTCAGCGTGATCGACACCCAATCGTTCGCAACGCTGGCCACGCTGGCCATCGACGCGCCCAGCGGCATCTTCTTCACTGCGCGCGCCGCGCGGCTCGGGCTGTGAGCGCGGCCTTTCACCTGGCCCTGCTGGACCGCTGGCAGCACGGCTTTCCGCTGGTCCGCGAGCCCTTCGCGCAGATCGCCGACACGCTCGGGCGCCGCGTCGACGAGGTGCTGGCCGGCTACACCCAGGCGCGGCAAGACGGCGCGCTCGGCCGCATCGGCGGCGTGTTCGGCGCCGGTGCCGGCGGCAGCGCGCTGCTGTGCGCGATGGCGGTGCCGGCCCCGCGGCTCGACGCGGTGGCCACGATCGTATCGGCCCATCCGGGCGTCAACCACAACTACCAGCGCGAGCACGCCCTGAACCTGTGGTTCGTGCTGACCGGGCCGAACGCTGCCGCGGTCGAGCAGGCCCTGCAAGGGCTGGAGCGCGAGACCGACCTGCCGGCGTTGCGGTTGGCGATGCAGCGTGTCTACCGCATCGACCTCGGCTTTGCACTGGGCGGCCGCACGGCGGCCACCGCGCCACCCGCCGAGCGCCCGGCCGTGCCGGTGGCCCCGGCAGACCGCGCGCTGGCCGCGCTGGTCGAGCAAGGCCTGCCGCTGGTCGAGCGGCCCTTCGATCGCTGGGCCGCCGTGCTCGGCACGACGCCCGAGGCGGTGCTCGCGCAACTGCGCGTGTGGCTGGACACGGGCACGCTCAAGCGCTTCGGCGCGATCGTGCGCCACCACGAGCTCGGCTACGCGGCCAACGCGATGGTGGTGTTCGACGTGCCTCAGGCGCAGGCCGACGGCTGCGGCGAGGCGCTGGCGCGCGTGCCTGGCGTCACGCTGGCCTACCGGCGCTGCCGCGCCGAAGGCTGGCCCTACAACCTGTACTGCATGGTGCATGGCCGCGACCGCGAGGCGGTGCAGGCGGTGATCGATGCCGCCCGCCAGGCGGCCGGCCTCGCGGCGTTCGAGCACGCGGTGCTGTTCTCGTGCCGCCGCTTCAAGCAGACCGGCGGCCGCTACTTCGCCGACGGGCGGCCGGCCGAGGCCGGTGCAGGGCCGGAGGTGGCGCATGCGGCTGTCGCCTGACGATGTTCGGCTGATCTCGCGCCTGCACGGCGGCCTGCCGCTGACCGACCGGCCGTTCGCCGAGGTCGGCGCCGAGCTGGGCTTAAGCGAAGAGGGCGTGATCGAGCGCCTGCGCGCCTTGCTCGCGCAAGGTGTGCTGACACGCTTCGGCCCGCTGTTCCAGATCGAGCGCGCCGGCGGCAACTTCGTGCTGGCCGCGCTGGCGGTGCCCGAGGCGCGCTACGCCGAGGTCACCGCCTTGGTCAACGCGCTGCCCGAGGTGGCGCACAACTACCGCCGCGAGCATGCGCTGAACATGTGGTTCGTCGTCGGCACCGAAACGCCGCAGAAAACCCAGGCCGCGCTCGACCGGATCGAGGCCGAGACGGGCCTGCCGGTGTTCGCCTTCCCGAAGGAGCGTGAATACTTCGTCGAGCTGAAGCTGCCGCTCGACCACCTGACGGAGCCGACGATGGGGGCCGACGATGGCGCTCGATGACTTCGACCGCGCGCTGATCGCGGCGACCCAGGGTGGCCTGCCGCTGGTCGCGCGGCCGTACGAGGCGGTGGGCGCGATGCTCGGCGTGCCGGGTGAGCTGGTGCGCGAGCGCCTGGCCACGATGCTGGCCTCGGGCCTGGTGCGCCGCATCGGGGCGGTGCCCAACCACTACCGGCTGGGCTACGTGGCCAACGGCATGAGCGTGTGGGATGTCGACGATGCGCGTGTCGACGCGCTCGGCGCCGAGGTCGGCGCCTTGACCTTTGTCAGCCACTGCTACCGCCGCCCGCGCCATGCTCCCGCGCACGGGCCGGCCTGGCCCTACAACCTGTTCGCGATGCTGCATGGCCGCACCCGCGGCGAGGTGGGGGCCCAGGCCGACCGCATCGCGGCGCTGCTGGGCGACGCCTGCCGCGGCCACGACATCCTGTACTCGAGCGCGATCCTGAAAAAGACAGGGCTGCGCCTGACCGACTGACTTCGCGTGAAGGACGACGATGTTCCGCATCAGCCAATACATGCGCGAGCTGGCCCAGGCCGAACGAGACGGCCAGTGGCCGGCCGCGCGCCGCCACGGCACCGGCGCGCCCCCCGGGCCGGTGGTGATCTGGAACCTGATCCGCCGCTGCAACCTGACCTGCAAGCACTGCTACGCGTTGTCTGCCGATCACGACTACCCGGACGAGCTCAGCACCGCCGAGGTCTTCGGCGTGATGGACGACCTGAAGGCCTTCGGCGTGCCGGTGCTGATCCTGTCGGGCGGCGAGCCGCTGATACGGCCCGACTTGTTCGAGATTGCGGCCCGCGCCAAGGCGATGGGCTTCTACACCGGGCTGTCGAGCAACGGCACCTTGATCGACGAGGCGATGGCCGACCGGGTCGCCGCGGTCGGCTTCGACTATGTCGGCATCAGCCTGGACGGCCTGCGCGAGACCCACGACCAGTTCCGCCGCCTCCAAGGTGCGTTCGACCGCAGCCTCGCCGCGCTGCGCCACCTGCGCGCGCGCGACGTGAAGCTCGGCCTGCGCTACACGATGACGGCAATGAACGGGCACGACCTGCCGGCGCTGCTGGCGCTGATGCGCGACGAGCAGGTCGACAAGTTCTACTTCTCGCACCTGAACTACGCCGGCCGCGGCAACATCCACCGCGGCAAGGACGCCCGCTTTGCCGCCACGCGCGACGCGATGGACCTGTTGTTCGAGCGTGCCTGGAGCGCCGCCTGCGAGGGCCGGCCCGAGGAATACGTCAGCGGCAACAACGACGCCGATGGCCCGTACCTGCTGCAATGGGTCGCGGCGCGCTGGCCGCACTGGCACGACGCGCTGCGCCAGCGCCTGATCGCCTGGGGCGGCAACGCCAGCGGCATCGCGGTGGCCAACATCGACAACCGCGGCCACGTGCACCCCGACACGATGTGGTGGCACCACGACCTGGGCAGCGTGCGCCAGCGGCCGTTCTCGACCATCTGGAACGACACCTCCGACCCGCTGATGGCCGGCCTGAAGCAACAGCCGCGGCCGGTGACCGGGCGCTGCGGCAGCTGCGCGCACCTGGCGATCTGCGGCGGCAACACCCGCGTGCGGGCCCAGCAGCTGACCGGCGACCCCTGGGCCGAAGACCCTGGCTGCTACCTCAGCGACGACGAGATCGGCCGCGCCGCGGCGCCGCACGCCGAGGCCACCCATGCTTGAGATCCGAGATGGCGCCAAGCTGCTGCTGGCTGCGGCGCTGGTGTGGATGGGCGCCGACCTGGCGCGTGCCGACGAGGCCGCCGCGGTGCCCGATGCCGCCCGCCTGTACGGCCAGCATTGCGCCAGCTGCCACGGCGAGCGGCGCACCGGCGGCATGGGGCCGGCGCTGCTGCCCGAGAGCCTGGAGCGGCTGCGTGCCGCCGAGGCCCGCACGGTCATCGAGCGCGGCCGCATCGCGACGCAGATGCCGGCCTTCGGCGAGCGCCTGGCGCCGGCCGAGCTCGAGGCGCTGGCGCGCTGGATCTACCAGCCGGTGGAGCCGGCACCCGCCTGGGCCGAGGCCGACATCCGCGCCTCGCGCGTAGAGACGGCAGGCTGGGCCGAGGCACCGGCGAAGCCGCAGTGGGCGGCCGACCCGATGAACCTGTTCGTCGTCGTCGAGGGCGGCGACCACCACGTGTCGCTGGTCGACGGCGACCGCTTCGAGGTGATCCACCGTTTTGCCAGCCGCTATGCGCTGCACGGCGGGCCCAAGTTCACGCCCGACGGGCGCTATGTGTTCTTCGGCTCGCGCGACGGCTGGATCACCAAGTACGACCTGTGGCACCTGCAGGTGGTGGCCGAGGTGCGCGCCGGCCTGAACATGCGCAACGTCGCCGTCAGCGCCGATGGCCGCTGGGTGATGGCGGCCAACTACCTGCCGCGCACGCTGGCGCTGTTCGACGCCGACCTGAAGCTGGTCAAGACCTACGACGCGGCGACGCTGGACGGCCGCCAGCGCTCGCGGGTCTCGGCCGTCTACGACGCCGCGCCGCGCAAGAGTTTCGTCGTCGCGCTGAAGGACATCGCCGAGGTCTGGGAGATCTCGTACGACCCCGCCGCCGAGCCGATCCACGACGGTTATGTGCACGACTACCGCATGGGCGAAGCGGTGGCCAAGCCAGGCTACCTGGGCGTGCGCCGCACGCCGCTGGACGAGCCGCTGGACGACTTCTTCTTCGACCCGCCGTATCGCCATGTGATCGGCACCGCCCGCCCGCGCACGCCCGATGCGCAGCCGACCGCCCAGGTGGTCAACCTCGACATCCGGCGCAAGATCGCCGAGCTGCCGATCGCCGGCATGCCGCACCTGGGCTCGGGCATCACCTTCGCATGGCACGGCACGACCGTGCTCGCCAGCCCGAACCTGAAGAGTGGCGCGATCGACGTGATCGACCTGAAGACCTGGAAGCCGGTGGCCACCGTGCCGACGCCGGGCCCGGGCTTCTTCATCCGCAGCCACGAGACCACGCCCTATGCCTGGGCCGATTCGATGATGAGCCCGAGCGCCAAGGACACGCTGACGCTGGTCGACAAGCGCACGCTCGAACCGGCGGCCACCATCCGCGAGCCGGGCAAGACCCTGGCCCACGTCGAGTTCACCAAGGATGGGCGTTATGCGCTGGCCAGCGTGTGGGAGACGGCCGGCGCGATCGTCGTCTACGACGCCACGACGCTGAAAGAGGTCAAGCGCCTGCCGATGAGCAAGCCGGTGGGCAAGTACAACGTCTGGAACAAGATCACCCGCTCCGAAGGCACCTCGCATTGACGGTGCGCCCGGTCGGCGGGCTCACTGCATCGGGTGGCGGGCCAGGCGCTCGGGGTCGAGGATGTGGATGTCGCGCTTGTCGATCTCGATCAGGCCCTCGGCCTCGAGCTCGTGCAGCACACGCGAGAAGTATTCGGGCGTCAGCGACAGCCGCGATGCGAGGGTCGCCTTGCTGACCGGCAGCGACACGTGCAGGTCACGCCGCGGCGGCGGCGGTGCGACGCAGCCACCGTCGGCCAGGCAGAAGCCGCTGGCGTCTTCGGCCTCGGGCAGGTCGCGCAGCAGGTAGCCGATCACGCGCTGCAGGCCGCTGTGCAACGAGTAGGCCTGCACGTCGTGCACCAGGCCGTGCAGCCGGCGCGAGATGCCGGCCAGCATGCGCATCGCGAAACGTGGGTCACGCTCGATCTCGCCCACCACCGCGTCCTTGGACACCGTCAGCAGCAGCGTGTCGGTCAGCACCTGGGCATTGATGATGTAGGGCTTGCCGGTGAACATCAGCGCCTCGGCGAAGCTGTTGCCGGGCCCCATCAGCTCGATCACCTTCTCGTGCCCTTGGGGTGAGATCGCATACAGCTTGACCTGGCCCATCACCGCGACGTGGAAGGCCTCGCAGGGCTCACCGACGCGGAACACCATCTCGCCGCGCGCCAGCCGCCGCAGCGTGCAGCCCTGGGCCAGCCGCTCGAGCTCGGACGGTGCCATCTCCTGGAACAACGGCAGCACCGACAGGTAGCGCGGGACGTCGAAACGGTGTTCCATGGCGAAGCGATTGTCCGCAGCGCCTGGGTCGCGGGCTTGATGGCCGTCAAGCGCCGGCTGGCCGGCCAGGTGTACCGGCGCCCCTGTGCGCCAGCGGGCCGGCGGGGTTCAGGGCAACGGCTCGCGGGCGAGCAATTCACCCAGCGGGCCGTAGCGCAGCCGGGTGTCGAGCCGGCCGTCGAGGTCGGTGTCTTGTTCGGCCTCGGTCAGCTGGCCCAGCTTGAAGTGCTCGACCCGCAGCGCCAGCCCGGTCGACGGGGCCCAGGTGGTCGACCGCTCGATCACCCCGTGGCGGTAGCTCGAGGTCCGCTCGTTGAAACCGTCGCCATCGGCGTCGGTCTCGCTGCGCTCGACAATGCCGGCGCGCATGAACAGGCGCGTCTCGAAGCGGCCGTCGAAGTCGTCGTCGCTTTCGGCGCTGGCCGGCACGCCGCGCTCGTAGTGGGCGATGTGGTCGGTCTGGTGGTCGAAGTTGCGGTCGGTCTCGACCCGCAGCGGCTGCCCGCTCAGGCTGTAGAACCAGCGCTCGTCGAGCACGCCGTCGTGGTCGTGGTCGAGGCCGTCTTGCGTGGCCGGCACGCGCAGCGCCGCCCAGCTGAGCAACGCCCCGAGCACGATGCCGACACCGGCCCAGGCCACGCGGCTGGGCCCGCGCGTGGGCGGTGGGGTGGTGGTGGCCGGCTGCGCTGCTTCGAAGGCGGTGACCACGGCCCGCGCGGCGTCGTAGTCGGCTTCGTCGACCACCACCCGCACCAGGCCCGCGGCCGGCAGCTCCCCCACGCCGCCCTGCAGGTATTCGCCGTCGACGCGACCTTGCAGGCCCTGCTGTTGCAGCAGGTGCAGCACCATGTGGGCCTCGACCCCGTGCGCGGCTTCGAACACCGTTCTCATCCGGCGATCATCACCGATCCGGGCGCTCAGCGCCCGCCGCGGTTGGGCCGGTCGGCCACCTCTTTGTGGGCGCGCTTGAACGGCGGCGCGCCAACGCCCGATGCGACGGGCTCGTGGGCCGCCGCGCGGTGCGCCGGGCCAGACGCGCGCGGCGCCGGCGCGCTGGCGGCCACCACCGGCCGGTCGGGGCGGGTCGGGCGCGCACCGGCGGGCGCGACCAGCAGGCCGCTGGCCCACAGGCCCGCGGCCAGAGCCGCCGGCCCGCGCCAGCGCTGGCGCCAGTCCATCGGGCCGGCCCTCAGCAGCGGCAGTCCGGCGCGGGCGTCGAGCTGACGACCTTGCCGCTGAAGGTGTTGACCACCTCGTCGAAGCAGCGGCCGCTGGCGTTGTCGCGGATGCGGCGCTTCACCAGGCCATTGCCGACCCACTGCTGGCAGATCACTTCGAAGCTGCCGCCACTCGCGCTGGCCAGCGCCAACAGCGGCAGTGGCTGTGCGTAGGCGCTGTTGATCAGGCTGAAGCCACCGCTCGCAAGCGTGACCACCGAGTCCTGCGGCACCCAGCGGTAGGCGGTGTCGCCGTTGGGTGACTTGACCCGCACCAGCACGTTGCCGGACTGGCACACCACCGCGTCGACCTGCAGGTTGCGTGAGGTGGCCAAGCCGTCGAAAGGGGCGCTGGCGCAGGCCAGGTTCTCTTGCCACAGCTTGTTCTCGCGCAGCGCCGGCAGAAAGTCTGCGTAGGGCACGCCCAGCAGCATCGCGCCGGCCAACTGGATCGGCGCCGGCAGCGCCGCCACCAGCAGGCCGCCCAGCGCCGAGGCCTGCTTCGGGTGCGTGGTCACCCAGTCCACCAGACGGGTCCACCAACGGGGGCGGTCGTCGTCGGGGCGGGTGGGTTTGCGCCTGCCGGCGCCCGGCGCGGGGCGAAGAATGTCGGCCATGATGAGGGCTCCCTGCAACTCGGCGCACCGGGCCGCCCCAAGGGCTCGCCGCCGCGTGCACGCACAGCAGGATTGAGCGCCTGGGCCACCCACCGGCACATCCTTCGAATGAAGGAAGGCCGGGCCCGGCCCGCTGCCTGTCGCCCCTGTGTTCGTGGGGGCCCGCCTCGATCAGAGCGTGTAGTCGAACTCGTACAGGTGCTGGCCCTTGTCGACGCGCAGCGCAAAGCGGCCCGCCAGACCCGCCAACTCGCCGCTGCCCGAGCCCGGCACCACCGTGATCGACAACTGCTGCGCGCCGTGGTCCATCGTGCCACTGTGCTGGAACACGAAGCTGCCGACGCGACCGTGCAGCGTGCCGACAAAACGCTCGATGGCGACATAACCCGCCGAGCCCGGCGTATCGCTGACCGCCGTCAGCATCTGCCCCTCACCAGCCCCCTCGAGATCACCACTGAACCGCTTGTGCAGCAGCATGCGCCCCAGCTGCGTGCCACTGCCCTCGACCGCCGCGGTCTCCGGCCCCGCAGCTTGCGGCTCCATCTTCACCTCGAACGTCCCCGAAGCGCGGCGCAGCGCCTTCAGGTCGGATTGCTCGTCCATCGACAGTCCTCCGTTTTCATGGGCGCGCGAAGCGCCGCTCACTCCAAGTGGCGTGCGCGGATCCGGCTTGGCCGGTCCGCTGCGCGAGCCCCCCCGGGGGGCAGGCCCCGGAGGGGCCGTGGGGGCCTACTTGACCCAGGTGTTGAGCTGAATGATCGGCAGCAACACCGACAGCACGATCAGCATCACGACGACGCCCATCGCGACGATCAGCAGCGGCTCGAGGATCGTGGCCACGGCCAGTGCGCGGCGTTGCACTTCGCCGCCGAGCTGGCGGGCGGCGCGGTCGAGCATCACCGGCAGCTTGCCGGTCTGCTCGCCCAGGCGGGCGAACATGGCCAGCAGGCCGGGGAAGCGCTTCTTGGCGGCCAGGGCCGAGGCCAGCGGTGCACCCTCGCGCACCTGCACCAGCGCGGCCATCGCGTCGGCGCGCATGGCCCGGTTGCCCAGCGTTTCGGCGGCGGCCTGCAAGGCCTTCAGGATCGGCACGCCGGCGCCGGCCAGCATCGCCAGGGTGCCGGCGAAGCGCGCTGCGTTGTAGCCGCGCGCCAGGCGGCCGACCAGCGGCAGCCGCAGCGTGGCGGCGTCGAAGCGCTCGCGGAAGGCCTCGTTGCGCAGCGAGAAGCTCAGCATGCCCACGCCCGCCACCAGCAGCACCACGACGATCCAGCCGTAGCTGCGTACGAAGGCGCTGATGGCCAGCATCGCGACCGTCAGGCCCGGCAGGGCGCGTTTGGTGCTGGTGAAGACGGAGGCGACCTGCGGCACCACGTAGGTGACGAGGAAGGTGACGATCACGATCGCGATCAGCGAGACGATCGCCGGGTACAGCATCGCGCCCAGCACCTTGGCCTTCAGCGCCTGGCGGTCTTCCAGGTCGTCGGCCAGTTTCTCCAGCACGCCGCCGAGTGCGCCGCTGGCCTCGCCGGCCGCGACGACGGCGCGGTAGACGTCGTCGAACTCGCGCGGGCTCGACGCCAGCGCGCGGGCGAACGAGCTGCCGGCGTTGACCTCGCTCTTCAGGTGGGCGACGAGCTCGCGCTGCTTCGGCTCTTCGGCTTCATCGGCCAGCGCCGTCAGCGCCCGCTCCAGCGGCAGGCCCGAGCCGACCAGGCCGGCGAGCTGGCGCGTCCACACCGTCAGCCCGCTGGCGCTGAAGGCGCGCCGGCCGAGGATGCGGCGGCCACCGCCGACACCGGCGTTCTTGCCGGCGTCCGACGCCACGCCGATCGGCGTGACCGACAACGGCACCAGGTCCTTCGCGCGCACCTGGGCGCGGGCGGTCTTGGCGTTGTCGGCCTCGACCATGCCGGTGGTCGTCTTGCCGCTGGCGTCGAGGGCTTCGAACTTGAAGGCGGGCATCGAGGTCTATCGGGCGGTCGGGGTCATTCGCGGGTCACGCGCAGCACTTCCTCTTGCGAGGTGACGCCGGCGTCGATCAGGCGCTGGCCGTCGTCGCGCATGGTGCGGAAACCGGCGGCTTCGGCCGCGACATAGAGCTGGCTCTCGGCGGCGCGGTTGTGGATCAGCGCGCGGAGCTTGTCGTCCACGACCATCAACTCGTAGACGCCGGTGCGGCCCCTGTAGCCGGTGTGGGCGCACTCGGGGCAACCGACCGGGTGCCAGCGGCCACGCTCGTCCTGCTTCTTGCAGACCGGGCAGAGCCGGCGCACCAGGCGTTGGGCCAGCACGCCCAGCAGGCTGGAGCTGAGCAGGAACGGCTCGACGCCCATGTCGGTCAGGCGGGTCACGGCGCTCAGCGCGTCGTTGGTGTGCAGCGTGGCCAGCACCAAGTGGCCGGTCAGCGAGGCCTGGATCGCGATCTGTGCGGTCTCGAAATCGCGGATTTCACCGATCATGATCACGTCCGGATCCTGGCGCAGGATCGCCCGCAGCGCGGCGGCGAAGGTCAGGTCGATCGCCGCGTTGACCTGCGTCTGGCCGATGCCGGGCAGCTCGTATTCGACCGGGTTCTCGACCGTCAGCACGTTGGTGGTGGCGGTGTCCAGGCGCGACATCGCCGCGTACAGCGTGGTCGTCTTGCCCGAGCCCGTCGGCCCGGTCACCAGCACGATGCCGTGCGGCTGCTGCACCTGCCGGTTGAAGGCGGTCAGCACGTCGCCGCTCATGCCCAGGCCCTCGAGGCTGAACTTGGCTTCGGTCTTGTCCAGCAGGCGCAGCACCGCGCGCTCGCCGTGGGCCGAGGGCAGGGTGGAGACCCGCACGTCGATCGCGCGGCCGCCGATGCGCAAGGAGATGCGGCCGTCCTGCGGCAGGCGCTTCTCGGCAATGTCGAGCTCGGCCATGATCTTCAGGCGCGAGATCAGCGCCGCGTGCAGCGCCTTGTTCGGCTGCACCACCTGGCGCAGCGTGCCGTCGACACGGAAGCGCACGCTCGAGCTGCGCTCGTAGGGCTCGATGTGGATGTCGCTCGCGCCGTCTTTCGCGGCCTGCGTCAGCAGCGCGTTGAGCATGCGGATGATCGGCGCGTCGTTGGCGGCTTCGAGCAGGTCTTCGACCGCCGGCAGCTCCTGCATCATGCGCGACAGGTCGACCGCGCTCTCGACCTCACCGACCACCGCCGCGGCGCTGGCCTCGCCGCCGGCGTAGGCCTCGGCCAGGCGCTTGTCCAGCGTTTCGGTGGCCTCGGATTCGAAGCGGTCGACCGCGTAGCGGCGCAGCACCTCGGTCAGGGCGCTGCGCGGGGTCGAGTCGGCCAGGCGCAGCACGAGCTGGCGGCCGTCGTCTTCCAGCAGCAGGGTGTTGGCCTTCGCGAAGGCGTAGGGCAGCGGGTGGCGTTGGCCCATGGGGTGCCTCTTTCCTGGCGGGCTTATTGACCGGGCGCGGGTGCGGGCACGGTGGTCGGCGCCGACGCCGGCGTCGGCGGCACGACGACCTGCTGGTCCGGCAGCTTGCCGGCCTTGCGCTCGGGCAGCACCAGGTTGCCATCCACCGGCACCAGCATCGTCGGGTCACGCTGGATGTTCGACTGCACTGCGCGGATCGCGTCGTAGCGGTCGACCATCATCTGCTCGGCCTGTTGCGGGGAGCGGATCACGACCGGGCGCAGGAACAGCATCAGGTTGCTCTTGGTGCGCTTGCGGCCCTCGTTGCGGAACAGGTTGCCGATGACCGGGATGTTGCCCAGCACCGGCACCGCGTTTTCGCTGTCGCCGTACTCGTCTTTCAGCAGGCCGCCCAGCACCATCATGCTGCCGTCGTCGACGACCACGGTGGTCTCGATCGAGCTCTTGTCGGTGATCTGCTGGCCGCCGGCGCGCAGCGAGCTGTTTTCCTGGAACACCGTCATGCGCACGGTGCCGCCTTCGCCGATCTGGCTCTTGATGCGCAGCGTGATGCCGACGTCCTTGCGTTCGATCGTCTGGAAGGGGTTGACCGCGCCGTTGCCGGTGCCGGTGTTGGTGAACGAGCCGGTGGTGAACGGCACGTTCGAGCCGATCACGATCTTGGCCTCTTCGTTGTCCAGCGCCACCAGGTTCGGCGTCGACAACACGTTGGCGCCGGTGTTGGTCTCGAGGAAGCGGGCCAGCGCGCCGAGCGTGTAGATGCCGGCGATCTTCTTGAAGACGCCGATGTTCAGGCCATTGCCGAGCAGCGAGCTCGGGCTGCCGGTGGTGGTGCCGGTGCTGGTCGAGCCGCCCGCGGCGCCCGACAGCGACAGGTCGACGATGTTGCCGACCGAGCCGAAGTTGGTGCCGGCCACGCCGACGATGTTGGCGTCGGTGCTGGAATTGCCGAGCAGGCTCTGCCACTGGAAGCCGAATTCGGCCGCCTTCTCGGCATCGACCTTGACGATCAGCGTCTCGACATAGACCTGCGCGCGGCGGGTGTCGAGCTGGTCGATCACCTGGCGCATCTGGCGGTACACCGGCTCGGGCGCCGAGATGATCAGCGAGTTGGTCGCCGGGTCGGCCTGGATCTGGCCACCGGTGGACGGGCTGGCGGAGGCGGCCACCGGCGTGGTCGCGGCTGCGCTCATGCCCGATGAGGTGCCGCCGGTGTTGACCGCCGGGCTGGCGGCGTTCGGGCTGGGGCGTGACACGCCGCCGCTGCCCGAGCTGAAGCTGCTGCCGGACGACCCGCTGGCGCCGCTGGTGGCGGCGGTGCCGCTGGCGATCGCGGCGCGCAGCACCTCGGCCAGCTTCACCGCGTCGGCGTTCTTCAGGTAGACGACCCAGATGTTGCCGGCCGGGCCGCCGCCCGGGATCGGCTTGTCGAGTTTCTCGATCAGCGACTTGACGGCGTTCATGCGCACCGGGTTGGCGGTGCGCACGATCAGCGCGTTGCTGCGCGGCTCGACGACGATCGAGGTCGCGGCGGCGGCGGTGTTGGCGCCGCCCGGCACGTTGATGCCGGCGCCGCCTTCGGTCAGTTTCTGCAGCAGCGGGGCCAGGTCGGCGGCCAGCGCGTGCTGCACCGGGATCACCTCGATCTCGGACGCCGCCGGTTGGTCCAGCGCGGCGATGATCTTGGCCAGGCGCTGCAGGTTGTCGGCGTAGTCGGTGATGATCAGCGTGCCGTTGGCCGGGTTCGCGTTGATCGTGTTGTTGGCGCTGATCAGCGGCCGCAGCACGGCCACCAGGTTGTTCGGGTTCTCGTGGTTGAGGCGGAAGATCTGCGTCAGGATCTGGTCGCCGCGCAGCGTGGGTGCGCCGATAGATACCGTGCCGGCCTGCAGCTTGGCCTCGGCCTCGGGCACGACCTTCAGCAGGCCGGCGTTCTCGACCACCGTGAAGCCCATGCCGCGCAGGGCGGCCAGGTAGCTGCGCCAGGCTTCTTGCGGCGGCTGCGCCTTTTCGCTGGTGACGGTGACCTGGCCCTTGACGCGCGGGTCGACGACGATCTGGCGGTCGAGCATCGCGCCGATCGCCTTCGAGACGGCCTCGATGTCGGCGTTGATGAAGTTCAGCGTCACCGGTGCCTTGGCCCGCGTCTTGGGCATCGGCGGGTCGTCCGCGTCGTTCGACTGGCCGTGGGCGATGGGCGTGACGGCCAGCAGGGCGGCCAGGGCCAGCGGGGCCCAGCGGCCGCGCAGCGCCGCGGCTTGGCGTGCGAGCGGGTTCTTCATGGGGTGGAGGCGGTGGTGCAAGGTCATGATCACCCGATCGAAATGACGGACGACGCGCCGTTGCGCCGCCCGATGATGTTCAGCAAGTTGTTCAGTGCCGGCTCGAAGCCGGGCGCGGCGCGCGCGTCGCCGTTGAATTTGAGGCCGCGCTCGCCGAATTGGCCGCTGCCGTTGAGCTGCAGCGCGCCTTCGAGCGTGCGCAGCGTGATCGACGGGCGCGCCGCCGCGCCGCTGGCGCCCTCGGCGCCGCCGCTCAGGCCGATGCGGTAGCTGCCCAGCGCGTCGAGCGTGGACAGGCGCGACGAGGCCTGCATCCAGTCCAGGTCGGCCTGGCCGCGGATCTGCCAGGCGCCGCCGCGCGATTCGAGCGTCAGCCCTTGTGCGGACAGGCGCAGCTGGCCCCCGGGGCGCAGCGTGTTCCACGGCGCGCCCAGGCCTTCGAGCCAGGCCGCGGGCCAGTGGCCGACGCCGTTGGCGCTCGGCTTGACCGTGATTGCCATCTTGTTCCAGCCCGGCCGCCATTCGAGCTCGAGGCCGGGCTCGATGCAGCAGCCTTGCGAGAGCTTCAGCCGCAGGCCGCCGAAGAAGGGCGACACCGACCAATCGAGCCGCGACGGCAGCACGGCGGCGTCCTTGCTGCCGGGGCCGCCGGTCAGCACCGGCAAGGCGCTGCCGCGCCAGATGCTGCCTTCGGCCTCGGCCAGCAGCAGCCGGCCGTTGCTGGCGCTGGCCACGCTGTCGGCCAGCCACGAGGCCGGCGCATAGGCGATGAACGCATACAGGCCACCCAGCACCGCCCCGGCGACCGCCCAGCGGCCCAGGTGCGGCGAATTGGCGGCAGCCTGCAGGCCGCTGCGCGCGCGCCGCATCCCCAACAGGATGCTGTCGTCGAAGGTGGACAGGCTCCAGCCGGTGCGGGTGGGGGACTTGGCCATGGCGTTCGTGGGGGCCGTGCCGCTCAGGGGTTGGCGGCCAGCATGACCACGACCTGGCCCGACAGGCCGCCATCGGCCCGGTTGACCTGCATGTCGACCGGCCGCGCGCGCGCGCCGCTGCGCACCTCGGCCAGCCAGGTGCGCAGGGCCTCGGGCGAGACGCCGTTGACGGTCAGCGTGGCGCGGTCGGCGAGCTGGCTCAGCTTGCCGCTGGCGCCGAGCCGGTCGGTGGCCGATTTGAGCGCCTCGGTGGCCTGGGCCGCGTTGACCGGCGGCTGGGCCTTCAGGTCACGCGCCTCGTTGGCCAGGCGCTGCATCTGCATCCAGTCGAGTTCGAGCGCGCGCTTTTGCGCCGGCACGGTCTTCCAGGTCGACCAGGCCGAAGACAGGCCCACGTACCACAGCAGCAGCAGGCCGATCGCCCCGGCGCCGATGCCGACCAGCGTGCGTTCGCGCGGCTGCATGCGCGCCCAGCGCAGGCGGAGTTCTTGTTGCATGTTCATCGAGGCTTCACCTGTCGACGTTGTCGTTCACGCCGGTGGGCGACTGCGTGGGCATGCGCTGTGGCTGCTCGGGCACGGGCGCGGCGGGGCGCGGCGGCATGCTGCCTTGCGGGCCCATCGGCACCCCTTGGGGCAGGCCCGGGCGCTGGCCCGGCACCGGTGGCGTCATCCGCGGCGGCGGGGTGGTCGCGCCGCCGGGGGTGGGGTTCGGCATGGTGGCGGCGGCTGCAGCGCCCGGGCCGGCGCGGGTGGGCGCCAGCGCGGGGTCGGGCCCGGCGTCGGTCAGCTTGGCCCGGGTCAGCGTCAAGCGGCCCGGCACCGATTCGGCGTCGTAACCCAGCGGGCGCAGGCGCGAGCGGAAGCCCTCGACCTCTTGCGGGCTCCAGCCGGCGCTGCTGATGCTGAGCCGGCCGGGTTCGAACTTCAGGCCATCGGCCGGTGCACGCGACGGCGGCCAGGCGGCCTCGGCGGCGTACATCAGCGGCTCGAGGTCGGCCTCGCCCGGCTTGCCCGCCGAGGCGCGCAGCAGGTCGATTTCCTTTTGCATCTGCGCCGGTGCGTCGACGATCGCGCGCACCTGCGGGAAGGTGGTCTGCAGCAACGCCGTCATCGCCGCCTTCTGCTTGGTGACGGCCTGGCGCTGCTGCCAGGCCCAGACGTTGGCGCCGACCAGGTTCAGCAGCAGCAGCACGGCCACGCCGTAGCGCGCCGGGCGCCAGGTGGGGGAGGTCCACAGCTGTTGCAGCAGCTCTTTCGCGGCGCGGCTGCCGCGGCGCTGCGGCACCAGGTCGAACTGGCGCAGGTTCCATTCGGTGCGCGAGGCGGCGAACAGGAACTCGCTGTTCGACAGCGCGGCCACGTTGCCGCCGGCCAGGCGCACCGCGTCGGCCGCGCATTCGGGTTCGGAGGTCCAGCGCACCGGCAGGTCGCCGCCGATGCGGGCGATGAAGGTGCGCGTGGCGTCGCTGGCGGCAGGCAGGCACAGCGGGCCCTGGCTGTCGCGCCAGGCCAGTTGGGTGCCGGGGTCGCTGCCATCGGCCAGCGGCTCGCCGCGAAAGAAGTGCCCGGCCGGCGCGTCGTCGGGCACCCAGCCCGGCACCACGCGGTCGACCGTCAGGCCATCGGCCTCCAGTGCATCGAGCTGGGTCTTCAGCCAGGTCTTGCTCAGCGCCGCGACCCAGACCGAGTCGCCGGCTTTCGCGTGCGGCGGCAGCGCCAGGTGCAGCTCGCTGTCGTCTTCGAGCAGCACGTCTTCGAGCACCCCGACCAGCGCCGGGCGCAGCTTGGCGGCCGGTGCCTTGGGCAGCGTGACACGGTGCCAACCGACGCCGTTAGGTGGCACCACCGCCACCACCGACTGGGCCTTGGGCAACTGCGCCGGCGCGGCGCGGCTGGCTTGCAGCCGCGGCCCGCTGTCGGCGCTGAACACGTAGTCGTATTCGGCCGGCGCGAACGCGGCGCCCGCCGCCCCCTGGGACGACAGCCGGGGCGGCACGGGCAAGGCAACGATCAGGGTCGACATGGATGCGTGTTCAGGACCGGTTCACACGATGCAGGGCCAAGGCCTCTGCGCACGGGAGCGCTATTGTGGCGTGGCGCGCAGGGCACCCCTTGGGGTCGCGATTGTCATTCATGGGGGAGCCTTTCCCGACGCAGCACGACGACCTCCTGGCCGCGCCGGGTGACCAGCGTCAGCTCGCGCAGCGAGAAGTTCTCGTAGCGCAGCTCGCCCAGGATCTCGAAATTGTTCGAGCTGATGCCCACATGGTTGGCCTCGCCCAGCCCTTCGGCCACCTTTGGCGGCAGCAAGGGCTTGATGTCGTCGAGGCTGCGCACGTCGATCGTCAGGCGCTTTTGGGCAAAGCGCTCGGCGCTGCCGCGGTCCAGCCCGTCCAGCACCGCGACCAGCACCTCGGGCGGGGCGGTCAGCAGGTTCACCGGAGTTTCGCCGGGCAGGATGATCACGTAGGGCGCCAGGCGCCGCACCGCGTCGGCATCGAGGCCGAACCAGGTCAGCTGCTGGACGCGCTGCGGCGGCAGCGGCGCGCCGGGCGACACGGCCTCTTCGTCGTCGAGCTGGTCTTCGGCCAGGTCGGCGCCCTTCATGCCATCGGCGATGCGGTTGGCGGTCTCGGGCGGCAGGCCGAGTGCCTCGCACAAGCGCCGCAGCTTGGCCAGCTCCTTGGCGGCGTCGGCGTCTTCGTCGGTGATCAGGCTGCGCAGGTTGTAGCGCGACTGCGCGTCGGTGATCTGGCCCGACAGGAAGGCCTCGAGGCCGGTGTCTTCGGTGTTGTTCTTGTCGGCGGCCAGGAAGTCCGACAGCTTCACGTCCTTCAGCGGCGTGTTCCACGGCTCGTTCAGCGTGTCGACATTCGGGTGCTCGCGGTCCTGGGCGTCGGTGCGCAGGATCAGCCGGGCCCAGTCGGTCGCGCCCTCGATCAGCCACGCCGCCTGGGACCGCGCCCGTTCGGCGGTCTCGACCTCGATGCCTTTCCATTGCTGCCAGACCATGCCGGCGGACAAGGTGGCCACCAGCGTGACGATCAGCATCGCCAGCAGCAGGGCCGCCCCGCGCTGGCCGGCCCGGGAGCGGCCCGGCGCCCGGTCAATCGCCAGAGTCTGCGGTGATCGCTGCCGGGTCATTGCGAAGGCCTCACCATCAGGTCACGCGTCATCAGCCCGGCGGGCAGCTTCAGCACCACCCGCACGCCGGAGGGCAGGGCCTCGTTCTCGCCGCCGATCTGCGGGGGCGGTTGCGGGCCGCCCGGAGGTGTTGGGGGCGTGGGCGGCGGCGACGGTGGCTGCTCGATGTCGCCGGTCGACTGGGCGTTGCTCCAGCTGTTGCCGCGGAAGAAATAGACCTGCTGGCTCTCGACCTGCTCCAGCATCTTCAGCGCGTCGCCCTGGATCGCCGACCACTGCTGGCTGCGGATCCACCATTCCTGCAGGTCCTGGATGCGGGTCACCGGCGGCGCAGCCCAGCGGTACCAGTTGCCGCCCTGCAGCGTCCAGACGACCAGCTGGATGCCGCCGGGCCCGCGACGGGTCAGGCGCAGCGAGGCGCCGTCGAACTTGAGGCCCGGCGCCGCATTGCTCTGCTGGACCTGCGTCAGGTCTTGCTCCCACTGCAGCAGCACGGTGCTCAGGCGCAAGGCCGCTTCGCCGCTGCGCTGGGCGCCTTCGCGGGCCCGCATCAGGCCGTCGATGCCTTGCCAGGCCATCGTAGTGAGGACCGCCATGATCACCAGCGCGACCATCACCTCGACCAGCGTGAAGCCGGCAACGCGCGCCCGCGACTGAACCAAGGTCCTGGCGCGGATCCGGCTTTGCCGGGCCGCTGCAAGCACCCCCTCGGGGGGCAGCGACTGGAAAAGAGCGTGGGGGTTCATCAATATCTGGGCAGGATCACCGACAGGTGCGTCAGCGACTGGCCGCGGCTGTCCTGCACATTGGTGTCGACCACGCGAAAGTTCGGGTTGAACGACTGCCGCACGACCATCGTCACGTTGAACGACTGCCCCAGCTCGACACACTCGAAGCTGCTGGTGCCGACGTCGGGGAACTGCTTGGCGAGCTTCATGCCGACCAGCCGGTTGTCGGCGCACCACTGCGCCAGCGTCACGTCGGACAGGCGCTGCGAGTTGTCGAGCAGCGTGCCGGCGGCGCGGCTGCCGGCGGCCAGCGCGATGGCGACGATCGCCACCGCGACCAGCACCTCGACCAGCGTGAAGCCGCGGACCAGGTTCTTCACGGCTGCTCTTCCGGCGCCACCACGACGAAGGGCCCCAGGCCATCGGTGGCCAGCACCAGTTGCCGATCTTCGATGCGCAGCACCACGCGCTGGGCGCCGATCACCGGCTCGGGGCCGAGCCTCAGCACCGGCGCGCCGATGATCTCGCCGCGGGTGCGTTCGTCCAGCCAATGGGTCGGGATGCCCGAGTCGGGCGGCAGGCCGGTGAAGGTGAAGCCGTTGCCGATCTCGCGCTTGGGCTGCCACAGCACCTCGGTGCCCTCGGCGCGGGCGCGCGCCCGGGCGCCCTCGAACAGCGCCGCCAGCCGGGCGCCTTCTTCTTCGAGCCGGTTCGCATCGGCATCGCGCAGCGCGAGGGTGGCCATGCCGACCGCGATGCCGATGATCATCACGACGACCAGCAGTTCGAGCAGGGTGAAGCCGCGCGCCCGCGCACGCTTCGGGGTGTGCCGCATCAAGAAGGCGGCCGTCTTATTGCCAGGAGCCGATGTCGGCGTTGGTCCCTTCGCCGCCCGGCTGGCCATCGGCGCCGTAGCTGAAGACATCAATGTCGCCCTTGACGCCCGGGTTGGCGTATTGGTAAGCATTGCCCCACGGGTCGTTGGGCAGCTTTTCGATGTAGACGCGCCAGTTCGGCGGGATGGTGCCGACCGACGGCTTCTGCACCAGCGCCATCAGGCCCTGCTCGGCGGTCGGGAAGCGGTTGTTGTCGAGCTTGTAAAGCTTCAGGGCCTGCATGATGTTGCCGACGTCGGCACGGGCCGCGGTGGCCTTCGCCTTCTCGGCGTTCTCGAGCACGCCCGGCACGATCAGCGCGCCGAGCACGCCGATGATCACGACCACGACCATGATTTCGATCAGCGTGAAGCCGGCCTGGGCGCCGCGGCGGGCGGAAGTAGCAATGCGGTGCGTGACGCTCATGATGGGGAGATGGCCTGCAAGGCCTTCTGTGCAATAAGTGGCATGAATCATAATCGTCGCATGGCATCGCGATTGTTAACACTGGCCGTCTGGGCGTTGGTCCTCGCCAGCGCCGTTTTCTGGGCGCTGAAGGTTTTTGCCTCGCGCACCGGCTTGCCGCCGCAAACCCAGATCCCGACGCCGTCGCTGGCGATGGGGGGCGAGTTGCGGCGCCTGCTCGGCACCTCCGTCAAGGCGGTGGACGACGACGAACCCGTCGCCACGAGCGACCGCTTCCACCTGATCGGTGTCGTCGCGCCGCGCGGCGCCGACCACTCGCCGCAGGGCGTGGCGCTGATCGCCGTGGGCGACGAGCCGCCCAAGGCCTGGCGCACCGGCAGCGTGGTCGATGGCGACACCGTGCTGCTGGCGGTCAACCAGCACTCGGTGCAACTGGGGCCGCGTGGCGGCCCGGCCACCACCGAGCTGACGCTGCCGGAGCCGACGCCCATTGCCGCGCCGCCGCACCAGGTGCTGAACCAGATGAACCGCCCGGTGCCGATGATGCCGGCCGGTGTGCCGGGGCAGCCCCAGATCCAGCACCAGCCGTCGGCGCAGCCGGTGCAGCGCAATGCGCCGCCGCAGCAGGAAGACGAAGACAGCGAAGAAGACTGATCGCCCCCCGACGGGCCGTCAGACCACCCCGAAAGCCCTCGCGCCGGCGTGCCCGAGGGCTTTTTCAATTTTTCTCACGGCGTGCACCGGTGTGGCGGCGGCGGCACCAAATCCCAGCCGAACGGCCCGTCGCGCAGCTGCAGGCCGCCTTGCGCCGCCTGGCCGGCGCAGGCCGACGGAGCCTCGGGCCACAGCCATTCGAGGCGCACCGCCGCTGCATCGGCGCGCCAGCTCTTGACGGCCCAGCTCAGGCCCGGCGCGGCCTCGAAGCGGTACTGCAGCGACCAGCGCGGCCCCGAGCGCTGGTACAGCGCCAGCGTGTTGCCGCTGGCGACGACGAAATGGCGGCCGCCCGGTGCCGGCGAGGGCAAGGCGTCCACCCGCAGCGGCGGCTGGCCGCTTTCGCCCACCAGCCAGTAGGCCGGCAACTGCGTCGGCGTGGCCGCGCGCACCACATGCAGCAAGATGCCGTCGAGCCGGCCGAGGTAGGTGTGGGCCAGCGGCGGCTGGTCGACGAAGCGGGCGGCCGGTTGCAGGCCGAACTGCAGCGTCAGCTGCGGCCCTTCGCGCTTGGCCGCGCCGGCGCTGTCGCGCAGCGCGTTGGCCTCGAGCTGGCCCAGGCAGGCCGCTTCGGCGCCGCAGTGCTGGATCGCGTCCAGCCCCACCGCGCCGGCCGCGAGCGGGGCGGCCACGAAAAAGGCGGCGAGCCCGTGCACGAGCGACGCCGCCTTCGATTTGCCGACAAGCTGCCTGCAGGCCCTCATGCCTGCATTGTGGTGCAGCCGGGCGGTTTACTTGATCTTCAGGAACACCGCGCTGATGGGGCCCTTGTTGCCTGAGGCGTCCACGCCACGCACATAGACGAAGTGCTTGCCCTTGGACATGCCGGTGGTCGACAGCGCCAGCGTGGCCTTCTCGGTCTTGGTGTTGAACGAGCCGTCGGCCGCGCTCATGTTCTGCGCCGACGCCCCCGGCATCCACGGCGGCGTGTCGATGAAGACCTCGGCGCCGGCGATGTTCTGCGTCGGCTCGGTGCCGTTGCTGTTGTTGTAGTGGGTGTCGTCGATCGTCGCGGTCACGGTCACCGGCGTGCCGGCCGGAATGCCGTTGGTGCTGAGCTTGACCTTCAGCGCGTCCGGCCCGGCCGGCGTGATGTAGGGCGTGCGCACCACCTTGGCGGCGTACATCAGCGTGTTCAGGTTGTCGGGCTTGATCGTGCTTTCGTAGCTGGTGCAGCTCTGGAAGAACGAGGTGCCCATCTCGATCGTGTAGGCGGGCACACCCAGCTCGCCGTAGCTGACCGCGTCCGACGTGCCGTCGGTCGCATACAGGCCGATCGACTGCTCGGGCAGGTAGTGGTTGAAGTAGGCGAACTTGCGGCCCAGCGTCTGCAGCGCGTTGCCGTTCGGGGCCGCCTTGGTGCGGAAGCCGTACGGCCACAGCACCAGCTCGCTGTAGCTGTGGATGTCGATGTGGATGCCGCTGGTGTCGGCCGGCGCGGCATCGTCATAGCCCGAGCCGCGGCGGTCCGGCCAGAGGTTGCGCACGTAGCTTTCGACGGTCTGGGTCTCGGGCTCCGAGCCGGCGGACGGGCCGCGGAAGGTCTCGGCGCAGGGGCTGCCGCTGGAGCCCTGGCCGTTGGTCACGTTCCAGCTGTAGCTGAAGTTGCGGTTCAGGTCGGCGCCACGGCTGTTGCTGTTCGGGCCGCAGTAGGCGGTGTTGGTGTTCTTGCGCCACAGCAGCCCGCCTTCGGCCTTCTTGCGGCCATCGGGGTTGGTCTGCAGCAGCAGGTGGACCTCGTGGTGGTCGAGGATCCAGGTCGCATCGGCGTTCTTGCCGTAGCCGGTCAGCAGCTGCTTGGCGAAGGCCAGCATCACCGGTGCGGTCACGTACTCGCGGGCGTGGATCGCCGAGTTGACGAACAGCTTGGGCTTGGGTTCGCCGTTCGGGCCGGTGGTGTCCTTGTTGGTCAGCTTCAGCACGCCCATGTCGTAGCCGCCCGAGCCCTGGGTCTTCTGCCAGCTGTCGCCGACGTCCGTCCAGGTGGCCAGCTTCGGGTAGGTGGTGGTGAAGCCCTGGGCGGCCGCGAAGGTTTCTTCGACCGTCTCGTAGCACGGGTAGTTCGGGATCGACTCGCCGCTTTCGAGGCGCTCGGTGGCCAGCTTGGCGCCCGAGGCGCCGAGGATGTTCGGGGCGCCGGCTGCGCGCAGGCGCCGGATCATCGAATCGTGCTTGGCGGTGAACTGCTCGTCCTTGACGACGCGGAACTTGAACGACTTCAGCTTGGCGATGTCTTCGTCGTCGAGCTGCAGCACCAGGTAGCCGGCCTTCCAGTTCGATTCGAGCAGTTGCTCGTGGAAGGTGATCGCGGCCTTGCGGCCGGTGGCCGCGTCGGGGAAGTAGGCCCGGTAGAAGTTGCTGACGCTTTGTTCCTGCTGCAGCAACTGGTCCATCTCGACGGCGTCATGCGCGCTGATGGTCTGCTGTGCAGCGGCGCTCGTGGCCAGGCTGGCAGTCGCGAAGGCCACCGACAGGGCGGTGGCAAGGGGGAGTCGCTTCACGGGGGTCTCCTGAGGCTTTGTGAACGGCTGGCACCGGTATGGCGCCGCCGCCTGAACGATTGTGTGGGGCACCCCCCAGCGCCGCCACCCGGGCCCCCTTCGGTTCTAGGGGGTCGAATTGTTCAACTTTCGTCACCGCCGGCGCCGCGGCGGGCGGCCTGGCCCACGCGGCGCCGTCGCGCGGGCCAGCCCAGGCCGGGCCCGGCCCGGCTTCTTCGTCACTGGATCTTCAGGAACACGGCGCTGACCGCGCCCTGGTTGCCGGCGGCGTCCTTGCCGCGCACATAGACCAGGTGCTTGCCCTTGCTCAGGCCCGTGGTCGACAGCGTGGCGCTGGCCAGCTCGGTCTTGGTGTCGAAGGCACCGTCCTTCGGCCCCAGCACCAGCGGGGTGGCGCCCGGCATCCACGGCGGCACGTCGAGGTAGGCCTCGGCGCCGGCGATGTTCTGCGTCGGCTCGGTGCCCTTGCTGTTGTTGTAGCGGGTGTCGGTGACGGTGGCCGTCAGCGTCACCGGCGTGCCGGCGGGCACGCCGTTGGTGCTGAGCTTCAGCTTGGTCACGTCCGGGCCGGCGGGGGTCAGGTAGGGCGTGCGCAGCACCTTGGCCATGTACATCAGCGCAGCCAGGTTCTTCGGCTTGATCGTGTTCTCGTAGCTGGTGCAGCTCTGGAAGAACGAGGTGCCGATCTCGAAGGTCATCCCCGCCACACCCAGCTCGCCGTAGCTGACGTCGTCCGAGGTGCCGTCGGTCGGGTACAGGCCGATCGACTGCTCGGGCGTGTAGCCGTTGAAGTAGGCGAGCTTGCGGCCCAGCGTCTGCATCGCCACGCCGTTCGGCGCGACCTGCTTCACATGGCCCCACGGCCACAGCACCAGCTCGCTGTAGCTGTGCACGTCGAGGTGGATGCCGCTGGTCTCGGCCGGGGCGGCGTCACCCTGGTTCGGGCCGCGGCGGTCGGCCCAGATGCTGCGGGCGTACGCCTCCACCGCCTGGGTCTCGGGCTCGGAGTGCGCGGACGGGCCACGGTAGGTCTCGTCGCACGCATTGCCGCTGGAGCCCTGGCCGTGCGTGATGTTCCAGGTGTAGCTGAAGTTGCGGTTCAGGTCGGCCCCGCGGCTGTTGCTGTTGGCGCCGCAGTAGTTCTTGTTGGTGTTCTTGCGCCACATCAGGCCGCCCTCGGCCTTCTTGCGGCCGTCGGGGTTGGTCTGCAGCATCAGGTGGACCTCGTGGTGGTCGAGGATCCAGGTCGAGTCGGCGTCCTTGCCGTAGCCGGTCAGCAGTTGCTTGGCAAAGGCCAGCACCAGCGGCGCGGTGGCGTACTCGCGGGCATGCATGCCGGCATTGATGAACAGCTTGGGCTTGGCTTCGCCGTTCGGGCCGGTGGTGTCCTTGTTGGTCAGCTTCAGCACGGCCATGTCGTAGCCGCCGGTGCCTTGCGTCTTCTCCCAGCTCTCGCCCACGGGTGTCCAGGTGGCGAGCTTGGGGTAGGTGGTGGTGAAGCCCTTGGCTGCGGCGAAGGTTTCCTCCACCGTTTCGTAGCAGGGGTAGTTCGGGATCGACTCGCCGCTCTCCAGGCGCTGCGTGGCCAGCTGCGCACCCGAGGCGCCGAACATGTTGGGCGCGCCGGCGGCACGCAGCCGCTTGACCATCGCCTCGTGCTTGGCGGTGAAGGCTTCGTCCTTGACGACGCGGAACTTGAAGGCCTTCAGCTTCGCGATGTCTTCGTCGTTGAGCTGCAGCACCAGGTAGCCGCCCTTCCAGTTCGACTCCATCAACTGCTCGTGGAAGGTGACGGCGGCCTTGTGGCCGGTCTCGGTGTCGGGGAAGTAGGCGCGGTAGAAGTTGTCGACGCGTTGCTCTTGTTCCAGCAGCTGGTCTATCTCAGCGGCGTCGTGCGCGCTGGTGACCTGTTGGGCGGGGGCGCTGGTGGCCAGGCTGGCGGCGGCGAATGCGACCGCCAGGGCGGCGGCGAGAGGAAGTCGCTTCACAGGGTCTCCTTGACGTTTGTGGACGACGAACGCCGGTATGGCGTTGCATCGAGCGGGCGATTGTGTGGCGCCCCCCTGCCGCCCGCCACCCGGCCCTCGTCAACATTCGTCAAGCGTTGAAGTGCCCCTTGTGCTGCTCGCGCAGAAGATTCTTTTGCACTTTTCCCATCGTGTTACGCGGCAGCTCACTGACCACGAACACCTGCTTGGGCACCTTGAAGCCGGCGATGCGGTTCTTCAACGCGGCGATCAGCGCGGCGCCGTCGATGCGGGCACCCGCGCGCGGCACCACGACCGCCAGCACGCCCTCGCCGAAGTCCGGGTGCGGCACGCCGATCACCGCGCTCTCCTGCACGCCGGGCAGCTCGTTCAGGAAACCCTCGACCTCGGCGGGGTAGACGTTGTAGCCGCCGGTGATGATCAGGTCCTTGCTGCGGCCGACGATGGTCACGTAGCCGTCGGCATCGATCTTGCCCACATCGCCCGTCTTGAACCAGCCGTCGGCGGTGAACTCTTCTCTCGTCTTCTCGGGCATGCGCCAGTAACCGGCGAACACGTTCGGCCCCTTGACCTCGATGCCGCCGACCTCGCCGGCCGGCAGCGCCTGGCCCTGGTCGCCGCGCACCCGCAGACCCACGCCGGGCAGCGGGAAACCGACCGTGCCGCCGCGGCGCTCGCCGTCCTCAGCGCGGTAGGGGTTCGAGGTCAGCATCACCGTCTCGCTCATGCCGTAGCGCTCGAGAATCGTGTGGCCGGTGCGCGTGCGCCAGTCGTTGAATGTCTCGATCAACAACGGCGCCGAGCCACTGATGAACAGCCGCATGTGCCGGCAGGCGGCCTGCGTCAGCCCGGCCTCGCCGAGCAGGCGCACGTACAGCGTGGGCACACCCATGAACACGGTGGCCTCGGGCAGGCGTGCCAGCACCGCCTTGGGGTCGAACTTGCTGAACCACAGCATCTTGCTGCCGTTCAGCAGCGCCCCGTGCGAGGCGACGAACAGGCCGTGCACATGGAAGATCGGCAGCGCGTGGATCAGCACGTCGCCCCCTTCCTTGACATTTCGCCAGCCCCAGTAGTCCTTCAGCGTCTGCGCGTTCGACAGCAGGTTGCCGTGCGTCAGCATCGCGCCCTTGCTGCGGCCGGTGGTGCCGCTGGTGTAGAGGATCGCGGCCAGGTCGTCGGCGCTCTTGGTGGCCGGGGTGTGCTGGTCGGCGTGGAACGCGGCGCGGTCGAGCAAGGTGCCGGTGCGGTCGTCGTTCAGCGTGAAGACATGGGTGGTGCCGGCCTTGAAGGCGAGCCGGCTGATCCAGGTGAAGTGCTTGCCCGAGCAGACGACGACGGCCGGCTCGGCGTTGCCGATGAAGTATTCGATCTCGGCCGCCTGGTAGGCCGTGTTCAGCGGCAGGAACACATGGCCGGCGCGCAGCACGGCCAGGTACAGCAGCAGCGCCTCGACGCTTTTCTCGACCTGCACCGCGATGCGGCTGGCCGGCGGCAGTGCCAGCGAGTCCAGCAGGTTGGCGATGCGTGCGCTGGCGTGGTCGAGGTCGCGCCAGGTGTAGACGTGGGTGGTGTCGGGGCCGTCGGCCGGCTCGATCGCGCAGGTGTCGAGGTCGGCCGGAAAGGCTTGGCGCAGGGCGGCAAAGAGGTTCATGGGCGGGGCTCGTCGGGGTCGGGCGCGGTGTCGGGTGCGGCGTGGGGCGCATCAGCACTGCCGAAGCGCGCGGGGCGTTTCTCGTTGAAGGCGGCCAGGCCTTCGCGGTGCTCGGCCGAAGGGGCGTAAGCGTAATGCGGCGCACGTTCGTCGGGGCTGCTGCCGTGCGGGCGGCCCATGGGGCTGAACTGGCGCAGCGCACGCTTGTTCAGGCGCAGGGCCTGCGGCGACAGGGCCGCCATCGCCTCGGCGCTGCGCCGTGCTTCGGCCGCCACCTGGGCATCGGCCACCACGCGGGTCACCAGGCCACGCTGGCGCGCTTCGTCGGCGCTGAGCACGCGGGCTTCGAGCAGCAGCTCGCGCAGGGTCGTCTCGCCGATCACGCGCGCCACGATCTCGATCTCCAGCGGTGCCATCGGAAAGCCGAGCTTGGCGATCGGCACGCCGAAGCGGCTCGATGCACCGCACAGGCGGATGTCGCAGCAGGCCGCGATCTCCAGCCCGCCGCCGACGCAGGCGCCCTCGATCTGCGCGACCAGCGGCCGCTCGCAGTCGAGCAGCGCATGGAGCGCCGGGGCCACCACCTCTTCGTGGTAGTGCGCCAGCGTGTCGGCGTCGAAGCGGAAGTCGGGGAACTCTTCGATGTCGGCCCCGGCGACGAAGCTGCCGCCATCGCCTTGCACGATCACGACCCGCGGGCCTTGGCCGGGCGGCAGGGCATTCAGCGCTTCGACCTGCGCACGCAGGTCGCGCCACATCTGCACCGACAACGCATTCAGCTTGCCGGGGTGCGAGAACTGCAGGCGCGCAATGCCTTGCGCATCTGCCGGGTGCAGGACGACGTGGCCGGCCATCAGTCGAGCTTGGCGCCAGAAGACTTGACGACCTCGGCCCAGCGCCTGGTCTCGCTGGCGACGAACTTGCCGAAGTCGTCACCCCACAGGCTCGGCACGTTGGCGCCCAGCCCGTTCCAGGCCGACTTGATCTCGTCGGTTGCGAAGGCCTTCTTCATCTCGGCCTGCATCGCGCTGATGATCTCCTTCGGCGTGCCCTTGGGCGCCCACAGGCCATACCAGGTCGCGACCTGGTAGGTCGGCACGCCGCCTTCGGCACTGGTCGGCACGTCGGGGAAGCCGGGGGCGCGCTTGTCCGAGGCCACGGCCAGCGCCTTGATGCGGCCGCTCTTGATGTGGGTGGCGCTGGAGCCCAGGCCGTCGAACATCAGGTCGACCTGCCCGGCCACCAGGTCCTGCAAGGCCGGGCCGGCGCCGCGGTAGGGGATGTGGGTGATGAAGGTCTTGGTCTGCAGCTTGAACAGCTCGCCGGCCAGGTGGTGCGAGGTGCCGTTGCCGGCCGAGCCGTAGTTCAGCTTGCCGGGGTTGGCGCGCACGAATTCGAGCAGGCCCTTCAGGTCGCTGACCGGCACGCGCTGCGGGTTGACGACGATGACCTGCGGCACGCTGGAGATCAGGCCCACCGGCACGAAATCGGTGTCCAGGTGGTAGTCGAGCTTGGGGTACATCGACGGCGCGATGGCATGGTGCACCGCGCCCATGAAGAAGGTGTAGCCGTCGGGAGTGGCTTTCGAGGCCACGGTGGCGCCCACGGTGCCGCCGGCGCCGCCCTTGTTGTCGATGATGAACTGCTTGCCCGTCTGCTTGGTGAGCATCGCCATCAACGGGCGCGCGAAGGCATCGGTGCCGCCGCCGGCGGGGAAGGGCACGACGATGGTCACCGGCTTGCCGGGCCAGCCGCTGGCCTGCGCCATCGCCAGCGGTGAAACCAGGGTCGACGCGGCGGCCGTCAGTGCGAGCAGCGCCAGGCGGCGGGGGTGATGAGTCGTCATCGTTTGTCTCCGTCAGTGGATCTTGTCAAAGCAGCCGCGAGATGGCGCGCGAGTGGGCGACTGCGCCGTGCACGAAACGGTCGTGGCAAGCGTCGATGTTGGCCAGGTCGTAGAGGTAGTTGACCATCAGCCCGGCCGATTGCTTCAAGCCCTTGGGCGATGGGTTGCCCTGCGGGTTCAGCCGCTCCAGCCGCGCGCCGTTGTCGAGGTGAAACCGGGCCACCGGGTCGCCGCCAGCCTGCGGCGACTGGTACACCAGGTACAGCGCGGCCAGCTGCAGCAGCGCCTGCTGTGCCGGCTTGGGCAGGGTGGCGTGCGTGGCGGGCTGGGCCAGGCTGGCCAGGTCGCCGCCGCAGGCCCGCTGCAGCGTCGCGCGCGCGGTGCCCATCCGCTCGGCCAGCGCGGGCTTCACGCCGGGCAGGCGCTCCGCCGGGTCGGCGGCCTGCAGCCAGGCCATGAAGCCGGGGATCGGCGACAGCGTGCAGAAGGTCTTCAGCTGCGGCAGCTCGGCCTTCAGCTCGTCGGCCACGCGCTTGATCAGGAAGTTGCCGAGCGACACGCCGCGCAGCCCCGGCTGGCAATTGCTGATGCTGTAGAACACGGCGACCTTGAAGCTGTCGGGCGACAGCGCCGGTGCCTTCTTGTCGATCAGCGGCGGGATCGCCGCGGCCATCTCGGGCAGCAGCGCCACCTCGACGAAGATCAGCGGCTCTTCCGGCAGCTGCGGGTGAAAGAACGCGAAGCAGCGCCGGTCGGGCAGCAGGCGGCGGCGCAGGTCGTCCCAACCGTCGATCTCGTGCACCGCCTCGTGGTGGATGATCTGCTCCAGCAGCTGCGCCGGCGAGCGCCAGCTGACCTGGCGCATTTCGAGAAAGCCCGGGTTGAACCAGCTCGACAGCAGGTGCAACAGGTCGGCTTCGAGCGCGCGCCATTCGGGCTTCTTCGGCAGGCGCTCGAGCAGCGCGCGGCGCAGGCCGATCAGTGCGGCGGTGCCGCCCGGGGCCCGGTTGATGCGGCGAAACAGCTCTTGTCGCCGCGGCTCGGTGCGTTCGATCAGTGCGATCAGATGGGCCGCGTCGGGCCGCGCGGCATAGGCCTGCGCACTGGCCAGCACCGCCATCGGCTCGGGGCTGAAGTGGTCGGCCAGGTGGGCGAAGAAGCGGTCCAACGCGGCGCTGCGGGCGCCGTCCTTGCGGCCCGGCTCGGCCAGCAGGTCTTGCAGGCGCTCGACGATCTGGCGCGCGATCTGCGTGCTACTGGCCTCGCCGCGCTGCGACAGCAGGTGCTCGCAGTCGGCGGCCAGTGTCCGCAGGTCGTGCTCGGCGCCGCGGCGCCGAGCGGCTTCGCGCAGGCTGTCAACCAACATCGCTGGGGCCTCCGGCCGGCGGATCGGCCTGCGGGTCGTTGTGGGGGGCGGCGTCGCGCTCCAGTGCGCGCACCGCCTTCAGCGCCGCGAGCTGGGCCATCAGGTGGTCGTGCATCGTGCGTTCGGCGCGCGCGGCGTCGCCGGCCAGCATCGCGTCGATCAGCACCCGGTGCTCGTTGATCGACGCGTCGATGCGGCCGGGCAGCTTCAGCTGGCGGCCGCGCATCAGGCGCAGGAACTGGCGCAGGTCGCCGGTCGAGCGGTCGAGCCAGCGGTTGCGCGCCAGCCGCTGCACGAGGGTGTGGAACTCGTGGTTGGCGCGGTAGTAGCCGTCGCGGTCTTGCGCAGCGGCGTGGCGCTCGAGCTCGTCGTGCAGGCGGCGCAGCAGCGCGCGGTCGGCCGCGCTGGCGTTGCGCGTGGCCTCGAAGGCGCAGCGGCCTTCCAGCAGCGCCATCACCGGGAACAGCTGGTCGGCGTCGTCGTCGCTCAGCTCGACCACCCGGCAGCCGCGTTGCGGTACCAGCTCGACCAGGCCTTCGGCGGCCAGCACCTTCAGCGCCTCGCGCAGCGGCGTGCGGCTGATCTGCCAGCCCTGGGCCAGCGCCTTCTCGTCGATCCACTCCCCCGGCGCCAGCTGGCGCTCGAAGACCATCGCTCGAAGGCGAGCGGCCACTTCGTCGTGAAGCGAGGTGCCGCGGACCGGTGCCACCGACAAGCTGGCCGAAGAGGTGAGCATGCGGGGTAGCGTAATCCTGTAATTACAAAATCACAAGCGGAATTTCGCGACCCACCAGGCGCTGACGGCGGGTGACCGATGGCCGCTGGAATGTCATTCGGATCGGCCGGCGGGGGTGATCGGGCGGGCAGCCCGCCACCGGCTCCCGCGCGCTGGCGCGACCCCGGAAAAGAGCCCGGCGAACCGGGCCCGGTGGCGAGGCGGGGGCGTCTCTCGGTCAGTCTTCCGAGCCGATGACACCGTAGACCTTGGCGCCGATCACCGCGCCGACGATGGGCGCGACCCAGAACAACCACAGCTGCTCGATCGCCCAACCGCCGACGAACACGCCGACCCCGGTCGAGCGGGCCGGGTTCACCGAGGTGTTGGTGACCGGGATGCTGATCAGGTGGATCAGCGTCAGGCCCAGGCCGATGGCGATCGGCGCAAAGCCGGCGGGCGCGCGCTTGTCGGTCGCGCCGAGGATGACGATCAGGAAGAACGCCGTCATCACCACCTCGCAGACCAGCGCCGCCACCATCGAATACTGGCCCGGCGAATGCGCGCCATAACCGTTCGAGGCGAAGCCGCTGCCGACCGCATCGAACCCCGCCTTGCCGCTGGCGATGACGAACAGCACACCGCCGGCCGCCACCGCGCCCAGCACCTGGGCCACGATGTACGGCAGCAGTTGGGCCGCCGGGAACCGGCCGCCCGCCCACAGCCCGATGCTGACCGCCGGGTTCAGGTGGCACCCCGAGATGTGGCCGATCGAATAGGCCATCGTCAGCACCGTCAGGCCAAAGGCCAGCGAGACCCCGTGCAGCCCGATGCCGACACCCGGGAATGCGGCCGCGAGCACCGCGCTGCCGCAGCCTCCCAATACGAGCCAGAACGTGCCGAAGAACTCGGCGCCATATGCTTTCATGTTCGCTCTCCTTCCTGTCTTGGGCTGGATTGCCGGCGCGATTCTGAGCAGCGCTGCGTGACAGCCGCAAGCGCGGTCAAACCCTGCCGGCCTGGCGGCCCCAAAGCCAACGCGCGTGGCATGGTGGGCCGGCGAGGCCCCCACGCGCACGCGCGCTGCAGGTGAGTCGAAGAGAAAGTCGCTTACTCGGCGCAGTCGTCGGTGCCCGGCACCGTTTGTGCGCAGACCGTCGAGCGGATGCGGTCGATGCGGATCATCAGCAGCGTGCGATCGCCGGCCGCGGCCAGGCGGGCCGAGCGGAAGGCGTCGAACGACCATTCGTTCAGGTGCTTGGGCAGGTTCAGCGAGCGCAGGGCGCCGGTGTTGCCGAACTGGCTCAACAACGACACGGTGAACTTGGCATCGGGCTGCAGCACGTGGTCGATGTAGACGCCGCCGACCGCTTCCAGGTCGTAGGTGTCGCCAAACGGCTGGTTCAGGTCGTTGTTCAGCGTGACGCGAAAACCGTCGACACGGGCGCGGTGGTCACCGACACGCAGTTTGAAGTGGTAGGGCCGCAGGAAGTCGTAGGCGGCGATGCCCGAGCCGTCGTCGTTGCGCAGCATCTCGGACGAGGGCTGCTTGGTCTCGTAGCTGTAGCTGATGGTCACCGGGGTGGCCTCCGCCACCATCGTGCCGTCGTCGAAGACACCGCTTTGCGTCACCACACCCGTCATGCGGTACTGCACCAAGGCAGCTTGCGCCGACATACCCACCAGCAGCGCGGTTGCCGCAGCCACTGCCCGAACGACTTGCTTCATCATCATGAGGAATGTCCCCTGTGTCTTGGACCCTGAGATTCCAGTGCCGATGATTCCCGGCGATCGGAATTAGAAGCGTCGCAACAGGCAGGCGCAACCCCAAGTCTGCTCAGCACACAGTGCGGGTTTCTGCCAAATACTGCACACCCCGACGCGGGGTATGCCTCAGTTGGCGGCAAATTCGGTCGATACAGATTTCCGCCTGCCGCCAATCGAGATGCAACGCACGGTTACAGCAAGCGGTATTCCCGGCGAGATACTCGAAAACACCTAGGGCGACGCTGAATAAGTCCCCGCGAGGCTGCGCGCCCTGGTTGGGGATGGGCTGCAAGGCGCAAACCACAGCCATAGCTCGTGCTATGGCGAGGATTTGCAACGCAGCAGACCGCCCCAAGCAGGGATGCGCGGCCCGTGTGGGACTTGTTCAGCGTTGCCCTCGGGTTCAGACCTTCAGGTCAAACCCCAAGTCCAACTCGCTGGCAGGGATACCGCCGCGCAGGCCCCAGTTGTCCAGTGGGGGCTCGTGCAGCACGATCATCACGTCGCTCGGCGCGATGCCCAGCGCTTCGAACCGCCGGATGATCGACGCGTACAAGGCCCGCTTGGCCGCCAGAGAGCGCCCCGGGAACATCGTCACCTCAACCAGCATCGCGTTGGCGGTCTTGCCGGGCGGATGGGCCCAGTGCTCGGGCCGGTGCTCGACGTAGCGAATGCTGCGATCACCCTCGGGCACCTTCAGCGCCTCGCGAAAGCTCTGGTAGACGGCGTCCATCAGGGCCTGCACCTGTTCGGGTGGCCAGGAACGGCAGGTTTCAATGCGGGCCAGGGGCATCGTGCGACTCCGATCGCTGTGGTGGGGCCCCTAGCGTAGCCGCCCGCGCCGGCCCTCAGCGTGACGCGGCCACGGGCATGCGCTGTTCGGTGGCGTCCAGCACCTGTTCAGGCTCATCGGCCTGGATGGCGTCGGTCTCGGCCGGGTGGTTCAACTGCTGCTCGAGCCGCGCGGTGTCGAGATCGCCGGTCCACTTGGCGACGACCACGGTGGCCACGCCGTTGCCGATCAGGTTGGTCAACGCACGCGCTTCGGACATGAAGCGGTCGATGCCGAGGATCAGCGCCAGCCCCGCCACCGGCACGCCGCCCACCGCCGACAAGGTGGCCGCCAGCACGATGAAGCCGCTGCCGGTGACACCCGCTGCGCCCTTGCTGGTCAGCAGCAGCACGCCCAGCAGCGTCAGCTGCTGCGTCAGCGTCATCGGCGTGTTAGTCGCCTGTGCGATGAACACCGCCGCCATCGTCAGGTAGATCGAGGTGCCGTCGAGGTTGAACGAATAGCCGGTCGGGATGACCAGGCCGACCACCGACTTGCGTGCCCCCAGGTTCTCCATCTTGGCCATCATGCGCGGCAGCACCGATTCGCTCGACGAGGTGCCCAGCACGATCAGCAGTTCTTCCTTGATGTACTTGATGAACTTCCAGACCGAGAAGCCGTGCAGCCGGGCGACCAGCCCCAGCACGACGAAGATGAAGACCAGGCAGGTCAGGTAGAAGGTGCCCATCAGCTTGCCCAGCGACAGCAGCGAGCCGACGCCGTACTTGCCGATCGTGAACGCCATCGCCCCGAAGGCGCCGATCGGCGCGACCTTCATGATGATGCCGACGATCGAGAACAAGACGTGCGAGGTCTTCTCGATGATGTCGAACACCAGGGTGCCGCGGCCGCCGAACTTGTGCAGCGCGAAGCCGAACATCACCGAGAACAGCAGCACCTGCAGGATCTCGCCCTTGGCGAAGGCATCGACCACCGTGCCGGGAATCACGTTGAGCAAGAAGTCGACCGTGCCCTGCATCTTGCCCGGGCCGGTGTAGGCGGCGATGCCTTTGGTGTCCAGCGAGGCCGGGTCCACATTCATGCCGGCGCCGGGCTGCACCAGGTTCACGATCACGAGGCCGACGATCAGCGCGACGCTGCTGACGACCTCGAAGTACAGCAGCGCCAGGCCACCGGTCTTGCCGACCTTCTTCATGTCCTCCATGCCGGCGATGCCGACGACGACGGTGCAGAAGATGATCGGCGCGATGACCATCTTGATCAGCTTGATGAACGCATCGCCGAACGGCTTCATCGCCTCGCCGGTGGCCGGGAAGAAATGGCCCAGTGCGACCCCGATCACGATCGCGGTGATGACCTGGAAGTAAAGCGACTTGTAGATCGGCTTGTGGGCCATGGCGGGCTCCGGCAGGCTGAGAAGGGCGCGAGTCTGCGCTCATCCAACACGCCGCGCGTCCGCAATTCCCGCAATGCCGGCGCGGCCGACATGGGGCCAGCAGGCTCAGCGCAAGGCCTTGCGCACCACCAGCTTCAATCCCGACCACACCTCGCTGACGGCGCAGACCTTCACGTCCACCCAGCCCAGCGGCAACGCCACTTCGCGGATCACGTCTTCGGTGATGTCGGTCGGCACCTTGCTCGACTTCTTCGGCCACGAGACCCAGACGGTGGCGTCGGCCGGGAGTTGCTCGCGGTAGCGGCGCAGCGCCTCGGCCAAGCGGCGCCTGTCGTCGGCGAACAGGTGGACCAGCGCGGTCTCCGGGCCCGGGTGAGGGGTGAACACCAGGCCCGCCGGCAGCGGCGCCAACCAGCCCCGATAGCCCTCGGGCTCGTGGGCCACGTGTACCCTCATGCCGGGCTTCAGCCCCAGCTTGCCGGACAGCGGCGTGCCGGAATAGCCTGCTGCCGAGCCCTTACTCTGCATCGCGCAGGTCCATCGCGCGGCGCACGGTGGCGGCCTTGAACGCCTCCCACTCGGCATCGTCCATCGGCCGGCTGCCGATGCGGCTCAGCTTGAAACTCTTCCACTCCGGGTTGTCGGGCAACGGGTGCTCGAAGCGCTCGATCAGGCCGTCTTTCGCGTTGACCCAGAGCGTGCCCTTGATGTTCTTGAACGCCGGGCCGCCGACCTCGAAGCGGTGGCAGGGGATCTCGTCCAGCTCCTCGTCGCGCACGAAGCGGAAGGTGGCCTTGCCCTTGTCGACGAAGCCGCCGTCCACCTCGCCCGCATCGGGCTTGAACTTGGTCTTGAGGAACGCGAAGTCCGGGTCGATGATGCCGACCTCGAAGCTGTGCCGCGGGTTCTTCAGGTGCGGCAGCGTCGCGTTCAGGCCGCTGAGGTCGAAGTTGTACAGGTGCGCCGGCCAGTGCCCCGGTGTCACCGGCATGCGGGTGTTGGCCACCTCGGCCACCAGGCGCCGCTGCTGTGCATCCGCGTCCAGCGCCATCTGCTGCCGCGGCGTGCCCGATTCGAGCCGGTTGAACGACTTCATGCGCGACTCGCTCAAGGTCGCCGGGTCCAGCTCGGCCTGCACCAGCGCCAGGTACTGGCCATCGGCCTCGACCTTCAGCACCTCCATCATCAGCGGCGCCGAGAAGTGCACCGACAACACCAACCGCTTGCTGCCGTCGAGGTTCGACTTCAGGTAGTGCACCACCTGGCCGACCGGTGCGCGTGCCGGCTTGAACTCGTAGTCCGACAACGAGGAGCCGGGCTCGGGTTTCGCGGCGGCCTGGGCCAGCAGCGGGGCGGCCAGCAAGCCGGCCAGGGCAAGGCGAAGGAAGCGGGGAACAGTCATCGTCATGGGGCTCACTCAAGTCAGGTGATCAACGATTCGGCGCGATTGTGCGCCGGCTGCACGGGCTGGGCCGCCGGCCTCGATGCGTGCAACATAGGGGTTATGAACCGGGCCGCGATGTGGAGAATCGCTTTCCGGTGCCGTGGGCACCGAAACCATCAAATCACATCGGAGGATCTCATGCCGACAGATCAGAAATCGAGCCTGGCCGGTGCAGGCCGGCTTGGCCTGGGCATGGCGCTCGGCGCCTGGGTGCTGGCCGCACACGCCCTGCCGTCGTACGACTGCCATCGACTGGAGGACTACAGCATCGGCACGGGCTCGGCGCCCGCCCGGTTGAACAACCTCGGCCAGGCCGTCGGCGCCGTTGCCTACAACGAACCCTTCGGCCTGGGGTGGGACAAGAAGGGCCGGCTCGTCGCCACCTACCGGGCGCCTGGCTCGGGCGTGACGTGGAATGAAATGACCGGCATCAACGACGACGGCGTCGTGGTCGGCACCGGCTGGGCGGGCTACACCGGCCCCGATCCCAGGCCCGAGGCGGTCGTGTGGAAGGGCAACAGCCCGACGGTGCTGCCCACCTTCCCCGGTGGCACGGCCGCTGCGCAAGGCATCAACCGCAGCGGCCAGGTCGTGGGCACGCGCTATCTCGACGGCAGCCCGGCGGTGGCCACGGTCTGGACGAATGAAGTGCCCGCCGCGTTGCCGCCTCTCGTGGCGGGCAACTCTGCCAGGGCCATTGCGATCAATCGGCGAGGCGACGTGGCGGGGACCGCTGCGACCGCGATGGACGGCGTCAGCCACGCCGTCCGCTGGCGCGACGGGGTGGTCACCGACCTCGGCACGCTCAAGGGCTGGGACGGGTCGTGGGCGACGGGTATCAACGATGCGGGCGTCGTCATCGGCGTCAGCTGGAAACCCGGCGCGGTTCGCGCCACGGTGTGGAAGGGCAACAAGCCTGTCGCGCTGCGGCAGCCGCTGCATTCCGATTCCAGCACCCCCTTGGGCATCAATCGCAGCGGAGAGATCGTCGGCCGCGCCGGCAGCAATGGCTACGAGCCGATGTACTGGGCCAGCGTCGATGCCGAGCCGGTCGAGATCAATCAGCTGATCGGGCGTACTTGCTCCAGCCCCGAGGGCGGGGGGGTGCAGATCATCATGGTCGAAGCCATCAACGATCAAGGGGCCGTCCTCGGCTGGGGCTCGTGGCAGCCGCGAGGCGCACCCGCCCCGCAGATCGTCGCGTTCAAGCTGGTGCCGACCGTGGCGTCGAAGGCGCCTGCCGACGCCCCACGCTGAAGCCCCGCGGCACTCGGCCTCGGTCATTGGATGGCCGAGGCCGTGCGCCCCCAGCGCGGCAGCCAGTTGCCGGTGATGTCGGCCGATAGCAGGATGTGATGCGCCCGGCCGATCAGCAACGCGCGCGGCACCGGGCCGATGAAGCGAGAGTCTTCGCTGTTGTCGCGGTTGTCGCCGAGCATGAAGAACTGGTCGGCCGGCAACTTCAGCGGGCCGAAGTCGCGCCGTGCGCCCATCCGCGGCAGGATCTGCACGGTGCGGCTGCTGCCGGCCACGTGCTCGGTGGCGCGGATCGCCGGCACGCTGACATCGCCGCCCAGCACTTCAGAGGCCGGCGTCATGTCGGTGTATTCGGCCTGCTCGCCGTTGACGAACAGCACCTCGTCGCGCATCTGCACCACATCGCCCGGCAACCCGACGATGCGCTTGATCAGCCGCGTGCCGTCCTTGGGCGAGCTGAAGGTCACCACGTCGCCGCGGCGCGGCTCGCCCAGCCGCGCGATGGACACATCGGTCAGCGGGATCTTCGCGTCGAACGCCAGCCGGTTCACGAACACCACGTCGCCCTCCAGGATCGTCGGCCGCATCGAGCCGGTGGGGATCGGGTTCCAGTCCGCCACCGCGGTGCGCACGAACCCAAAGCACAGCAGGAACAGCAAGAAGCCGCGGTTGTCCTTCAGCCACTGTTTCATCGAAGCCTCTTCGAGGGAAAGCCAGAGACCGCAAATTGTGCGCACGCGCCGGCCCGCACGGCGCGGCCAGGCGATGAACGGCGGCCGTGGTCGACATGAGCTGCCGCCGGGCGCGATGAACGGTGGCCCTCTGTCTCGGCAGTGACGGCGCCGCATACCACTGCCGCCATCGCGGTTGATGGCTTGTGCCGATACTTCGCGACACCCTGGAGGGATCGCCGCCACAGCGCATGACGGCGGGTTGACTTGGTTCACCACCCACAGGGAGACCGCCTCATGTTGCAGACTCGGCCCGCTCGCAGGGCGCCGCTGATCGCGGGCGCCAGACCGGCCGCGACCTGACCCGCTTCGACCTCGACTTCGACCTGCCGCAGCACCTGCTGCCCGAGTTCCCGGCGCCGATCTTCCTGAGCACCCGGCCCGACCTGGGCGACGTGTCCAAGGGCCAGCTCGTCACGCTGGACAACTTCGAGAAGCTGTTCAAGGACGCGCTGAACCCGAAGCAGCTCGAAGGCCTGCGCCTGCTCGTCACGCCGTTCCCGCAGCAGCAGTTCAACCTGACCGACGACCGCCGCGCGCTGCGGCCGCACATGGGCGTGGCCTGCTTCGACTGCCATGCCAACGGCCACAGCACCGCGGCCACGCACACCGTGGGTGACATCCGGCCCGACGACCTGCGCCACCGCATCGACACGCCGTCACTGCGCGGGGTCAGCGTGCAGCGGCTGTTCGGCTCGCAGCGGGCGCTGAAGTCGGTCGAAGACTTCACCGAGTTCGAGCAGCGCGCCGCCTACTTCGACGGCGACCACACCAAGGCCGCGCGCAAGGGCGTGAACCCGCTGGAGCGCGGCAGCCAGGTGCACTTCATGGGCGAGTTCCAGAACCTGCTGGACTTTCCGCCGGCACCGAAGCTCAACGTGTTCGGCCGGCTCGACCCGGCCCTGGCCAGCGCGGCCGAACTGCGCGGCGAGAAGGTGTTCCACGGCAAGGGCCAGTGCGTGGCCTGCCATGCGCCGCCGTACTACACCGACAACCTGATGCACAACCTGCGCACCGAGCGCTTCTACACCGAGGGTGTCACGATCAACGGCCGCCGGGTGATGCAAGACGGGCCGATCAAGACCTTTCCGCTGCGCGGCATCAAAGACTCGCCGCCGTACCTGCACGACGACCGGCTGCTGACGCTGGACGACACGGTCGAGTTCTTCAACCTCGTGCTGGGCACCAAGCTCGAAGCGCAGGAGAAGAAAGACCTGGTGGCCTTCTTGCGCACGCTGTAGGTCACGCCCGAAGGTCAGCACAGGGCCCCGGGCTGACCCCGTCGCGGCGCCACGAAGGGGTGTGCAACACTGCGGCAGGGAGCCTCCCATGCCCGCACCGCACACCCCCGCCACCGGCCTGCCGCAAGACGCCAGCAAACTGTTGCGTCTGGCCGCGCAATCGATGTTCGACACCTTCGCCCAGGCCGCGCTGGGCATGATGGTGGTCGACCGCCAGCACCGCATCGTCTGGATCAGCGAGGGCTACAAGCACTTCCTGCCGGCACTCGGCTTCGAGCGCGAAGAAGACTTCGTCGGCAAGCCGGTCGAGGCCGTGGTGCCGAACACGCTGATGAACCAGGTCATCGACTCGGGCCGCCCGATCGTCGTCGACCTGTTGACCAACCGGGCCGGCACCTTCCTCGTCAGCCGCCTGCCGCTGCGCGACGACGCCGGCCACGTCATCGGCGCGATCGGCATCGTCTGGCTCAACGAATCGCCCGACCACAGCGAATCGACGATGCAGCCGCTGATGGCCAAGTTCAGCCGCATGCAGCGCGAGCTCGACGACGCCCGACGCGAGCTGGCCACCCAGCGCCGGCCCAAGTACACGATCGCCAGCTTCATCGGCACCAGCCCGGCGGTGATGGAGGTCAAGCGCCTGGCCCGCCGCGTGGCCGGCACCGACTCGACCGTGCTGCTGCTGGGCGAAACCGGCACCGGCAAAGAGCTGATGGCCCAAGGCATCCACGCCGGTAGCCACCGCGCTGCCGGCCCCTTCGTCGGCGTCAACATCGCGGCCGTGCCCGAGACCCTGCTCGAAGCCGAGTTCTTCGGCGTCGCGCCCGGTGCCTACACCGGCGCCGACCGCAAAGGCCGCCCCGGCAAGTTCAAGCTCGCCGATGGCGGCACGCTGTTCCTCGACGAGATCGGCGACATGCCGCTGGCGCTGCAGGCCAAGCTGCTGCGGGTGCTGCAAGAGCAAGAGGTCGAGCCGGTCGGCAGCAACAAGGTCGAGAAGCTGGACTGCCGCATCATCGCCGCCACCAGCCGCGACCTGCCGGCGATGGTGAGCGAAGGCAAGTTCAGGGCCGACCTGTACTACCGGCTCAATGTGCTGCCGATCCGGCTGCCGGCGCTGCGCGAGCGGCTGGCTGATCTGGACGCCCTGGCCGATCACCTGCTCGAAGACATCGGCAGCCGCACCGGGCTGGTCCACAAGAGCCTGGGCGCCGACGCGCTGGAGCTGCTGGCGCGGCACGCCTGGCCCGGCAACATCCGCGAGCTGCGCAATGTGCTGGAGCAGGTGGTGTTGATGACGGACGACCTGCACCTGGGCGTTCAGCATTTCGAGCGGCTGATGCCGGCCTGTTCGACCAACGCGGCGACGGTGTCGAAGGCCGCACAAGACCACGCGCCCGCCCGCTTGCAGTCGCTGCCCAAGGCGGTGGCCGAGTTGGAGGCTTCGGCCATTCGCGCGGCGCTGCAGGCCACCGGCGGCAACAAGCTGGCGGCCGCCCGGATGCTGGGCATCTCTCGCGCCACGCTGTACGAGCGGCTGGGGGCACTGGGCCCGGGCGCCTTGGGCGACAGCAAGAGCGCCACCGTCGCCTGACCGGGTGCCAGCCGTCGGCTGAAGACTCAGCCGTTCGGCTTCCAGCGCGGCAGCCAGCTGCGAAGCGTTTCGCGCTGCGACGGGTGTGGTGCCTCGGCCCCCGTGGCCAGCCACGCAGCCGCCACCACCAGCGCGCCGCCGATCCAGCCGGTGGGGGTCAGGTGGTCGTTCAGCGCGATCACCGCGAACACGGCGCCGAAGGCGGGCTCGCAGCCCAGCAGCAGCGAGACGCGGCTGGGGCTGACGTGGCTGGCGGCGAAGTTCTGGGCGAAGAAGGCGAAGACGGTGCACAGGCACGCCAGGTAGAGCATCAGGCCCCAGAACGCCGGCACCGCGACGGCCGACACGATCAGCTTGGGCGTGCCGGCGATGAACACCAGCGCGCAAGCCCCGGCCGCCGCCACGCCGGACTGCAGCGCGGTCATCGTCAGCGCCGGCATGCCCAGGCGCAACAGGTGGTAGCGCGTCAGGCAGACCAGCAGTGCGCGCAGCACGGCCGCCAGCAGCATCAGGAACTCACCCCGGGCCCAGGCGCCGGTGCCGCCGTTGCTGCCGGTCAGCAAGGCAACACCCAGCAGCGAGAGGCAGGCGCACAGCAGCATCAGGCGCGAGGTGCGCTTGCCGAACATCAGCCATTCGACGAAGGGCGTGATGACGACGCAGGTGCTGATCAGGAAGGCGGCGTTGGCGGCGCTGGTCAGTGCCACGCCGAAGCTTTCGCACAACAGCACCGCGAGCAGGTTGATGCCCAGCGCGCTGCCGGCGGCCAGGCGGGCACGGCGGTCGACACCCGTCAGCAGCGGCCGCAGCGCCGGCAGCAGCACGACGAAGGTCATCACGAAACGCAGCGCGACGAACTCCATCGCCGGCACGTACTGCAGCGCCAGTTTCGCCACTCCGTAGCTGCTGCCCCAGATGGCGGCCACCACCAGCAGCATCAGCTCGCTGGCCCGCGTGGCGCGCGGTGAGCCGGGTCCCGCCGGGTCAGTGGCATTCACGGGTCAGGCCTTCCAGCGTGTGTAGGCCAGCACCAGCACGTCGCGCCAGGCGCCGGCATGGGCCTTGCGCTGCACCACCGGGCTGACCTCGTGCAGCGTGCGCACGTCGTCGAGCAGCAGCAGGTCCATCGGCGCGCGCAGCCGCAGGCGCTGCAACTCGCGGTGGTCGGTGTCGGCCACGCGGGTGTCGGCGCCTTTGATGTTGGCGCGCCGCACCATCAGCGCTGCGGTGTAGTCGACACCGTCGCGGTGCAGCCCCTCGGGCGTGGGCTGGCCGGGGCAGTCGGGCCGGGCCAGGATGCGGTACGGGTGTAGCTCGACCTTCCAGTCGGAGCGCTGGCCTTCGCTGTGGTGGATCAGCGCGAGCGTCAGCTCGATCAGGCTGCGCAGCATCGGGTGCTGCACGAAGCTCGCTTCGAGCGGCTCGAACAGGCGGTCGATGCCGCCGTTCAGCGGGTTCACGCTCGGTGCCTGCCGGTAGGCGGTGTGCGGCAGTTGCTGCCAGGCGCTCGATTGCCGGCAGGCGAGGGCGCCGTAGCGGCGCAGCCGGTAGGTGCCGCCGTCGCCCATGAAGTGGTCGAGCGCCAGCCGGTCCCAGTGGGCGGCGAAGCTGCGCCAGGCGGTGGCTTCGGCGCGCACCGCCTTGGCCACCGCCGCGCTGGACATGTGCAGCAGCCCGTCGCTGGCGAGCCAGCGCGCCTGCCGCGTCAGCCAGCCGTCACCGCGCCCGCGCGCAGGCCGGCCACCGTCTGACGCCGAAGGTGACTGCATCAGCGCGCTCACGCTGCCGCCCCCGACACGTAGGGCAGCACACGAACGCTGTCGTCCTCGACATCGACATGGGTCTGGCTGCGCAGCCGGGCCACGTCCTGCTCCCAGGTGTCGCGGTCGGTCAGGTACAGCGGCTGCTCGGCACGGATGCCGCACAGGTCTGCCGCCCCGGCGCGCAGGCGAAAGTGCACGGTGCCGCTGACGCGTTGCGCGGTGCTGGCGATGAAGGCGTCGGCCGCCTGCCGCAGGCCGCCGTACCACCGCCCCTCGATCGCCTCGCGCACCCAGGCCTGTTCCTGCGTCAGCTTGGCGCGGATCAGCTCGGCGTCGAGCGTCGCCGTTTCGAGGTGGCGATAGGCCTGCATCAGCAGCGTCGCGGCCGGGGCCTCGCGCACTTCGAGCACCTTCTCGCCTTGCTCCAGGTGTTCGAGGCCGCTGTAGCGGCCGATGCCGAAGGCGCCGGCCTGCCGGTTGAGCTCGGCGATCAGCGCGAGCGGCGCCAGGCGCTGCCCGTCCATGTCGACCGGCACGCCCGCTTCGAACTGCAGCGACAGGTGGGGTGACGGGGGCTCGGTGTGGCGCGGCGCCGTCCAGACGAACAGCGACTCCGGCACCCAGAAGGCTTCCGGGTTGTCGAGCGAGCCCGACTCGAATTCGCGGCACCACAGGTTGGCGTCGACGCTGACGCCACGGGCGCGAAAGTTCGGCAGGCCGGCCGCGGCCAGCAGCCGGATCTTGGTCTCGCGCGGCAACGCGCCGAACTCGTAGGGCGAGCCATGCCAGCCTTCGAAGCCCAGCTGGCGGATCGCGCCGTTGAGGCGGCGCAGGCTGTTCTGCGACTGGTTGGCGGTGTGCAGGATCACCTCGCAACCCAGGCGCTGCGCGTGCTGCACCGCCACCTTGGCCAGCACCGGCCGCGACAGCGACGAGCTGATCGGGTAGGTGCCGAGATAGCGGGCCTGCGCGCGGATGGCCGGCAGCACTGACTGGTCGATGAAGGCCTCGCGCGCATCGACGCGCACGAGCTTGGCGCCGAAGTGATCGGTCACCGCCTGCAGGTCGGCGGGGTCGGTCTCGTCGCCCAGGTCGACGGCCAGCGCCGTCACCTCGAAGCCGCGCCGGGCCAGCTCCATCAACAGGTAGCTGCTGTCCAGGCCGCCGCTGAACAGGGTGATCACCTTTCGTGTGTGCCCGGCCAGCAGGTCCAGGTCGCCAAAGCTGCGCAAGGTCAACTGCTTCATCGTTGTCTTCTCCCCGGTGGTGTTTCGATGGCGTGTGACGGCCCATCGCACAACCATTCTTGTCGCTTTGCGCCGGCGGCATAAGCCTGGGCGCAAGCACAGCTGCCTTTCGCTGTGGGAACGAAAGCCCGGCGTCAGCGCGCCGCCGCGGAGGTGCTCAGAACGCGAACTGCCACTTGGCGAAGACCTCGCTGGCGCGCTGCAGGCCCAGCGCCGAATCGTCCGCGCGGTGCGTGGTGGCGCCGAGGTAGAAGACCGACGCGCCCGACAGGCGGTGCGAGTAGGTCAGCGACACGTCTAGGCTGCGGTCCTGGTGCGTGTCGGGGTCGCCCGGCAGCAGGCTGGTGCGGGTGGTCTGGTGCCGCTGCACGATCGTGCGCAGCGCGTCGCGCGGGCCGAAGTGGTAGATCAGCACCGCGCTGTCGGCGCGGTCGAACAGCGCCCGCCGGCCCTTGGCGCGCAGCTCGGTCCACTCGCTGCGGGCCTCCAGCTCGACCCGGTGGGCAAAGCGCCAGTGACCTTCAACCAACCACACCGCGCCGGGCCGCTTGACGTCGGCCTCCACGTCGACCATGTCGCCCTGGGTCAGTTCGACGACGACCTCGCTGAACCAGGCCGCGGGGCTGGCCCGGAATTCGAAGTAGGCCTGGTTCAGCGCGTGCAAGACACCCCCGGCGCGCACCCGCTGCAGCTGGTGCGGATGCGGCTCGACGATGAACTGCATGTCGTAAGGCCCATGCACCCAGATGCCGGGTGCGAACAGGCGCTGGATCGTCTGGCCGTGCAGGTCCTGGGTGTCGACGGCGAACAGGTAGGGGTTGGCCTCGGACCAGCTGCCCTCGAAGCGGTTCTTCTGCTGAATCTGGGCCGTCACCTGGCGAAAGCCCGATTGCGCGGTGAAGCCGGTGTCGTTGCGGTAGTTGGCCGAGGCCTGCTCCAGCGTCAGCGAGGGCTCGATGAAGTCGGAGTTGCGGATCCAGTCGACCAGCGCATAGCCGCCCTTGCGCTCGGCCTCGCGGTGCAGCTGGCCGTCTTCGCCGGGCCAGGCGCTGGTCCATGAATGCATCGCGATGCCGCGAAGCCGGTCGCCGGCGTCCGAGCGCCAGACCAGGTCGGCACCGAGCACCGAGTTGCCGCCGGCGCCGCCCTCGTATTGCCGGTCGATCGCGATCAGCCCGGCCGACGCATTGCCCACGTGCATGCGGGCGCGGCCCAGCTGGATCGCCGAGGCCGGCTGCAGCACGATGCCGGCCTCGTAGGTGCCAGGCACCAGCGCCAGCGCGCCGCCCTTGTCGCGGGTGCTCAGCAGCACAGCCTCGCGCGAGTCGCCGCGGTAGCTGCCGCGAACGCCCCACGAAGGCTGCGTGATCGAGCGGGTGTAGATGGCCTGCAGGCCGCCGCCGCCTTGCTCACTCATCAGCGAGGGTGCTTCGAGGATGTCGCTGCTCTCGAGGAAGAACGGTCGCTTCTCTTGCAGCTGCAGCGGAAACTGCACGTTGCTCGACAGCTGCGGCACGTCGAGCTCGACCTGCGAGAAGTCGGGCTTGATCGTCGCGTCGAGCATCCAGTTGCCGCCGGGGTACCAGCTGGCGTCGAGGCCGGCCTCGAGCTGGCTGTCGCGCTGGGTGGCGGCGTGGCCGGCCCGGGTGCGCTCGGTGCGGGCGGTCAAGGTGGGGCGCAGCGACCAGGCGCTGTCGCGGCCGGCGAGTTCAAGATCTTGCAGCGCATTCATCCGCTCGATCGCGCTGCCGGCCGACATCGACAGCGGCGCGCTGGCGAACTTGTAGTGCGCATCGCGCGGGTAGCTGCGCACCACCTGCACCTGCCAGGCCGGCCCGGTGCGGGTGTCGAAACGCAGCGCGGCGAACGGCACCCGCAGCTCGACCGTGTAGCCCGCGTCGTTCATCCGCGCCACCGCATCGACCTCGAAGTCGGGCGAGAAGTCGAGCCGGTTGGTGTCGGCGGAATAGACGCCGTCGGCCAGCACGCCGGCCGCATTGACCCGCACGAACAGCGCCGACTTGCCGGCGCCGATCGGGTCGATGAACACGCCGACGTAGTCCTGATCGTCGAGCACCGTGTCGCGCCGCACCAGCTGGGCGCGCAGGCTGTCGATGTCCGGGTCGGTGGCCTCGATGCCGAAATACAGCGCGCGCTCGTCGAACAGCACGCGCACGCGGGTGCGCACCGGCGCCGGCCGGCCGTCCACCGGCTTGACCTGCCAGAAGGCGTCGACGGCGGGGGCCTGTTGCCAGGCGCTGTCGTCGAGCGCCCCGGTCATCTGCAGCACGTGGCCGGCGGGGATGCGCGTGGCGACCAGCGGCGGCGCCGTGTCCACGGCCCGCACCGGCAGTGCCGCGCTGCAAAGCGCCGCCACCCAGCACCACCGAAAAAGCCCAAGCCAACCCGACTTCACTGCCCTCACGCGAGCCCTTCCTTGATCACGTTCAATGCCGCCGGCGCCGCGGCCGGCTCGATCGCCTGGCGCGCCACGCGCCGCAGCAACGACACCAGCCACACCGCCGCCAGGCTCAAGCCGGCCGCCAGGCCGACCCAGAAGCCGGTGACCCCCATCGCCGGCAGGTTCCACTGCGGCGCGATGGCCTCCGGCAAGCCCAGCCCCAGCACGCAGCCCAGCGGGATCGCCACGCCCCAGAACGAGCACAGGTGGATCACCATCGGTGGCCGCGTGACCTTGTAGCCGCGCACGGCGCTGGCGGTGGCGATCTGGGTCGCATCGCTCAGCTGGAACAGCGCGGCGATGACCAGCAGGCTCGCGGTGGCCAGCTGCACGGCAGGGTCGACACTGTAGAGCGAAGCGATGTCGTGCCGGAACAGCGCGATGCCCAGCCCCGACAGCGCACCGAACGCCACCGCCATGCCGATGCCGACCCAGGCCACGAAGCGCGCACGCTGCGGCTCACCAGCGCCGAGCGATTGGCCCACGCGGGTGATGATGGCGATGCCGAAGCTCAGCGGCACGACGAACACGACCGAGGTCACGTTGATCGTGATCTGGTTCGAGGCGATGGCCACCACGCCGAAGCGCGCCACCAGCAGCGCCACGGCCGAGAAGGCGCTGGCCTCGGCGAGGTAGGTGATGCCCATGGGCACACCCTGGCGCAGCATGCCGGCGATCTCGCGCAGGTGCGGCGCCTCCCAGCGGTCGAACGGGTTGCTGGCGCGGTAGGCCGGGTCGCGCCGGATCCACAGGTACAGCCCGCCCGCCATCAGCCACAGCCCGCTCGCGGTGGCCAGCGCGCAGCCGTTGGACCCCATGCGCGGGAAACCCGCGTGGCCGTAGATCAGCAGCCAGTTGGCCAGCACGTTGTAGGCCAGCGCGGCCAGCGAGATCAGCATCATCGGCTTGGTCTTGTCGATGCTGGCGCTGTAGCCGTACAGCGTGCGGTGCAGCGTCAGCGCCGGCAGCCCCAGGCTGATGAGGTGGACGAACTCGATCGCCTTGCTGCGCACCTCGGCCGGTGCGTCGAGCCTGTCGATCAGCAGCGCGCCGGCGTTCAGCAGCAGCATCGCTACCACGCCGATGCCCAGCGCCATCCACAGCGCTTGCCGCGTCATCGACGCGACACGGTCCGGTCGCTTGGCGCCGTACTCGTGCGCGACGATCGCGTTGATCGGCAGCATCAGGCCGACCAGCGTGACGTACATCATCGTCCAGCACGACACCCCCACCGACACGGCGGCCAGCTCGAGCGAGCCCAGGCGGCCGGCCATCACCGTGTCCGACACGGCCATGCCGACGGCGGCGATCTGCCCGATCAGGATCGGCCAGGCGAGCTTCCACATGGCCCGGGCTTCGTGGCGAATGCGGTGGCTCAGCGATTCAATGGGGGTGGTCGTCATGGGGTGTCTCCCGGCCGCAGGCGCGGCAGGTCGTTTGCTTCAGTTCCAGAGTTGCAGGCGCTCGTGGCGGCGGTAGCCGATGAAGGCCTGGGCGCTGACCCGGTCGGCGCCGGCGAACGCGCCCACCGCATGTGGCCGGCGGCAGTTGAACAGGATCAACTCGCCCAGCCGCGGCTGCACCTTGATCGACGTGGGCAGCTCGGCGCGCCAGTCGGCCGCGGTGGTGGCCAGCGGGTGCAGCGGAGGCACATCCCAGACCTCGAGCTCGCCGCCGGTCGACGGCACCGCGAGGTAGATGTTGGCCGCCAGCTGCGCGTCCAGCACCGCGTACTTCTCGGGCAGCGCGTCGAAGTGCGGCTGCTCGGCGCTCAGCTTCGAGTAGGCCGCGCGTGTGACACGGGCAATGCCGGTCAGCATCTTGCGGCCCTGGAAGCAGGCCACCGTGGCGCCGTGCGGGCACTGCTCGTCCAGCTCCAGGCGCAGTTTGTCGATCGGCGTCACCGCGGGCCGGGCCAGGCCGCGCATGCCTTCGCGCGCCGGCTCGACGCTGCGGTAGTAGAGCTCGAAGGCCTCGCTGCCGGGCGCCGCGCCGTAGGTGGCGTTGAAGGGCTGGCCGAGCCGGTCGACGCCGAAGTACTGCTGCTCGAGCTTGCCGTCGACGACGATCTCGTGCGTGTAGCGCTCGACGCTCTGGCTGCCGAGGATCTTGTCCGAGAAGCGCCGGCAGGCGTCTTGCGGGTAGAAGTCTTCGACCACCAGCAGCAGCAACTCGTCGTTGGCCAGCGCCATGACATCGGCGCCGGTCAGCTTGCTGGCTCGCTTGATTCGATTGGGTCTGTGCATGTGGGCTCCCCTGAGCGTTGCGTTGGGTGGTCCCGCCCGTGCGGGCGGGATCGGGTCAATCGATGAGTGCCGCGTGGACGAAGCGCTTCTGGCTCGCGTCCCACGGCGGGTCCATGCGGATCAGGCTGACGCACTTGCCGCTGACCGAGTACGGCCGGCCCGGCGCCAGCGCGACCACGTCGCCGGCCTGCATCACCTGCAGCTCCTGCGGGTCGAGCAGCTCGACCACGGCCGCGCCCCACAAGACCTCTTCGGTCTCGGTGACGCGCTCGTTCAGGTGGTAGCCCTCGCTTTGCGCGGGGTAGCGGCCATCGGTGTAGACGATGGCGAGCGTGGCGTCGGGGCTGACGACGACCTTGCCGCCGGGCACGTCGAATTCGGGCCAGGCCTGCGCGCCGTGCCAGCTCTTGGCGTTGGCGTAAGCCAGTTCAAGCGGTGTCATGGTTCAGCCCTTGAACAGCGAGAACTTCTTGGTCAGCGGGTCGACGCGCTCACGGTCGCCGAACAGCAGCACCAGCACGTAGTCGAGCGACTCGGGGCTGGCCTTGGCCGTGGCGCCGATCTGCGCATCGGCCGACGGGCCAATCATCGAGGTGGTGAAGACGTTGTAGCTGACACCCTCGTCGGCCCGGGCGCGCTGCAGCAGCCCGGCCAGCTGGCCGCTGTTGTGCGTCTCGAGCACGATGAACGGGAACTCGCTGATCCGTGCGTCGAAGCCGGTGGCCTGGTTGGTGTAGGTCAGCGCCCGCCCATCGGTCGTGGCCTTGTGGGCCAGACCGAAGGCAGCGTGGGCGACGGCATTCATGATGACGTTCACGGGGTGCGAGCGATTCACGATGACCGCGAACTTGCGGTGGTTGTTTTCGTAGGCCATGTCGGTGGGTGTTGCGTGGCGAGGTGGAAGGAGGGCGGGGCAGGCGGTCGTGCGTTCAGATGCGCAGCCGCTCGACGACCTCGCCGCGCGCCAGGTGCTGGTCGACGATGTCGTCGATGTCTTCCAGGCTCACGTAGCTGTACCAGGTGCCTTCGGGGTAGACGACCAGCGTCGGCCCCATCTCGCAGCGGTCCAGGCAGCCCGAGCTGTTGACGCGGGTCTGGCCCGAGCCGGACAGGCCGAGCGCCTTGACGCGCTCTTTGCAGCGCGCCAGCGCGTCGCCGGCGCCGAGCTGCGAGCAGCAGGCGCGGCCGCCTTCACGCTCGTTGGTGCAGAGAAAGACGTGGCGTTCGTAGTAAGGGGTGTCGTTCATGGTGAAGTGGTCGAAGGGCTGAAGAAGACCCGTGGCGGGCCAAGGGCCGAGAGGTGTGTGGCGGCGCGTTCGGCGTCAACGCTCCTGGGGCGACGGGCGCCAGCGCGCCGGGTCGGGCTGGGGCCGAGGGGCCGGCTCGTCGGGCAGTGCGGCGGCCAGCGCCAGGCTGCGCAGCACGTGGGCCACCATCACGTCCAGGCCCCAGAGCTCGCGCCCTTGCATGCCGGCGCCGTGGCCGCTGTCGATCGCACGCTGGCGCTCGTAGATCGCCGAGGGCCAGGTGGCCGGGTCTTGCCGCAGGATGCCGCACAGGTGGTGCCAGTCGTGCGCCGGCAGGTCACCGACCAGCACGCACAGCCTTGTCGGCAGATGGAAGAACACGGTGCGCAGCCACCAGCGGGCCCAGGCCAGCAGGCCGGCCCGCTCGCCGTCTCGCGACGGCGTGGCCTCGCCGCAGAAGCGGCCGTGGCAGCGGTCGGCGTAGCTGAACATGCACGGCGGGCCCTTGGCCGACTGCAGCCAGACATGCTCGGTCGAGAACTGCAGCAGCGCGCTCATCTGGTAGACCGGCACCAGCGGCAGCCACAGGACCAGCAATGCCGGCAGCCAGCCGAAGGCCAGCGGCGCGCCAATGAACACCAGCGCCAGCCACAGCAGCGCGAGCCCGCGCCAGGCCGGTGGGCGGCGCAGGTTCGACCTCAAGCGCACCAGCAGGAACCAGGCGTGAAAGCGCGGCGAGAACAGGGTCATCCACAGGCGGCGCCGCAGCACGCTTTCGCGCTCGCCGGGGCGCAGCCCGCAGCGGTAGAGCAGGTTCGCGTCGGCATCACCCAGCGTCGTGAAGACGGCGCGGCGGTGGTGGTCGAGGTGGTCACGCTCGTACTCGGCTTCGCTTTGCGACAGCGAGAACAGCGTCAGCAGGCGGGCCATGCGGCGGTTGGCGTCTTCGCTGCCCGCCAGCAGCGTGCCGTGGATCGCGTGGTGGCCGTACACGACCTGGATGCAACGCCACAACCCGGCCATCACCAGCGAGGCCGGCACCACCAGCAGCCCACCCAGCATCTGCCAGGCGAGCGCATCGGCCGTCAACAAGAGGTACTGGGTCACGGCCAGCAACACCAGCCCGAGCACGGTCAGCGCCAGGCTGGTGGCCGGGCGCAGGCGCCGGCGCGGCGCCTCGTGCTGCAGCGGCTTGCCGGTCAGCCACGTCCACAGCGGCTGCGACCAGGCCGGAAACACCAGATAGGAACGGCGGACCTCGGACTCGCTGTCAAGCACCGAGCCCGCCTGTTCAAAGCGAGTCTCAACCACGGAACCCTCCTTCGTCTTCTGAGGGCCGGCCCCACGCGGGCCGACCCACCGCCGTGAGGCGGGTTACGCGATGGCCTCGTCGTAGCAGGGCTCCAGCGCGGCATGGTTTTGCGCGCAGAGGAACTCCGGCCGGGCGGGGCGGGTGGGGCGTGGCACGTTGGTCACGCTGTTGTAGGAGATGAAGGCCACGCGCCGATCGAACGGCGACATGTTCACGCCCGACCCGTGGAACAGGTTGGCGTGGAACACGATGCAATCGCCGGCCCGGCCCTTGCCGGTGACGATGCCGTTCTTCTCGACCATGCGCTTGAGCAGGTTGCGGTCGGCGGTGTAGCGCAGCTTGGCGGTGGTGTTGCTGAGCCACGGGCTTTGCGCGTCGTACTCGGCGATCTCGTTCTTCACCGCGATGTGAAAGCCCTCCTTGTGCGAGCCGGGGATCATCAACAGCGGGCCGTTGAAGTCGGTCGAGTCGTCCAGCAGCACCGCCATCGTCAGGAAGGCCGGCTCCGGCACCTCGTCTTCGCGGTGGTAGAAGGTCATGTCCTGGTGCCATTCCCAGATGTCGCCGACGAAGGCGGCCTTCACGTTCAGCTTGAACTGGTGCACGTAGACATCGGTGCCCAGCAGCTGCTTGGCCATCGCCAGCAGCTTCGGGTGGCTGCACAGCTTGTTCATCAGCTCGCTGCGCAGGTGCACGCCGTGCAGGCCACGCACGGTCACGCCGTCGCCTTCGGTCACGCGGCCGGGGTCGGCCAGGTCGCGTGCGGCCTGCTCGGATTCGGCGCGCAGGTTGTCGACGGCCCGTGCGCTCAGGCACTCGGGCACGATGAGGTAGCCGCGGTCTTCGTAGGCGGCGGCTTGTTCCTTGCTCAGCATGTGGCTGTCCCCTGTGGAATGAAGATGGGTCGTGGTCGAGGCGCGCGGCCTCACTCGGTCAGATACAGCGCCTGGGCCCGCTCGAGCTCACGCAGCGTCTGGTAGTCCAGGTCGATCACCTTGGGATCGGGGTGGCTCAGGAAAATCAGCCCCGGGCTGGTGTACGAATCGATCGTCGGCACCAGCGCGTCGCCGGCCTTGAGGAACAGGTCGGCGCCGTGGAAGCTGGGCAGGCCCTGCAGCCGGTCGAGGTCGAAGCCCTTGAGCGTGCCGCGGCTGCTGGACAGCATCTGCACCATGCAGGCATGGCGGCGGCGCTGGGGCAGCGGGGTTTGCAGGCGTTCGAGGAAACGGTCCTCGATCAGGTAGGCCTCGGCGGTCAGCTGCACCGGGTCGTAGCCGTAGGCCTCGGTGATCATCGACACGTCGAGCGCGCCCATCATCCGCGCCGCCGTCTCGATCAGCAGCACCTCGCCCTTCGGCGTGACCATCACCTCGGTGTGGCTCGGCCCGAAGGCGATGCCCAGCGCGTCGAGCACCTTGGCCACGTAGCCGGTCATGGCCTCGAAATGCGGGTCGTCCTGCAGCACCAGGGTCTCCTTCTCGTAGACCTTGGACTGCCCGCGGCGCGACTTGTCGGTGCGCCAGATGTCGGTGACCAGGTGCCGGCCCTGGCAGCTGACGAAGTTGACCGCGTACTCCTGGCCCAGCACCAACGGCTGCACCAGCACCTCGTCGACCACGTCTTCGAAGATGTCCTTCGAGTTCAGCAGGCGGGCGAAGGTGGTCAGCAGCTCGACCTCGTCCTGGCAGATGTTGAAGCCGAAGGTGCCGGAGCTGGACTTCGGCTTCAGCACGATCGGCCAGACGCCCTGCTCGCGGGCCCAGGCCAGCGCGTCCTGCGCGTCGGCCGTCTTCAGGCAGGGGATCGCCGGCAGGCCGGCGCGCCGCACCGCATCGGCCATCGCGTACTTGTCGCGCCGGGCCGGGCTCTTCGCGGTGCCGTTGCTGCGCAGCTTGAAATGCTCGGACAGCTGATCGGCCAGCGTCACGCCCGACTCGATACCGGGCACGATGCATTTCATGCCCGGGTAGTGGCGGGCCAGGTGGTCGATCAGGCCCGGCAGGTTGCCGTCGAACAGGATGTTCTCGACGAAGCTGTAGCTGCCCAGCGCGTCGCGCTGCTGGTCGCTCAGCTCGCGCAGCGTCTGCACGTGCACGGTGTCGTAGCCCAGGCCCGCGAAGGCCGGGCCGAGCTGGCGGGTGGTCGAGTACGCGTCGATGATGACGCAGACATGTCTTCTCAGTCGTCGCATGGGGTGTACCTCTGGCGGACCGCGGTGCTTACATCAGGACTTCGATCGGGCTCAGGTCTTCGGCGTCGGTCGCCTCTTCCTGGTTCGGCAGGTGGCTGGCGAACTCGGTCAGCGCGACGCGCCAGCTGTCCACGTACTCGCGGGTCAGGCTCAGCATCTGCTCGCGCTTTTGCAGCGTGTCGGCAATGCCGCAGGTGCCGGTGTCGTCGTCGCTGACGGCCTTGTGATGCGCCACCTCGGCCTCGATGTGCGAATCCATCCAGGTGAAGTGCGCCGGCTCGGTGAAGACCCGACGGCCCTGGTGGGTGACGCGAGTCATCACGCGCTTGAACGCGACCGTGATGTCCAGCGCGATCGCCTCGACCACGCGCAGCTGGATCGCCGCGCCGAGCGGGTGGTCGGCCAGGCGGCGCATGTTCTCGATCAGGCGGGTGGCTCCCGGGCCCAGCGGCAACGGGCCGTTGGCGTAGGGCGCGCCGGCGAGCTTGCGCAGCGGGGTGACGAAGTCGGTCTCCCACCAGGCGTAGTGCATGCCGGCCGGGCCGCCGGGCGCGACCTTGCTGAAGGCCACCATCAGGTTGCTCAGGTCGTCGCCGATCACGCCGAAGATCGTCTGCATCGTGCTCAGCAGGTCTTCGCGCGGGTACTCCTGGCTGTCGGCCTCTTTGGCGAGCTGGCCCAGGCCGGCGATCGACGTGAACATGAAGCACTTGGTCATCTCGCGCCAGCCGTGGGCGATGCGCAGGGCGGGCAGCGGGGCGATGTCGCGCACCTTCTTGGCGCCGGTGAAGAAGTCGTTGGTCTCGCGGGTCAGGCGGGCGCCTTCGATCAGGTCGGCGATCTGGTGGTCCAGCAGCACCTGTTCGGTGAGGTTGGCGTTGTTGCCTTGGGGGCGGGTGCGGTCGGTGATCATGCTCATGGGAAGTCCTCGGGGGTTGAACGTGAGAAAGACAGGGGGCGATCGGCGGCGGGGTCAGCCCGCTGCCGGTTCGCGCAAGGGTTGTTGCGTGGCCAGGCGCGACAGCAGCGTCTGGTAGGTGTCGGGTGTCGCCGGCGAGGCCCACAGGCAGGACGCGACGCCCAGGCTGACGTTGACGACGCGCGAGTGCTTGCTGGCCCGCACGTTCACGCCGCTGGCGTGTCCGTCGACCAGGAACAGGCCCAGAACCAGCCGGTGCGCGGCGCGCTCGCCATCGGGGCCGGGCAGCTCGATCGTCGTGCTGTCGATCGGCGCCTGTGCGGTCCAGTGCTCGACCCCTTGCTGGGCGAACACCGCGCGCATCTCTTCGGCGCTGTGCTCGCTGCCGAAGTACACGCCCCGGCCGCCGCTGGAGCAGTTGAGCTTGAAAACGTAGAGGTCTTTCTCGGCCAGCAGCGCCTGGGCGTTGTCGGGGTTCATCGCCAGCGTCTTCGGGACGAAGCGCTCGATCGCGCGCAGCTCCCGCTCGTCGAGCAGCGACTGGTAGGCGGTCTCGTGCAGAAGCGCGAACCAGCGCTTGTTCGAGCGGATCTCGGTCTCGAAGGTGTTGATCACCATCGCGCCGCTTTCGCAGATGCGCTGGATGAACTGCCCGCCGTCGTCCATGTCGGCGAACATGAAGCCGCGGTAGACCAGCACATCGCTGCCCTGGCCGGGCTGCAGCCAGTCCGCGGGGTAGTCGTCTTCGTAGGCCATGCGCACGTCGAGACCCGGCAGGGCCTGCTGCAAGGCCTCGTGCAGGAAGTCGAAGGCGAAGGTCTTGGTGCCGCGGTAGCGGCTCCAGTCGCACACCAGCACGCGGCGCAGGCCGTGCGCCTGGGTCAGGCGCTGGAACAGGCGGCAGATGTCTTCGTGCGGCGAGCGCTGGTGGGCCGCGAGAGGCCAGCCCAGTGCTTCGCCGTAGACCTTCTGGCACTCGAACAGCTCGAAGCCGGCGACGGTGGAGTCGCAGTTGATCTCGCAGAACTTGTAGCCGTCGGCCGTGGGCACGACATCGAAGCGCACGACCAGGTTGCGCCCTTCGACCAGGTTGTCCCAATCGACGAAGGGCTGGATCGCCGGCGGCACTTCGAACAGATCGCACAGCCCGGCCCGGCCGAGCGAGCGGGTCAGGTGGCCCAGCACCTTGCCCTGGGCGCGCAGCAGCAGCCGGCCGGCCTCGGCGATGTCGTCGAACTGGCCCCGGTCCATCACCAGCGGGATCGCCAGGTAGGGCTCGTCGGCCGCGTTCTTCGACGCCAGGTAGCGGCGAGTTTCTTCGACCGCGCCGCAGGCCTCGATCAGGTCGCCGCGCCGCCCGAGCGCGTACAACCAATCTGTGTTCATTTCATGAAACTGCATGGGTATCTCCGGTGGTCGTCATTACTTTCGGCATTTGCATAACGTTGTTTGTTATGGGCGCAAGCGCGCAGGCGCAACCGTGTCCCCAAGCTTGGGGATATGGCTGTGGCATCACGGGTCCGGTCGAGCCGGCGGGGTAATAATTGCCCGACGTGCGAGGGGCAGGCCGAGGCTTATCGAAGTGGTGCGTCAGGTCCTTGTTGCATGGGGCCGATGTTTGGCCATTACGGGCCGATAAAACAGTGGCACTCAGGAACAGGACATTTGCATGGGCAGCACCAATGAGTTTCTGAAGGTCTTGCCGGAGATGGTGACGTTTGTCCGCGTGGCAGAGCTGGGAAGTTTCTCCGCTGCGGCGACGAATCTCGGAATGACCCCTTCAGCCGTGAGCCGGCAGGTGAGCCGGCTCGAACGCAACCTGAAGATCCAGCTGATCCAGCGCACGACGCGCCAGCTGCGCTTGACCGAGGCCGGCATCGAGGCCTTCGCGCGTTGCTCCGATCTGGTCTGCGCGGCGCAGGCCACGATGCAGGTCGCGCAGCTGCATTCGCTGGCGCCGCAAGGCTGCCTGCGCTTGTCGGCACCGAAGGCTTTTGCGCGCCGCGTGATGCACCCACTGATCCTCGACTTTCTCGCCAGCCACGCCGAGGTCGATGTGCAGTTGGTCGTGACCGACCGCGATGTCGACCCGATCAAGGACGGCATCGACCTGGTCGTGCGGCTCACGCGCTCGCCGCCCGAAGGGCTGGCGGCCCGCGCGTTGTGCCCGGTCGAGACCATCCTCTGCGCCACGCCGCAGTACCTGGCGCAGACCGGGCCGATCGAGCACCCGCGCGACCTGGTCTCGCGCAGCTGCCTGTTCCTGGGTGAGAACCCGTCGGACCACCGCTGGCGGTTCCGGCGCGACAACGAGTCGGTCGATGTCGCGGTCAATGGCCGCTACGCGGTCAACCACACCGAGATGCGGCTGGGCGGCGTGCTGGCGCACTTCGGTGTCGGCTGTCTGCCCGACTTCGTGGCGCGGCCGGCGATGCAGCAAGGCGCCATCGTCCGCGTGCTGCCCGATTGGCAGCTGCAATCGGCGTACAGCGGCCACGCCTATGTGCTGTACCCGCCGAACCGCTTCTTGCCGCCCAAGTGCCGGGTGTTGATCGACTACCTGGTCGAGGGCATCGCCAGCCCCGGCGAGCGTGTCCGGCACGCCAGCCCGACGCTGCTCAGCGCCACGGCCTGAGCGCTGCGGCCCGCGCGGCGTGGCTCGACGGCGCCGGTGTCGGGAATCCGAACACGGCGTGTCTGACAGTCGGACACGCGTGCCCACGGCCGGGCGCGCCAAGGCACTGGTGTGCCGCAGACCTCCGCGCGTGTCGCGGTGTGGCGCCGGGGGGTGATCGGTGTTTGCCCGGGGGCTCGGCCCGAACGGCACGCTCGTTGCAACGTGAGTGGCACTGCGCACACCCAAAACCAGGAGACACCCGCCCATGCAGAGCCTTGCCGCGACCCCGATCCATCGGCCCCGCCAGCCTGAGAAGGGGTGGGCCGGCGGCCTGGCCCTCGCCGTGATGGTGGCCCTCGCGGGTCCGGCGATGGCGGCCGACATCCGCATCGCCCACATCCACAGCCTGACCGGCCCGCTCGAGGCCTACGGCAAGCAGACGACGATCGGCTTCAACCTCGGGCTCGACTACGCCACCGGCGGCACGATGATGGTCGCGGGCAAGAAGATCGTCGTGATCGAGAAAGACGACCAGGGCAAGCCCGACCTGGGCAAGAGCCTGCTCGCCGCGGCCTATGGCGACGACAAGGTCGACCTCGCCGTTGGGCCCACCTCGTCGGGCGTGGCGCTGGCGATGCTGCCGGTGGCCGAGGAGTACAAGAAGATCTTGGTCGTCGAGCCGGCGGTGGCCGATTCGATCACCGGCGACAAGTGGAACAAGTACATCTTTCGCACCGGCCGCAACTCGTCGCAAGACGCGATCAGCAACGCCGCCGCGCTGGACAAGCCTGGCACCGTGATTGCCACGCTGGCGCAAGACTACGCCTTCGGCCGTGACGGCGTGAAGGCCTTCAAGGACGCGCTGAAGACCGCCAAGATCGTCCATGAAGAGTACCTGCCGCAGACCACGACCGACTTCACCGCCGGCATCCAGCGTGTGGTCGATGCGCTCAAGGGCCAGCCCGGGCGCAAGGTCATCGAGGTGATCTGGGCCGGTGGCACGCCGCCCTACAACGCACTGGCCGCGCAAGAGCTGGCCAAGCGCTTCAACATCGAGGTCTTCACCGGCGGCAACATCCTGCCGGCGATGACGGCGTACAAGAACTTCCCCGGCATGGAAGGGGCGACCTACTACTACTTCGGCATCCCGAAGAACCCGGTCAACGAGTGGCTGGTGGCCAACCACTACAAGCAGCACAAGGCCCCGCCGGACTTCTTCACCGCCGGTGGCATGACGGCGGCGATCGCGGTCGTCGAGGCGCTGAAGAAGAGCAGCGGCGACACGGCGACCAACAAGCTCATCGCGACGATGGAAGGCATGAGCTTCGAGTCGCCGAAGGGCAAGATGACCTTCCGCAAGGAAGACCACCAGGCGCTGCAGAGCATGTATCACTTCAAGATCAAGGTCGACCCGGCCTTTGCCTGGGGCGTGCCCGAGCTGGTGCGCGAGATCAAACCGGAAGAGATGAGCGTACCGATACGCAACAAGCGCTGAGCCGCGCTTCGGCTCATTGCCCGGAGGGCGGGCGACAGACTCGCCCCTTCACACCCAGTCTGGAGACAAGCCATGAAAGCCGCACGTGTTGTCCGTGCGGTCGCGGCGTTGGCCGCGATCGCGTTCGCCCCTGCCCATGCCGCCGCGCCTTTGCCGAAACTGAACGTGGACAAGACGCAGACGACGGTCTCGGGCCTGTCGTCGGGCGGCTTCATGGCCAACCAGCTGGGGTATGCCTACGCGGGCACGTTCAAGGGCATCGGCGTGTTCGCCGGCGGCCCCTACATGTGCGCCGGCCACAGCAACTACACCGCCTGCATGTACAACGCGACGATCAGCGCCGGCATGCTCAGCACGATGCAGGCCGACCTGAACAACTGGAGCGGCTCGGCCAACGATGCGCTGGCCAACGTGGCCAACCAGAAGGTCTACCTGTTCGTCGGCACCAGCGACTACACCGTCGGCCCGAACCCGATGAACGCGGTCAACACGCAGTACGCCAACAACGGCGTGCCCGCGGCCAACCGCGGCTATGTGCAGCGCAGCGGCACGGCGCATGTCTTCCCGACCGACTTCGACAGCAGCGGCAACAACAGCTGCGCCAGCAGCGCGTCGCCCTACATCAGCAACTGCGGCTACGACGGCGCCAAGGCCGCGCTGACCCAGTTCTACGGCACGCTGAACCCGCGCAACAACGCACCCGCCGCGGCCAACTACATCGAGTTCGACCAGACACCGTTCAGCGCCGGCAACCCCGGCTTGGCCGCCACCGGCTGGGCCTATGTGCCGGCCAACTGCGCCGGCGGCGCGCAGTGCAGGGTGCACGTGGCGCTGCACGGCTGCCAGCAGAACTACGCGACCATCGGCGACAAGTTCATCAAGAACACCGGCTACAGCCGCTGGGCCGACACCAACAGCCTCATCGTGCTGTTCCCTCAGACCCGGGTCGACTCGACCAGCCGGCCCACCGCGGCCAGCGGCTCGTTGCCCAACCCGAACGGCTGCTGGGACTGGGTCGGCTGGTACGGCAACAACTTTGCGCAGAAGGCCGGCACGCAGATGGCGGCGATCAAGGCGATGGTCGACCAGGTCTCGTCCGGCTCGGGCGGCGGCGGCTCGCTGCCGGCGCCCACCGGCGTCGGCACGTCGAGCGCCACCGACACATCGATGACGATCGCGTGGAGCGCAGTCAGCGGCGCGGCCAGCTACCGGGTGTTTCGCGGCGGCGCGCAGGTCAATGGCTCGCCGGTCACCGCCACCAGCTACGTCGACACGGGCCTCACCCCCGCCACGACCTACGCGTGGACCGTGGCCGCGGTCGATGGCAACGGCGCGCAGGGCGCCATGTCCACCGCCGCCAGCGGCACCACCACCGGCAGCGCGCCGGTCTGTTTCACGGCCAGCAACTACGCCCACACGACCGCTGGCCGCGCCCACGTCGGCGGCGGTTATGCGCTGGCCAACGGATCGAACCAGAACATGGGCTTCTGGAACGTGTTCGTCATCACGACGCTGAAGCAGACCGGGCCGAACTACTACGTGCTGGGAAGCTGCCCATGACATTGCACTGACCGCATGCTCGAAACCCGACAACTCACCATCCGCTTCGGTGGCCACGTGGCGGTCGACCACGTGTCGTGTGCGTTCGCGCCCGGCACGCTCACCGCCATCGTCGGCCCCAACGGCGCCGGCAAGACGACCTACTTCAACCTGATCTCGGGCCAGTTGCCGGCCAGCGAGGGCCAGGTGCTGCTCGACGGCATGGACATCACGCCGCTGCCCGCCCCGCTGCGCACCCGCCGCGGGCTGGGGCGGGCGTTCCAGCTGACGCAGCTGTTCCCGGGCTTGAGCGTGCTCGAGAACGTGCGCCTGGCGGTGCAGGCTCGCCACGGCGGCGGGCTGAACCTGTGGCAGGTCTGGCTCGACCGAAAAGACTGGCTCGAAGAAGCGCGCGAAATCCTCGCCACCGTGCACCTGCAAGACCGCCACGACGCGCCCGCGGCCAGCCTGCCGCATGGCGACCAACGCAAGCTCGAGGTGGCGCTGCTGATGGCGCTGGAGCCGCGCGTGTACATGTTCGACGAGCCCACCGCCGGCATGAGCGTCGACGAGGTGCCGGTGGTGCTGGACCTGATCCGCGCGTTGAAGGCGCGCCGCGACTGCACGATCTTGCTGGTCGAACACAAGATGGACGTGGTGCGCGAGCTGGCCGACCGCATCATCGTGCTGCACAACGGCGAGCTGGTGGCCGACGGCGACCCGGCCTCGGTGATCGCCAGCGACATCGTCCAAAGCGCCTACCTTGGCACGGCGCCGGTCGAAGAGGCCGCCGCATGAGCCCGGTGCTCGAACTCGAGGGCGTTCACACCCACATCGGTGCGTACCACATCCTGCACGGCGTCGACCTCGTCGTGCCCGAGGGCCAGGTGACGATGCTGCTGGGCCGCAACGGCGCTGGCAAGACGACGACGCTGCGCACGATCATGGGCTTGTGGGCGGCCTCGCAGGGCCGCGTGCGCTTCAAGGGCCAGCCGATCGGCGGCCCGGGCCAGCAGGCGCCCACGCCCGACATCGCCCGCCGCGGCATCGCCTACGTGCCCGAGGGCATGGGCATCTTCGCCGACCTGACAGTGAAGGAGAACCTGCTGCTCGCGGCCCGCTCGGCACGGCGCGAGCAAGACCTGGACAAGGCGCGGCTCGACTGGTTGTTCGGCCTCTTTCCGGCGCTGCACAAGTTCTGGCTCTACCCGGCCGGCAAGCTCAGCGGCGGGCAAAAGCAGATGCTGGCGGTGGCCCGCGCGATGATCGAGCCGCGGGCGCTGCTGCTGGTCGACGAGCCGAGCAAGGGCCTGGCGCCGGCGATCATCCACAACCTGGTCAGCGCCTTGGCCGAGCTGAAGCGCCAGCAGACCACGATCCTGCTGGTCGAGCAGAACTTCATGATGGCCCAGGCGCTGGGCGACCAGGTGGCGGTGATGGACGACGGCCGCGTGGTGCATGCCGGCCCGATGGCCGAGCTGGCCCGCGACGAGGCCCTGCAGCAGTCGCTGCTCGGGCTGTCGCTGGGGGCGCACCAATGAGCGCCGTTGCGCAGGCCCGCTTCGACGGCAAGCCGCTGGCGCTGGTGGCGGCGCTGGTGCTGGCCGCGTGGCCGTTGGTCGGCTCGGCCTCGACCTGGCTCACGCTCACCGTGGCCGGGCTGGCGATGGGGCTGATCGTCTTCATCATCGCGTCGGGCCTGACCCTGGTCTTCGGCCTGATGGACGTGCTGAACTTCGGCCACGGCGTGTTCATCGCCTTCGGCGCGTTCGTCGCCACCAGCGTGATGGGCGGCATGGCCGACTGGACCGGCAGCGACGCGGCCTGGCAGAACCTCGCGGCCGTGTTCGCCGCGATGCTGGCCGCGATGGCGGTGGCCGGCGCGATCGGCTGGGCCTTCGAGCGCGTGATCGTGCGGCCGGTCTACGGCCAGCACCTGAAGCAGATCCTGATCACGATGGGCGGCATGATCGTCGGCGAAGAGCTGATCAAGGTGCTCTGGGGGCCGGCGCAGATCCCGCTGCCGTTGCCGCCGGCGCTGCGCGGCGCGGTGTTGATGGGTGATGCGGCCGTCGAGGTCTACCGCCTGTTCGCGGTGGCCATCGGGCTGGCGGTGTTCGCCGCGCTGCTGTGGGTGCTCAACCGCACCAAGCTCGGCGTGCTGGTGCGCGCCGGTGTGCAAGACCGAGAGATGGTCGAGTCGCTGGGCTACCGCATCCGGCGCCTGTTCGTCGGCGTGTTCGTGGCCGGCTCGGCGCTGGCCGGGCTGGGCGGCGTGATGTGGGGGCTGTACCAGCAGAGCGTGGTGCCGCAGATCGGCGCGCAGGTCAACACGCTGATCTTCATCGTCATCATCATCGGCGGGCTGGGCTCGACGCTGGGCTGCTTCGTCGGCGCGCTGCTGGTCGGGCTGATGGCCAACTACACCGGCTTCCTGGCGCCCAAGGTGGCGCTGTTCTCGAACATCGGCCTGATGGTCGCGGTGCTGCTGTGGCGCCCGCGCGGCCTGTACCCGGTGACCAACCGATGATCGACCGAGTTCTCTCCCACGACCTGCCGCGCAGCCGCGTGCTCGGCGTTGCGTTGGTGCTGGTGCTCGGGCTGCTGGCGCTCGAGCCGTTCATCTTTCCCGGTGCCAAGGCGCTGAACGTGGCGGCCAAGATGCTGGTCTTCGTGCTGCTGGTCGCCAGCTACGACCTGCTGCTGGGCTACACCGGCATCGTCAGCTTCGCCCACACGATGTTCTTCGGCATCGGGGCCTATGGCGTGGCGATCGGCTGCACGCGCGGCGCCGGCGAAGACGGCGTAGCCTGGGCCGCGGTGCTGGCGGGCCTGGTGGTGGCGCTGGTGCTGTCGCTGGGCCTGAGCCTGCTGATCGGCCTGTTCAGCCTGCGCGTCAAGGCGATCTTCTACGCGATGATCACGCTCGCGGTCGCTGCGGCGTTCCAGACGCTGGCCTCGCAGCTCAGCGAGCTGACCGGCGGCGAAGACGGGCTGAGCTTCAAGACGCCGCTGTGGCTGTCGCCGTCGTTCGAGCCCTTCGACGAGCCGGTGTGGCGCCTGATGATCGACGGCAAGGTCATCGCGTATTACCTGTTGTTCGTCGCCGTGGCGCTGTCGTTCCTGGTGCTGCTGCGCATCGTCAACTCGCCGTTCGGCCGCGTGCTGCAGGCGATCCGCGAGAACGACTTTCGCGCCGAGGCGATCGGCTACCGCACGGTGGTCTACCGGACGCTGAGCAACGTGATCTCGGCCTTGTTCGCCACGCTCGCCGGCGCGCTGCTGGCGCTGTGGCTGCGCTACACCGGCCCCGAGACGACGCTGAGCTTCGAGGTGATGCTCGATGTGCTGCTGATCGTCGTGATCGGCGGCATGGGCACCTTGTACGGCGCGGTGATCGGCACGGTGCTGTTCGTCTTCGCGCAGAACTACCTGCAAGACGCGCTGAAGTGGCTGGGCGGCGAGGGCGGCCTGGCGGCCGGCGTGCCGGTCGTGTCCCAGATCGTGTCGCCCGATCGCTGGCTGTTGTGGCTGGGGCTCGGTTTCGTGCTGTGTGTCTATTACTTCCCGAGCGGCGTGGTGGGTCGTCTGCGTGCATCGGGTCAAAACAACCAACCGACCCGAGGAGAGAAGTCTTGAAGTTGATCACCACCTTGCTGGCCGCCGCTGCCACCTTGGCCTGCGGTTCGGCCGCTTTCGCCGCGCCGCCCAATACCCGCCCGACCGTGCTGCGTGGCCCGATCGCCGAAGCCGCCTACGATGGCGTGACCGACGACCTGCTGACCGCCGGCCTGGGCAAGACCGGGCTGCTCGGCGCCGCGCCGGCCTTCGTCGACCCGCTGCACCCGACCCCGGCCGAGCTGCGCCGCAACGCGATCCACACCAACTACCGCGCGCTGGTCGACTCGACCGTGGCCGGCGGCTTCACGGTGTTCTACGGGCCGAACATCGATGTGAACGGCCACGACACGCTCGGCGAAGGCAAGATCGCCGGGCGCGAGTACATCGTCTGGGCCGACGACGGCAGTGGCGCGCAGAACGTGACGCTGATGGTGCAGGTGCCCGACAGCTTCAACCCCGACCATGCGTGCATCGTCACCGCCACCTCGTCGGGCTCGCGCGGCATCTACGGCGCGATCGGCACCTCGGGCGACTGGGGCCTGAAGCACGGTTGCGCGGTGGCCTATGCCGACAAGGGCAACGGCAACGGCTTTCACGACCTGATGAGCAACGCGGTGACCGCGCGCGACGGCACGGTGTTCGACGCCGCCAGCGACCAGTACGAGCCTTTGTTCGTGGCTTCGGTCAGCGACGCCGAGCGCGCCGCCTTCAACGCGGCGACGCCGAACCGCGTGGCCTACAAGCACGCGCACTCGCAGCAGAACCCCGAGAAGGACTGGGGCAAGAACACGCTGGATGCGGTGCGCTTCGCGTTCTATGTGCTCAACGAGCGCTACGGCAAGCTGGGCCACGACGGCCAGCACCGCGCGACCTTGAATGCGAAGAACACGCTGGTGATCGCCAGCAGCGTGTCCAACGGCGCCGGGGCCGCGCTCGCGGCGGCCGAGGCCGACACCGAAGACCTGATCGACGGCGTTGCGGTGACCGAGCCCAATGTGCAGCCACGCTTCACGAAGAACCTGGTGATCCAGCAGGGCGCGACCACCGTGGCGACGATCGGCAAGCCGCTGGCCGACTACTTCACGTTTGCCAACGTCTACCAGCCCTGCGCGCTGCTGTCGGCGCAGGCCGGCTTGTCCTTGCACGCGGCTTTCTGGCCCGCGGCCTACACCACCTCGGCGCAGAACCGCTGCGCCGCGCTGGCCGCCAAGGGGCTGGTCAGCGGGGCGACGATCGAGCAGCAGGCCGACGATGCGCTGGCCAAGATGCAGGCCTACGGCTGGCAGGCCGAGAGCAACTTCCTGCAGCAGTCGCACTTCCGCTTCGCGACCAACGCGATCGCCGTCACCTACAGCAACGCCGCCGGCCGCTTCAGCGTGCTCGACAACCTGTGCGGCTTCAGCTTCGCCAACACCGACACCGGCGGCAACGTGATCGCGCAGGTCCCGGCCGTGCAGGCCGGCCTGTTCTCGACCGGCAACGGCGTGCCACCGACCAGCGGCATCAACATCGTCTACAACGACTCGGTCGGCGGCGCGAAGCTGGACTTCTTGGCCACCTCGCCCAGCAGCGGCACGGCCGATTTCGCGCTCGACGGCGCGTTGTGCCAGCGCGCGCTGGTGACCGGCCGCGACACGGTGACCGGCGCCAGGCTGGTGGGCGACATGAAGGCCAAGTCCGACCGCGTGCGCGCCGGCATCCAGGAGGTGCAGCTCGGCGCCCACCTGCACGGCAAGCCGACGCTGATCGTCGCCGGCCGCAACGACGCGCTGCTGCCGATCAACCACGCCTCACGCGCCTACTTCGCGAAGAACCAGGCGGGCGGCGACAAGGCGCGCAACACCCGCTACATCGAGGTCACCAACGCGCAGCACTTCGACTCGTTCATCGCGCTCGGCCTGTTCCTCGGCTACGACACGCGCTTCATCCCGCTGCACGTGTATTTCAACCGGGCGATGGACGCGATGTGGGCCCACCTGACCAGCGGCACCCCGCTGCCGCCAAGCCAGGTGGTGCGCACCGTGCCGCGCGGCGGTGTCAGCGGCGCCGCGCCGGCCTTGACGGCGGCCAACGTGCCGCCGATCCAGGCCAGCCCGGCGGCGGGGGATGTGATCGGCTTCAGCGGCAACACCTTGTCGATCCCCGACTGAGAACCCATTGGGAGGGCCGGCGATGACGCACTTCGAATCGCGCTACCTGGTCTGCGAAGGCCGCGAACTGCACTTCACCGAGTGGGGCGCGGCCAATGAGCGGGTGGTCATCGCCTGGCATGGCCTGGCGCGCACCGGGCGCGACATGGACGACATCGCCGCGCACTTGGCCGGCCGCGGCTACCGCGTGATCTGCCCCGACACGATGGGCCGCGGCCTGAGCGAATGGAGCCCTGCCCCGGCCGAGGAATACTGCCTGCGCTTCTACGTGGCGCTGGCGGTGTCGCTGGTCAACCAGCTGGGCATCGAGCGCTTCGACTGGCTGGGCACCTCGATGGGCGGCGCGATCGGGCTGCGTGCGGCGGCCACGCGGCTGCATGGCCGCATCCGCCGCCTGCTGCTCAACGACATCGGCCCGCGCCTGGCGCCGCCGGCGGTCGAGCGCATTCGTGGTTATGCCGGCCACCCGCCGGCGTTCGCGACGATGGCCGAGCTGCAAAGTTACTTCCGCGGCATCTACGCGCCCTACGGCTTCCTGACCGATGCGCAGTGGCTGCGCCTGACCGAAACCTCGGCCCGGCGCCTGCCCGACGGCCGCGTGACGCCGCACTACGACCCGGCGATGGTGCAGCAGTTCATCGTGCACCCGACCGACTACGACCAGTGGTCGGCGTGGGACGCGCTGGACATCCCGGTCCGCTGCCTGCGCGGCGAAACCAGCGACCTGCTGGAGCCCGAGGTGGCGCAGGCGATGCGCGAGCGCGGCCCGAAAGCCGAGGTGATCGAGATCGCCGGCTGCGGCCATGCGCCGGCACTCAACGTGCCGGCGCACTTTGCGCTGGTCGAGGGCTTCTTCTCAGAAGCCTAGCCGGGCCTATTGCGGCGCGGCCGGGCAGGCGACGGCCGGCAGGTGACCGACCTGCTCGTAGTTGGTGGCGCCTTGGCGCACGATGAAGCCGGTCACGTTGTACGAGGCGCCGCAGGCCACCATCAGGGAGCCGCTGACGCCGGTGGCGAAGAAGCTGACCGGGGTCACGCTGTCGTTGTTCGCCTGGGTCACCACCACCCCGTTGATTTTGATCTGCGCCTTGCGCACGACGGCCGGCGCGTTGAAGTCGTCCCTCATGGTGGCCAGCAGCGAACACTGGTTCTGCCCGGCGACGAGGCTGGTCATGATGCATTGGCCGGTGAGGCTGATCGGGTCGGCGTGTGACACCGAGGCGAACGAGGCCAGTGCCGCGGTGCACGCGATGGTCACTGCGCGACGGATGTTGGAAGTGTGGTTCATGAGAATCCCCCCAGTGGGTTGTTGAAATGGTTGGTGGCCGCCGTCGCTTGGGGTGCAAGCGTGTCGGCGAGCCAGGGCTGCCTCTCGGTCAAAAGGCAGCCCGGCACTCTATCGGCAGCATGAGCCTCGGCGACTGTCGGAACGTGGGGGGTGTGCGGGCGGCGGGCGGTGACCGCCGCCAGGGCGCCGCAGCGGCCGGCGCCCAGCCCTAATGCCGAAAGTCAATGGCCTCTTGTGCGCCGCCGAAGGCTCGCCCGGCAACCTTTCGGCCCCGCCGCTGCACCTACCGACGAGCACTTTCGTGATGGGCATGAAGGTGCGCCACGAAGGTTCGAGGAGCGAGCAATGAATGTCACGCGCAAGCGTTTCCTGGGCGCGGTGGGCAGCGGCACGGTGGTGCTGTGGCTGCAAGGGTGCGGCGGTGGTGGTGGAGGGTATGGTGACGATGGCAACGACCCGCCGCAGTCCTGCGGGGCGAGCGGCGCGGCGATTGCGGGCAATCACGGGCACGTGCTGACGATCCCCGAGGCGGACCTGAGCTCGATGACCGACAAGACCTACAGCATCCAGGGCAGCGCGGGGCATGACCACACGGTTACGCTGACGGCCGCGCAGCTGGCGTCGCTGAAGGCCGGGCAGAGCGTGGCGGTGACATCGAGCACCACCTTGGCCCACAACCACGCTGTCACCAGCAACTGCGCCTGAGCGCGGCGCAAGGTGGGCAGGCGTGGGCTACGGCGCGCGTTTGCCCGCGGCCTGGCGCGAGCGCAGCGTGTCGAGCGCGGCGCTCGCGTTCAGCGCCGTCGCACCGCTGGCGCCGTGGATCAAGGCGCACAAGGCCGCGCGGTCCAGCCGCGGGTCGGCCGACAGCAGCAGCGCCGCCACGCCGCTGACATGCGCGGCGGCGATCGACGAGCCGCTCGCGTAGTCGTAGCCGGTGCCGGGCTGCAGCGTCAGCACGTCGCGCCCCGGCGCGGCCACCACGTCGGCGGCGTCGCTGGCCAGCTCGCCGGCGACGCCGGCCGCCAGCACGCCGGCGGTGCCGGTCGGGAAGCCGCCACGCCGCCCGTCCGGCGGCAAGGCACCGACGACGATGCGGCCCTGGCGCAGCAGCTCGGCCAGCAGCTTGTCGAGCAGGGGGTCGCTCGGGCCGCCCAGGCTCAGGTTGACGATGCGCGCGTCCGACTCCAGCACGCCGCCGAGCGCCTTGGCCAGCGTGAACGAGTTGCAGCGGGCACCGGCATCGGCCGTGGGGGCCGGCCGCGCCCAGCAGGCCTTGAACAGCTCCAGCCCCGCTTGCGGCGCGATGCCGACGATGCCCTCACGGTTGTTGCCGACCGCGGCGATCACGCCGGCCACCTCGGTGCCGTGGCGGTCGGACTCGAAACGGCCCGCCGGCTCGCCGACCAGGTCTCGCGTGGCGACGATGCGGCCGAGCAGGTCGGGGTGGTTCAGCGCCGCGCCGGTGTCGACCACCGCGATGCGCACGCCAGCGCCGGTGCTAAAGCGGTGCGCCTGCGCCGCGCCGGTGTCGACGAAGCCGCGCTGCAGGTTCACGTAGGGGTCGTTGTAGGGCACCTGCTCGGTGGCGGATGCCGCGGCGCCCACCGCACTGAGGCTGCCGGTGGTCGCCGTCGTGAGGGGCGCGGCGGTGGGGGCCGCGCGGGTCTCGAAGTCCTGCAGCGCCTGCGCCAGGCGCACGCGCGGGTCGGCGGCCAGCGTGGCCAGCAACTCGTCGCGCGAGCGGCCCGGCGGCAGCTCGAACACCACGCAGTGCCAGCCGAGCGCGACGATCGGCCAGCCGGCCGCTTCACGCAGGCCATGCTGCTGGGCGATCGCCGCCAGCGTGGCGGCCGCGCGCGCGCCCAGCAGGTAACGCGGCGCCGGCCCATAACCGCCCAAGCTGCTGCCGGCGCGGCCGGCCGGTGCGGCCAGCGGGTTGTCGACCGCGAGCACGATGTAGCGGCTGCTGTCGTTGCGCATCGTGGCCACCGGGTCGACCGGGGCCAGGCCGGCGCTCGGCGGTGCTGCGCAGCCACCGAGTGCCCCGCTGAGCGCACCACCGAGGGCGCAGGTGGCGAGCAACGTGGCGAGCCGGCCGGCCAACCCTGGCGCGCAGGGGGGCCGTGGTGATTTCATGGCGCGCTGCCGATCGGCTCGGCCAGGCGGATGCCGGGTGACGCGCGCAGCCGGGCCAGAGCGTCGGCGCGCGGTGCCGCCGCTGCGCCGGGCGCCGGGGCCAGGGCATAGGCGCCGCCGGCATTCGGGCCGCTGACCACCTGCAGCGCCTGCGCCTGCAGCAGCGACTGCCACTGCGCCAGCGTCATCGTCGCGTCGGGCATCACGCGCAGCGTGGCGGCGGGGCCGGGGCCCGGCGCTTCGGACAAGGTGCGGTACGCCGCGCCGTCACTGGCAGGCGCGAGCTGAAAGCTCATCACGCCCAGGCCAACGGCCTGCACCACGACCGCGGCGGCCAGCGCCCAGGTCAGGCGGTGCGACCCGCGCGCCGCGGCGGCGACCCGCGGCGCCGGCAGCGGCTCGTCGGCCACGTCGTCCAGCCGGGCCAGCAGGCGTTGCAGGCCGGCTTCGGTGGCGGGGTCGACGGCGGCGGGGTTGGCCACCGGGGGGGCGGCCAGCGCGTCGTGCAGCCGCTGCTGCCAGGCCAGCTCGGCGCGGCAGTCTTCGCAGGTCGCGACATGCTCGCTCACCCAGCGCGCCTGCTCGGGGGTGGCGTGGCCGTTGACGACCCAGGGCAGGGCGGCCCAGGCGCGCAGGTGGTCGGGGCGCGGGTCCGAGGGGTGGGTGGGCTCGTCGTTCATGGCACTGCTTTCGGGGGGCGTTGGCCGGCCAGGTCGGGCAACAGGTTGCGCAGCTTGACACGGGCGTGGAACATGCGCGCCTTCACCGTGCCGACGGGGCACTGCATGATGGCCGCGATGTCTTCCAGCGAGTGGCCGCCGCCATAGGCCAGCTCCAGCACCACGCGCTGGTCGGTCGGTAGCCGGGCCATCGCCTTGCCCAGCCAGTCGCGCAGTTCGTGCTCGGCCTGCGGGTCGGCGCTGGGGTCGACCAGCTCGTGCACCGCCGGGTCACCGGCGTCGTCGTCGCCGTGCTGGCGCAGCGATTTCAGTGCGCAGCGGTAGGCGATGCCGAAGATCCAGGTCGACACGCGCGAGTCGCCGCGGAACGAGCCGGCCTTCTGCCAGACGATCCAGAAGCAGTCGTTGATGACCTCGTCGATCACGTCGGGCCGCCGCGTCAGGCGCGACAGGAAGCGCGCCAGCCGGCGGTGGTAGGGCCGGTACATCTCGGCCAGGGCCGCACGGTCGCCGCTGGCCATGCGGCGCAGCAGCGTGCGTTCGGCGTCGTCGTCGGTGGGCGGGCTGGGGTTCATGGGCGGCGGCTGTGCATGCCGGTAAGTGCGGGTGCCGCGCCAAAAGGTTGCCCCGCCTGCAAGAAAAAAACCAGCGGGCCGGCGCCCGCCACCAGCGTCGCCCGTGCCGTCAGAACAGCCAGCTGACGCTCAGCGTGGTGTGCGGCTCGGCCGCGCGCTGCAGGTAGAACCGGGCGCTGTCGCTGGCGCCCAGGTAACGCAGCGCCGCCCGCCACGGGCCGGCCTGCCAGACCAGGCCCAGGTCGGCGTAGGTGTACCAAAGATCGGGCCACCACATCAACTCGGCCCGGCCGATGCCGGCCGCCAGCACCCACTGCTCGGTGAGTGGCCAGCGCAGCCCCAGGTCGATCGCGGGGTAGGTGTGCGAGGCGTCTTCGCTCAGCTGGGCGGCCGACAGGTCGAGCGACCACAGGTCGCGGTAGCTGGCGCCGACACCGGCCTCGATGCGGTCGTAGAAGCGGTAGTAGCCGCCGCCGGGGTAGGCGTAGGCGCCAACGTGGGCCTGCCATTGCCAGTTTTCGCTGGCGCTCCAGTAGGCGCTGCCGCGTGCGACGGCCTGGTAGTCGCGGGCATGGTCCAGCGGCGCGCTGAGGGCCAGCGTGGCCGACCAGCGGGTGCCGTCCGACACGCCCACCAGCGCCTGGGCTGCCGCCTGCTGTGGCCACTGCGACACGCCACGCTCGGTCAGGTCGCTGGCGAGCGAGGCTTCGCCATGCACGGCCCAGGTCTGGGCCGATGCCGTGGTGGCCGCCAGCCATGCGGCGATGCCAACCCACAGCCAACGGGTTGCAGGGCTGTCATGCCGGCGGCGGCGCGCCGGCGGCAAGCCCCGCGTGCTCATCCCGCCATCGCCTCGCCGAGGCGAACCGCGCCGCCCGGCGCCCAGGCCGGGTTGAAGCGCAGCGGCGGCTGGCCGTCGGCGCGGCGCGGGAACAGCATCACCACCGTCGAGCCGAGCAGGAACCGGCCCATCTCTTCGCCCTGGCGCAGCGCGATGTTCTCGTTGTGATATGCCCATTCGCGCAGGTGGCCGGGCCGCGGCGGGTTGACCACGCCGTGCCACACGGTGGCCATGCTGCCGACGATCGTGGCCCCCACCAGCACCAGCAGGAACGGGCCCTGCGGGCCATCGAACAGGCAGACCACCCGCTCGTTGCGCGCGAACAGCCCCGGCACGCCGCGCGCCGTGGTCGGGTTGACCGAGAACAGCGCGCCGGGCACATGCACCATGCGCAGCAGGCGGCCATCGCACGGCATGTGGATGCGGTGGTAGTCGCGCGGGCTCAGGTACAGCGTGGCGAACGAGCCGCCGTGGAAATGCGCGGCCAGCGCCTGGTCACCACCGACCAGCGCCACGGTCGAGTAGTGGTGGCCCTTGGCCTGGAAGATCTGGTCACCGTCGATCGGGCCGAACTGGCTGATCGCGCCGTCGACCGGGCAGATCAGCGGTGCCTGGGCGATCGGCCGGGCGCCGGGCTTCAGCGGCCGCGTGAAGAACGCGTTGAAGCTCTTGTAGGCGGCGAGGTCGGGCTCGGCGGCCTCGGCCATGTTGACGCCGTAGCGCCCGACGAACCAGCGGATCACCGAGGTCGTCAAACCACCGGCCTCGCGGCGCGCCAAGGCGCCCATCAGCGATGTCAGGGCCTGCTTGGGCAGCAGGTATTGCGGCAGCACGCGCAGGCGGTCGGACACGGCAGATGACAGGTTGGCGGCAAGGGGCGCGATTGTAGGAGTGTGGCCGCCCAGCCGCCGTGTCTAACGGTGTGGCGGCGGGAACAGCGCGTCCCAGCCCTCGTGCCCGAGCCGTTCGAGCGTCTCGATGTTGCGCTCGTAGATCGACTCGGCGTCGGGGAAGGCCTCGACCGCGCGGTCGAGGCTGGCCTCGCGCAGCAGGTGCAGCGTGGGGTAGGGCGAGCGGTTGGTGTAGTTCGAGATGTCGTCGGGCTCGGTGCCGGCGAACTGGAACTGCGGGTGGAAGCTGGCGACCTGCAGCTCGCCTTCGAGGCCCATCTCGGCCAGCAGCGCATCGGCGCTGGCCAGGAAGTCGTTGAAGTCGAGAAAGTCGTGCAGCACCTGCGGGTGGATCAACAGCGTGGTGTCGGTCTGCTCGGGGTCGACCTCGGCCAGGTGTTGAAGCTCGCGCTGCAGCTCTTGCAGCAGCGCCTCGGGCTCGACGGCGGCACTGACCACGTAGCGCACCTGGCCCTTGGTGTGCACGGCCTTGGCGAAGGGGCACAGGTTCAGGCCGATCACGGCTTTTTCGAGCCAGTCTCGGGTGGTGGCGATCACGGTGTCGGCGTCGGTGGGCGTGGTGGCACTCATCAGGGGCATTGTGGCGCGGCGACAATCCGCCCATGGCTGCCGAATCTTCATCGTCCGACACACAGCACGAAGCCTTTGCCCAGGTCACGCGCCTGCTCGCCGACCTGGGCCACCCGCATGCGCCGCGCTGGCTCGACGTGCCCGCGCGCACCTGCCAGGAGGCTGCCGAGGCACTGGGCCTGGCGACCGGGCAGATCGCCAAGAGCGTGATCTTCCGCCGCAAGGCCGACGACGCGGCGGTGCTGGTCGTCGCCTCGGGCGACAAGCGGGTCGACGAGAAGAAGGTCGCGGCGCTGGTGGGCCCGGTGGGCCGCGCCGATGCCGAGTTCGTCAAGGCCAAGACCGGCTATTCGATCGGCGGCGTTGCGCCGGTGGGCCATGCGACACCGCCGGTGACGCTGATCGACCGCGAGCTGTTCCGCTTCGACGAGGTGTGGGCTGCGGCCGGGCACCCGAACGGTGTCTTCCGCCTGGCGCCGGCCGACCTGGAGCGCCTGACCGGCGCGCCGGTGGCCGATGTGGTGCAACAAGCGTGAACGCAGAGCTGCCACCGGCCCCCCCCTTGGCCAGCCCGGACCCCGTCGGGGGACCGGCCGCCGCCCCCGCCGGGCCAGGTGTCCCATCCCCTTGCACCAGCGTGTGCCGCATGAACGACCGCACCGGCTGGTGCGAAGGCTGCTACCGCACGATCGACGAGATCATCGCCTGGAGCAAGATGGCCGACGACGGCAAGCGGCAGGTCTGGCGCCTGCTGCCGGCGCGCCGGCAGGCGCAGGCCAAGAAGGGCGCGTAAGGAACCCACATGACGCCGATCGTCTTTCACTTCGACGTGATCTCGCCGTTCGCCTACCTGGCCTTCGAGCAGTTGCCCGAAGCGCTGGTCGGCTGCAGCCATGTCGTCGACTACCGGCCGGTGCTGTTCGCCGGCCTGCTCAAGGCCCACGGCCACAAGGGCCCGGCCGAGATCGAGCCGAAGCGTGAATGGACCTTCCGCCAGGTCGACTGGCTGGCCAGGAAGCTGGGCCTGGCGACGATGCGCACCCCGGTGCCGCACCCGTTCAACCCGCTGGCGCTGCTGCGCCTGTCGCTGGCCTGCGGCCCGGCCGGGCGGATGCCCAACCGGCGCATCGTCGAGGCGCTGATGCGCCACGTCTGGCAGGCCGACGGTGCCGACCCCAACGACCCGGCGCGCCTGGCCGCGCTGCGAGCCAGTCTGGCCCCCGAGCGCGACCCCGACAGCGACGAGGTCAAGGCCGAACTGCGCGCCTTGACCGACACCGCGATCGCCCGCGGCGTGTTCGGCGTGCCGACCTTCGAGGCGCTGGGCAAGCTCTACTGGGGCCTGGACGCGCTGCCGATGCTGCGCGAAGACCTGCTGGCCGCCGACGCTGGCTGAAGCGCCCCGGGCCTGACGCGCCAGTGTGACGGCACGGTGACCTCGGGTGTTACCCGTGGTTGCGGTTGTCATCCCACATTGCGCAATGAATTGTCAGGGTTCCACCTGAGTTTGTCAGCTTCGCATCAGCCAGCTGTCAGAACGAGGTCAGAGGCGGCTTCGATAGTCGCGCCATGCGCCGCCGAGGTGGTGGCGTAACGATCTCTCAGGAGACATCCATGGCAACTGCAGCAGCGGCGAGCACGCCGATGACGAAAGAAGAGAAGAAGGTCATCTTCGCCTCTTCGCTCGGCACGGTGTTCGAGTGGTACGACTTCTACCTGTACGGCACCCTGGCCGTCATCATCGGCAACCAGTTCTTCTCGGCCCTCGACCCGGCCTCGCGCACGATCTTCTCGTTGCTGGCCTTCGCGGCCGGCTTCGTCGTGCGGCCTTTCGGCGCCATCGTGTTCGGCCGCCTGGGCGACATGATCGGCCGCAAGTACACCTTCCTGGTGACGATCTTGATCATGGGCCTGTCGACCTTCATCGTTGGCGTGTTGCCCAGCTACGCGTCGATCGGCGTGGCGGCACCGATCATCCTGATCGGCCTGCGCATGCTGCAGGGCCTGGCGCTCGGCGGTGAGTACGGTGGTGCCGCCACCTACGTGGCCGAGCACGCGCCGCATGGCAAGCGCGGCGCCTACACCTCGTGGATCCAGACCACGGCCACGGTGGGCCTGTTCCTGTCGCTGGTCGTGATCCTGGGCGTGCGCACCTCGATCGGCGAGAAGGACTTTGCCGACTGGGGCTGGCGCATCCCGTTCCTGGTCTCGATCTTCCTGCTCGCCGTCAGCGTGTGGATCCGGTTGAGCATGAACGAGTCGCCCGCCTTCAAGAAGATGAAGGAAGAGGGCAAGACCTCGAAGGCGCCGCTGACCGAATCGTTCGGCCGCTGGCCCAACCTGAAGATCGTGATCCTGGCGCTGCTGGGCCTGACCGCCGGCCAGGCCGTCGTCTGGTACACCGGCCAGTTCTATGCGCTGTTCTTCCTGACCGGCGCGCTGAAGGTCGATGCGGCCACCGCCAACATCCTGATCGCCGTGTCGCTGCTGATCGGCACGCCGTTCTTCATCGTGTTCGGCGCGCTGTCCGACAAGATCGGCCGCAAGCCCATCATCATGGCCGGCTGCCTGATCGCCGCGCTGACCTACTTCCCGCTGTTCAAGGCGCTGACCGAGGCCGCCAACCCCGACCTGGCCAAGGCCCAGGCGGCGAACAAGGTCACCGTCACCGCTGACCCGAAGGAGTGCTCGTTCCAGTTCAACCCGACCGGCACGGCCAAGTTCGTCAGTTCGTGCGACATCGCCAAGCAGGTGCTGTCGGCCGGCTCGGTGAGCTATGACAACGTCGCAGGCACCGGCGTGGCCAAGATCAGCATCGGCGAGACGGTGGTTGAGAGCTTCACCCACGTCGGGCTGACCCCCGACGAGATCAAGAAGAAGGACGGCGAGTTCAAGAAGGTGGTGGGCGACGCGCTGAAGGCCGCCGGCTACCCGACGAAGGCCGACCCGGCGAAGATCGACAAGGTCAAGATCGTGCTGATCCTGGCGCTGCTGGTGATCTACGTGACGATGGTCTACGGCCCGATCGCCGCGATGCTGGTCGAGCTGTTCCCGACCCGCATCCGCTACACCTCGATGAGCCTGCCGTACCACATCGGCAACGGCTGGTTCG
>NZ_JAYSDQ010000026.1:0-102822 GCF_041914305.1 Ideonella sp.
GCATCTCTTCGAAGGTGATGGTGTGCAGGCGGCGCGCCTCGGGCACCACGCGCGGATCGGTGGTGTAGACGCCGTCCACGTCGGTGTAGATCAGGCACTCGTCGGCCTTCATCGCGGCGGCCACCGCCACGGCAGAGGTGTCCGAGCCGCCACGCCCCAGCGTGGTGATGTTGAGGTCTTCGTCGACGCCCTGGAAGCCGGTGATGATGACCACCTTGCCACCGGCCAGGTCGGCCCGCACGCGGGCATCGTCGATGCTCTGGATGCGCGCCTTGGTGAACGACGAATCGGTCTTGATCGGCACCTGCCAGCCGTTGTAGCTGACGGCTTCCATGCCTTCGGCCTGCAGGGCCAGCGACAGCAGTCCCACCGAGACCTGCTCGCCGGTGCAGGCGATCATGTCCATCTCGCGCAGCACGGCCGGGCTGTGGCTGGCCGGCGCAACCTCTTTGGCCAGGCCCAGCAGGCGGTTGGTTTCGCCGCTCATGGCCGAGGGCACCACCACCATCTGGTGGCCGGCACGCGCCCATTTGGCGACCCGCTTGGCCACGTTGCGAATGCGCTCGGTCGACCCCATCGAGGTGCCGCCGTACTTGTGAACAATCAGTGCCATGGCCTTGTCGAGAGTGCTCGCTGGAGTTTCACAACCGGGAGTGCCGCAGGGCTGCGGCCGCAGCGCCACCGCAAAAGCAACGGCGCAAACCGACCCAGTTTAGCTGCTGCGCTGCAGCAATCGCTGACACGTCACCAACAAGAAAACCGGGCTTCGCGTGGGGCGAAGGCTACACCCGGGTGGCCGGTTTCCAGTGGATCGCCAGCTGCGGCTCGCCCGGGGCGGCCCATGCCCGGGCATCGATGCCGAGGCCGGGCACGAAGATCAGCTGGTTCGCCGTGGCCACGATCGGGCCGCCCCGCTGCCAGGCCGGCACGCCGACCGCCTGGAACTGCTTTTTCAGGCTGCGGGCGGTGCTGCGCGGAGCGCGCTGGAACTGGTCACCGGGCAGGCGCTCGCGCAAGCCAGCCTGGGCCAGCAGCGCGCGTGGCACGCCGCCCTGCGCCACCACCGCCAGCTCGAGCGTGCCGCCCCAGGCGGGCAGCGCGAACTGGCCGGGCTGGTCGAGCCGGATCGGCGCTGCATTGGGTGTGGTGGTCGCAGCGGTCGCAGCGTTGGGCGGCGCCAGGCTCGACAGGGTCAGGCGCCCTCGGTACAGCCGCAGCTCGCACGCCGCGCCCATCGGCCAACGCGACGCGCGGGCATGTGGCAGCTCGAGCAGCAGCCGCTCGATCAGCGTCTCGCGAACGCCCTCTTCGGCGGACGGCCGCAACCAATGGCGAAGCACCGCGGCCTGGCGGGCCGGCGACAACGCCTTCCACGCCGCCACGATGATCCCGGCGCCCGGCTCGCCCCGCAGCGCCGCGAGATCAGCGTGCGCCACCTCGTCCACCAGCGCCGCCGCCTGCTGCGACAACCGGGCCGACTGTGCCAGCGCCGCTTCGGCGTGGGCAAACGCGGCCAGCAAGGCCGGCCAGACATCGTGTCGCAGTCGGTTGCGGTCGAAACGCGTGTCCTGGTTGCTGTCGTCGTCGATGTGGGTGAGCCGGTATCGCGCCACATAGGCGGCGATCGCCTCGGCCGGCTGGTCGAGCCACGGCCGGCACCACAGCAGGCCCTCGCGCTCGGCCTCACGCGGCATCGCAGCCAGGCCAGCCGGGCCGGCGCCGCGCAATGCCTGGAGCAGCAACGTCTCGGCCTGGTCACGCCGGTGATGGGCCAGCAGGACCACCTGCGCCCCGGCCTCGTGCGCCATCTGCGCCAGCGCGGTGTAGCGACCGCGCCGCGCCCAGGCTTCGATGCTTTCGCCGCGCGCCGGCGCGCCGCTCAATCTCATCGTGGACAAGCGCACCGGCAGGCCCGCACGGGCCCAGCGCGCGCACTGCCGTTGCAGGTGTTGTTGCCAGCTGTCGGCGGCCGGGTTCAGGCCGTGGTGCACATGCAGCGCCACCACGTGGGCGCCCTGCCCCTGCGCTGCGCGCGCGGTGGCGTGCAGCAACGCGGTGGAATCTCGGCCGCCGCTGGCGGCCACGGCCACGACGCGATCCACAGCCGGCACCGTCAGCGCGAGTGCGGCCGGCGCAGGGCCGCTCCCGAGTGGCCGCGCCACCCGCACGGCGGGTGGTGACGGCGCGCCGTCACCGGGTGCGCCATTCAGCGCGCCGTCGTGTCGTTGAAGCGGCCGTAGCTCTTGAGGCGTTCGTAGCGACGGGCCAGCAGCTCGGCGGTGTTGAGGTCGGCCACCTGGCGCAGCGCGTCGACCAGGCCACGCTTGAGCTGCGCGGCCATCTGCTTCGGGTCGCGGTGGGCGCCGCCCACCGGCTCGTTGACGATCTTGTCGATCAGGCCCAGCGCCTTCAGGCGGTGCGCGGTGATGCCCAGCGCGTCAGCGGCGTCGGACGCGCGCTCGGCCGTCTTCCACAGGATCGACGCACAGCCTTCGGGCGAGATCACCGAGTAGACCGAGAACTGCAGCATCAGCACCTGGTCGCCCACGCTGATGGCCAGCGCGCCGCCCGAGCCGCCCTCGCCGATGATGGTGGTGATGATCGGCACTTCGAGTTGTGCCATCTCGAAGATGTTGCGGCCGATCGCTTCGGACTGGCCGCGCTCTTCGGCGCCCACGCCCGGGTAAGCGCCCGGCGTGTCGACGAAGGTGAACACCGGCAGGCCGAACTTCTCGGCCAGCTTCATCAGGCGCAGCGCCTTGCGGTAGCCCTCGGGGCGCGGCATGCCGAAGTTGCGCAAGCCGCGCTCCTTCGTGTCGCGGCCTTTTTGCTGGCCGATCACCATGCAGGCCTGGCCGTTGAAACGGGCCAAGCCGCCGACGATGGACTGGTCATCGGCGAACGCACGGTCGCCGTGCAGTTCCTGGAATTCGGTGAAGATCTCGTTGACGTAGTCCAGCGTATAGGGCCGCTGCGGGTGGCGCGCGATCTGCGTCACCTGCCAGGGGTTCAGCTGGGTGTAGATGTCCTTCGTGAGCTGCAGGCTCTTCTTGTCCAGCCGCTCGATTTCTTCAGAGATGTCGACGGCCGACTCGTTCTGCACGTAGCGCAGTTCTTCGATCTTCGACTCGAGCTCGGCGATCGGCTGTTCGAATTCCAGGAAGTGGCGTTTGCTCATCGGTTGATTCTCGCAGGTCAGTACTCGACGGGCAGCGGATCGAGGCTGCGCCAGAGATACCAGGTGGCGACCGAGCGGTATGGTGCCCAGCCCTCACCCAACTCGCGCGCTTCGGCGCGCGACACCGGTTCACCGCTGAAATAGCTCAAGGAAATACCCTTGAGCAGGCCCAGATCGTCCAGCGGCAGGACGTTCGGGCGCATCAGGTGGAAGATCAGGAACATCTCGGCCGTCCAGCGGCCGATGCCCCGGATGGCGACGAGTTCGTCAATGATCGCCTCATCGTCCATCTGCTGCCACTGCTTGACGTGCACGGTGCCGTCGGCAAAGTGGTGGGCGAGGTCGGTGAGGTACTCGGCCTTGCGGGCCGACAGGCCCACGCCGCGCAGCGTCAGCGCGTCCAACGCCAGCACGTCGTTGGGTGCCAGGCGGGTGGACGGGCCCCCGACAACGGCGGCGAACTTGTCCCACACCGACTGCGCCGCCTTGACCGAGATCTGCTGGCCGACGATCGAGCGGGCCAGCGTGGTGAACGCATCACCGCGGCTTTGCAGGCGCGCTTCGCCGAACTGCGGGATCAGCTTCTTCATCACCCGGTCGCGCTTGGCGAGGTGTTTGCAGGCGTCGTCCCAGTAGTCCGGCGTGACTCCCGCCGGATTCACCTTGGTGGCCATCTCAGTGCTGCCCCGCCGCCCGAAGGCCTTGAGGCGCCGCGCCAAAGGCGGGCTGTCGAAGTTCGCGCTGAGACTTCATCAAGCCTTGACCCAGGTGGTGCCTTGCGGCGTGTCTTTCAGCATCACGCCAGCGGCCAGCAACTCGTCGCGGATGCGGTCGGCGGCGGCGAAATCGCGGGCCTTCTTGGCGGCGTTGCGCGCCTCGATGCGCTCGTTGATCGCCGCTTCGCTCAGGCCCGAGCCCGCGCGCAGGTAGGTGGTGGGCACCTGCTGCAGCACGCCCAGCGTGCCGGCCAGCGCGCGCAGCGTGCGCGCCGCTTCGGTCGAGCCACTGCGGTTGACTTCGCCCGCCAGCTCGAACAGCACGGCCATCGCACCGGGCGTGTTGAAGTCGTCATCCATCGCGGCCTTGAAGGCCGCAGCAGCCGGCTGCTGCCAGTCGATCGCTGCGTTGTCTTGCGGCGAGCCACCGGCCTCGAGCGCGGTGTAGAGGCGCCGCAGCGCGCTGCGCGCATCGTCGAGGTTGGCGTCGCTGAAGTTGAACGGGCTGCGGTAGTGCGTGCGCAGCATGAAGAAGCGCAGCGTCTCACCGTCGTAGCGCTGCAGCACGTCGCGGATGGTGAAGAAGTTGCCAAGCGACTTCGACATCTTCTCGTTGTCGACGTTGAGGAACCCGTTGTGCAGCCAGTAGTTGACGAACGGGTGGCCCAGCGCGCCTTCGCTCTGCGCGATCTCGTTTTCGTGGTGCGGGAACTGAAGGTCCATGCCGCCGCCGTGGATGTCGAAGCGCTCGCCGAGCACGGCGCAGCTCATCGCCGAGCACTCGATGTGCCAGCCCGGGCGGCCGGGGCCGTAGGCGCCGTCGTACTTGGCGTCGGCCGGCTCCTCGGGCTTGGCGGCTTTCCACAGCACGAAGTCGAGCGGGTCTTGCTTGCCTTCGGCCTGTGCCTTCGATTTCAGGTCGCGGTCGGCCAGGCCGGCGCCGGCTTGCAGGTCGTCGATCGACTTGCCGCTGAGCTTGCCGTAGCCCGGGAACTTGCGCACGGCGAAGTTCACGTCGCCATTGCTCGCACGGTAGGCCAGGCCTTTTTGCTCAAGCGTGCCGATCATCGACAGCATCTGCGGCACGTATTCGGTGGCGCGCGGCTCATGCGTGGGCGGCGCGGCGCCGATGGCGCCCAGGTCTTGCCGCATCGCCGAGATCATTTCGTCGGTCAGCCCGCGGATGCTGATGCCCCGCTCGACCGCACGCCGGATGATCTTGTCTTCGATGTCGGTGATGTTGCGCACATAGGTGACCTGGTAACCACTGGCCTGGAGCCAGCGGTAGACCACGTCGAAGGCCATCATCATGCGCGCGTGGCCCATGTGACACAGGTCGTAGATGGTCATGCCGCACACGTACATGCGGGCATGCCCAGGCTCGATGGGGACGAAGTCTTCGACCCGACGGGTCAGGGTGTTGTAGATGCGCAGGGCCATCAACGAGGGTGATCAACGGGCGCGGTGGCGTCGCCGGGGAAGCGGTGGGCTGCAGTAGCCGAACGCCCGTTGTGCGGGGGTCGCTAGAATCGTCTGAGTATAGCCAAGGAGACTTTTGACGTGACATCGACTGCCACCGGGGCATCCACTATCTTTCGCGGCCTGGGCCGCCGCAGCTGCCTGCTCGGCCTGAGCCTTGCGCTCGGCGCACTGGCCACGCTGCCCGCGCAGGCCCAAGGCACGACCGCACCCGAAGCCCCTGCCTCGGGCGCTCCGGCCGCCGCCGGGCCGAAGGTGCGGTTGTCCACCAGCATGGGCGACATCGTGCTCGAGCTGTACAAGGACAAGACGCCCAAGACCGTCGACAACTTCGTGCAATACGTGAAGGCCGGTCACTATGACGGCACGATCTTCCACCGCGTGATCGAGAACTTCATGATCCAGGGCGGCGGCATGAAGCCCGACCTGAGCGAGAAGCCGACCCGCGCGCCGATCCCGCTGGAAAGCCGCACCGGCCTGTCCAACGTGAAGTACACCGTGGCGATGGCGCGCACGATGGTGCCGAACTCGGCCACCTCGCAGTTCTTCATCAACGTCAACGACAACGTCTTCCTCGACCAGCCGAACTCGCGCGACGGCGAAGGCTACGCGGTGTTCGGCAAGGTGATTGCCGGCACCGATGTGGTCGAGAAGATCAAAGCTGTCGAGACCAAAGCCAAGGGCCCGCACCAGAACGTCCCGGTGCAGCCCGTCATCATCAAGAAAGCGACGTTGGAGTAAACATGACCAAGACCGTAGAACTGACCACCAGCGCAGGCGTGATCCGCCTCGAACTCGACGACGCACTGGCCCCGCAAAGCGTGGCCAACTTCCTGTCGTACGTGAAGAAGGGCCACTACGACGGCACCGTGTTCCACCGTGTCATCAAGGGTTTCATGGTGCAAGGCGGCGGCATGACGCCCGACATGAAGCAAAAGCCCACCGACGCGCCGATCCAGAACGAAGCCAACAACGGCCTGAAGAACGACAAGTACACCGTGGCGATGGCGCGCACCAATGCGCCGCACTCGGCCACCTCGCAGTTCTTCATCAACACCAAGGACAACGGCTTCCTGAACTTCACCGCCGAGTCGGCCAGCGGCTGGGGCTACTGCGTGTTCGGCAAGGTCGTGGCCGGCCAGGATGTGGTCGACACGATCGAGAAGGTGCGCACCGGCACCAAGGGCTTCCACGACGATGTGCCGCTCGAAGCGGTGACGATCGACAAGGCCGTCGAGATCGCCTGAGCCTGTGCTGCCGCGGATCGAGTTGCCACCGTCCACCCGGACGGTGGATTTCATTTCAGACCTGCACCTGAGCCCCGATCTGCCGCAGACCCTGTCCGCGCTGCAGCAGTACCTGGCAACCACGCGCGCCGATGCGCTGTTCATCCTCGGCGACCTGTTCGAGGCCTGGGTGGGCGACGATGCCGCAGCCCTGCCCTTCGAAGCCGAATGTGTCGGCCTGCTGGCGGCCTCGGCCCGGCAGCGGCCGTTGTATGTGATGCGCGGCAACCGCGATTTCCTGCTGGGGGCGGCGTTCTTCGAAGCCACCGGCGCCGTCGACCTGCCCGACCCGGTGGCGCTGCATGCGCCAGGGGTCTCGCCCGAGCCGGTACTGCTGAGCCACGGCGACGCGCTGTGCCTGGACGACACCGCCTATCAGCAGTTTCGCGCCCAGGTGCGGCAACCGGCGTGGCAACAGGCCTTTCTGGCCAAGCCACTGGCCGAGCGCCAGGCCATCGGTGCGCAGATGCGCGCCGCCAGCCGCGAACACCAGCAACGCGCGCAGCCGATCACCTATGCCGATGCCGACCCCGGGCTGGCCCAGCAGTGGCTCGCGCAAGCCGGCGCGAAGACGCTGGTCCACGGCCACACGCACCGCCCGCAAAGCGAGCAACGCGCCGAAGGCTGGGTGCGCCACGTGCTGAGCGATTGGGACTGCGACCACGGCCCATCGCCGCGGGCCGAGGTGTTGCGCTGGTCGGCCCAGGGCTTCACGCGCCTGGCGCCTGAAGCGGCCTGACACGATGGTGCTGCCCCGCCTGCTGCGCCGCGTGTCGCGCTGGCGCGAGACACGCGCCCTCGAGCGCCACGCGATCCCCGACGAGCTGTGGGCGACGATCCTCGCCGCGTACCCTTTCATCGCCGCGCGCTCGGCTGAAGACCAGCAGGCGTTGCGCACGCTGAGCAGCCTGTTCCTGTCGCGCAAGGAATTCCACGGCGCGCAGGGCATGCAGGTGACCGACGAGATGGCGGTGGCGATTGCCGCCCAGGCCTGCCTGCCGATCCTGAAGCTGGGCCTGGAGGCCTACGACGGTTTCGTCGGCATCGTCGTCCACGCCGACGAGGTGGTGGCCGCGCGCGAGGTGATGGACGAAGACGGCGTGGTGCACCAGTACGACGAGGTGCTCACCGGCGAGGCGATGGAAGGCGGGCCGGTGATGCTGGCCTGGGCCGACGTGCTGACGGCGGGCGAATCGGCCGAGCTGGCCTACAACGTGGTGATCCACGAATTCGCGCACGTGCTGGACATGGCCGATGGGGCCGCCGACGGCGTGCCGCTGCTGCCGACCGACGCCGCCCGCGAGGCGTGGATCGCCTGCATCGACGCTGAGTACGAGCGCTTTGCCGACCGCATCGACGCCGGCGACGAAGACACCGTGCTCGACCCCTACGGCGCCGAAGCGGTGGAAGAATTCTTCGCCGTGGCCGTCGAGGCGTTCTTCGTCGCGCCGGGCGCAATGCGCGCCGAACACCCGGCCCTGTACGCCCTGTTCGCCGGCTACTTTCGGCAGTCTCCCGCCGGCTGAAGCCCCCACGCGGACGCGCGCAGCAGCGTGTCCGACGGCCGCTCGCCAAACTGGTGCCGGTAGTCGCTGGCGAACTGGCTCAGGTTCCAGAAACCCCACGCTGCCGCGGCCTCGCGCACCGAGGTCGTGCCCCACCCGCCACGCAACGCGCGCCGCGCACCGTTCAGCCGAATGCTGCGCAAGTAGGCCTTCGGGCTCATCGCGGTTTCCGCCTCGAATGCGTATTGCAGCGTGCGGCGGCTGATGTGCAGCCGCGCGCACAGCTGCGGCACGCTGGGCACCGCCGCCGGGTTCTCGGCGATCCACTCGTGCACCTGCTGCACCACGTGGCGGCGGGCGGTGGCGTTGCAGCGCACGGCCTCGGGCTCGGCCGGGCGTTCGAGCAGATCGACCACCGCGTCGAGCAAGGCCTCTTCAAGGCTGCCCACGGCCGCAGCGGCCTGCCGGTGGGCATCATCGGCCGCCCCGGCCAGCGCCAGCACCGCCCGCAGGCGCGCCTGCGCCAGCCGGCGTTGCGGGCCCGTGACCTGCAGCCACGGCGCCCGGTCCACCATCGGCCAGGCGATGGCCATGCCGGTCGCCTGCGCGTGCCGCTGCAGCGCGGCGCGGTCGATCACCACACCCAGGATGTCGTGCCCGGCCGGGCTGACCAGCTCGAACCGCGCCGCCTGCCCGCACACCATCACCCCGTGCTCGCCGACCAACCGGCCATCGATGCGCGAGCCGTCTTGCACCGCCGTGATGCCGCACCACACCGCCCCCGGCCACACCTCGCAGCGCTGGCGCAAGGCCTGGCTGGTGCGCTCGCGAAACACCTGCGCGCCGCCGGTCGACAGCTGATCGAGGCGGCCGACAAATGCGCCAGCCGTCAACTGGTCGTACCGCTGCTGCCAACCGCTCAAGCGCGCGGCGTGCTCGTCCACATCGTGGGCCAACAGCGACTGGTGTTGCCAGCCCGCTCTCCAAGCCGGTGCATCGTGCGCGCCGATCGTGCTCATGAAGTTTGCCGATTCTCGATAACGCTCAAGTTGCCAGCACCCGTACCCTTGCCCCCACCGCCGTGACCGGGTCCAAGCAAAGGCCAGGCCACATGGTTGCCCCAACCTGCTTGGAGGACTGCATGGACCCCACCACCCCTCGCCCAGCCCTGAACAAGTCGCTGGGCACCTGGCAACTCTGGGGCATCGCCGTCGGGCTGGTGATCTCGGGCGAGTATTTCGGCTGGAGCTACGGCTGGGCCTCGGCCGGCACGCTGGGCTTTCTGATCACCGCGGGCTTCATCGCGCTGATGTACGCCACCTTCATCTTCAGCTTCACCGAGCTGACCACGTCGATCCCGCACGCCGGCGGCCCGTTCGAGTACAGCCGGCGCGCCTTTGGCCCGACCGGCGGCTACGTGGCCGGCTTCGCGACGCTGGTCGAGTTCGTCTTCGCGCCGCCAGCGATCGCGCTGGCGATCGGCGCCTACCTGAACGTGCAGTTCCCGGCGCTCGACCCCAAGCTCGCGGCCGTCGGCGCCTATGTCGTGTTCATGGCGCTGAACATCGCCGGCGTGCAGATCGCGGCCAGCTTCGAGCTGTTCATCACCGTGGTCGCGATCTTCGAGCTGCTGGTCTTCATGGGTGTCGTGGCGCCCGGCTTCTCGATCGCCAACTTCGCCAAGGGTGGCTGGTCGGGGCAAGACGGCTTCAGCGCCGCGTCGATCCCGGGCATGTTCGCCGCCATTCCGTTTGCGATCTGGTTCTTCCTGGCGATCGAGGGTGTTGCGATGGCGGCCGAAGAGGCGAAAGACCCGAAGCGATCGATCCCGATCGCCTACATCGCCGGCATCCTGACGCTGCTGGCGCTGGCCGCGGGCGTGATGCTGTTCGCCGGCGGCGCTGGCGACTGGACCAAGCTCGCCAACATCAACGACCCGCTGCCGCAGGCGATGAAGATCATCGTCGGCGAGCAAAGCGGCTGGCTGCACATGCTGGTGTGGCTGGGGTTGTTCGGCCTGATCGCCTCGTTCCACGGCATCATCCTCGGCTACTCGCGGCAGATCTTTGCGCTCGCCCGCGCCGGCGTGCTGCCCGGTGTGCTGGGCCGGGTGCACCCGCGCTTTCACACGCCGCACTGGGCCATCCTCGCCGGCGGCGTGGTGGGCATCGTCGCGATCTTCAGCGACGAGCTCGTTTCGTTCGGCGGCCAGACGCTGACCGCCAACATCGTGACGATGAGCGTGTTCGGCGCGATCGTGATGTACATCGTCAGCATGGCCAGCCTGTTCAAACTGCGCCGCAGCGAGCCCGGCATGGTGCGGCCGTTCCGCGCGCCGCTGTACCCCTATTTCCCCGCGTTTGCGCTGGCCGCCGCGGTGGTGTGCCTGGTGACGATGGTCTATTACAACCTGCTGGTCGCCGGGCTGTTCTTCGCCCTCGGCCTGCTCGGCTACGCCTATTTCAGGCTGACCGGGCGGGCCCAGGCCACCGGGGGCACACTGCAGTCTGCCGCGTGAGATCGGCCGCGCGCCCAGGCCCCACATGCCCGCTTTCCAGCACCGCATCGGCGTTCAGACCTACCAGTTCGACAGCCTCGCCACCCTGCTGGCGCGGGCCTCGCCCGAGCGCTCGGGCGACCACCTGGCCGGCGTGGCGGCGCAGTCCGCGCAAGAGCGCGTCGCCGCGCAGATGGCACTGGCCGACCTGCCGCTGACGCAGTTTCTGCAAGAGGCCATCGTCCCCTACGAGACCGACGAGGTCACCCGGCTGATCATCGACGGCCACGATGCGGCAGCCTTCACCCCGGTGGCCAGCCTGACCGTCGGCGGCCTGCGCGACTGGCTGTTGTCCGACACGGCCGACAGCGACACGCTGCGCGCGCTCGCGCCGGGCTTGACGCCCGAGATGGTGGCCGCCGTGTCCAAGCTGATGCGCAACCAGGATCTGATCCTCGTCGCGCGCAAGTGCCAGGTGCAGACCCGTTTTCGCAGCACCATCGGCCTGCCCGGCCGCCTGTCGACCCGGCTGCAGCCCAACCACCCGACCGACGACCCCGCCGGCATCGCCGCCAGCGTGCTGGACGGCCTGCTCTACGGCAGCGGCGACGCGGTGATCGGCATCAACCCCGCGACCGACAACGTGCCGCAGGTGATGCGCCTGCTGCAGATGCTGGACGCGGTGATCGCGCAGTACGAGATCCCCACCCAGTCTTGCGTGCTGACGCATGTGACCAACACCCTGCAGGCGATCGAGCGCGGCGCGTCGGTCGACCTGGTGTTCCAGTCGATCGGCGGCACCGAGGCCACCAACCGCAGCTTCGGCATCGACCTGGCCCTGCTGGCCGAGGCCCGCGAGGCGGCGCTCAGCCTGCAGCGCGGCCGCGTGTTCGACGACGACGGCCAACGCGGCGGCCATGTCATGTACTTCGAAACCGGCCAGGGCAGCGCGCTGTCGGCCAACGCCCACCACGGCTGCGACCAGCAGACGATCGAGGCCCGCGCCTACGCCGTGGCGCGGCGCTTCAAGCCGCTGCTGGTCAACAGCGTGGTCGGCTTCATCGGGCCCGAATACCTGTTCGACGGCAAGCAGATCATCCGCGCCGGGCTCGAAGACCATTTCTGCGCCAAGCTGCTCGGCCTGCCGATGGGCTGCGACATCTGCTACACCAACCACGCCGAGGCCGACCAGGACGACATGGACGTGCTGCTGACGCTGCTGGGCGTGGCGGGGGTCACCTTCATCATGGGCATCCCCGGCTCCGACGACGTGATGCTGAACTACCAGACCACCTCGTTCCACGACGCGTTGTACGCGCGGCGCGTGCTGGGCCTGCAGCCGGCGCCCGAGTTCGAAGCCTGGCTGCAGCGCATGGGCGTGTTCGACCCGCGCCGCCCCAACCAGCTGGCCGACGCCATGCCGGCCGGCTTCGCCCACCTGCTGCCACCGCCGTGAAGCCGACCGTTGTCCCCAACCCCTGGTCGACCCTGCGGCGCTTCACGCCCGCGCGCATCGCGCTCGGGCGCAGCGGCACCAGCCTGCCGACCGCGCCGCAGCTCGCGTTCCAGCTGGCGCACGCCCAGGCGCGCGACGCCGTGCACCGCAGCTTCGATGCCGATGGCACCGCCCAGGCCATCCAGGCGCTGGGGTTGCCGACCCAGGTGGCGCGCAGCGCGGCCACCGACCGCCCCACCTACCTGCAGCGGCCAGACCTTGGGCGGCGGCTGGACGAAGCCTCTGCCGCCGCCTTGCGGGGGCCGGCCATGGCCAGCGACCTGGCGCTGGTGATCGCAGACGGTTTGTCGGCCCTGGCCGTCGAGCGGCACGCCGTGCCTTTGCTGGCTGCGCTGCTGCCCCTGCTGCGCGGCGCCAACCCGCCGTGGTCGCTGGCGCCGGTCGTGCTGGTCCACCAGGGCCGCGTGGCCATCGGTGACGAGATCGGCGCGCTGCTGCAAGCGTCGGCGGTGCTGGTGATGATCGGTGAGCGGCCCGGCCTCAGCTCGCCCGACAGCCTGGGCCTGTACCTGACCTGGGCGCCGCGGCCCGGGCGCACCGACGCCGAGCGCAACTGCATCTCGAACATCCGGCCCGAAGGCCTGCCGTACGACGACGCGGCGAACCGCGCCGCCTGGCTGCTCAACGCGGCGCGCGCGCGCCAGCTCACCGGCGTCGCGCTGAAGGACGAAAGCGAAGCGCCGCCGGCTCTTGCGAGCACGGCGGCGCCGGGTTTTGTGTTGACGGACGGTCGCTGAGCCTTACAGCACCGTCGCCTCGGCCTTGGTCGGCTTGTCGCCGCTCTTGCCCGGCGGCTGGATATCCAGCAGCGTGTGGCCTTCGGCGTCCACGTCGACCGTCAGGCGGCCACCGTCGACCAGGCGGCCGAACAGCAACTCGTCGGCCAGCGCGCGGCGGATCGTGTCCTGGATCAGTCGCTGCATCGGCCGCGCACCCATCAGCGGGTCGAAGCCCTTCTTGGCGAGCTGCTTGCGCAGCGCGTCGGTGAAGGTGACCTCGACCTTCTTCTCGGCCAGTTGCTGCTCCAGCTGCAGCAGGAACTTGTCGACCACGCGCAGGATGATTTCTTCGTCGAGCGCACGGAAGCTGACGATCGCATCGAGCCGGTTGCGGAACTCGGGCGTGAACAGGCGCTTGATGTCGCCCATTTCGTCGCCCTGCTCGCGCCGGGTGGTGAAGCCGATCGTCGACTTGTTCATCGTCTCGGCGCCCGCGTTCGTGGTCATGATGATGATCACGTTGCGGAAGTCGGCCTTGCGCCCGTTGTTGTCGGTCAGCGTGCCGTGGTCCATGACCTGCAGCAGCACGTTGAAGACATCGGGGTGGGCCTTCTCGATTTCGTCGAGCAGCAGCACCGCGTGCGGCTTCTTGGTGACGGCCTCGGTCATCAGGCCGCCCTGGTCGAACCCAACGTAGCCCGGGGGCGCGCCGATCAGCCGGCTCACCGCATGGCGCTCCATGTATTCGCTCATGTCGAAGCGGATCAGCTCGATGCCCAGGATGTAGGCCAGCTGCTTGGCGACTTCGGTCTTGCCAACGCCCGTGGGGCCGCTGAACAGGAAGGCGCCGATCGGCTTGTCCGATTTGCCCAGGCCCGAGCGGGCCATCTTGATCGCGGCCGAGAGTGCGTCGACGGCCGGGTCTTGGCCAAACACCACGCTCTTCAGGTCACGCTCCAGGCTCTTGAGCTTGCCGCGGTCGTCGCTCGACACCGACGCCGGCGGAATGCGCGCGATCTTCGCGACGATTTCTTCGACCTCGTTGCGGGTGATGGTCTTCTTCTGCTTGCTCTTGGGCAGGATGCGCTGGGCCGCACCGGCCTCGTCGATCACGTCGATCGCCTTGTCGGGCAGGTGGCGGTCGTTGATGAACTTGGCCGACAGCTCAGCCGCGGCCTGCAGCGCACCCAGCGCGTACTTCACGCTGTGGTGCTCTTCGAAGCGCGACTTCAGGCCCTTGAGGATCTCGACGGTCTGCTCGACCGACGGCTCGACCACGTCGACCTTCTGGAAGCGGCGTGACAGGGCCGCATCTTTCTCGAAGATGCCGCGGTACTCGGTGAAGGTGGTTGCGCCGATGCACTTCATCGCGCCCGACGACAGCGCCGGCTTGAGCAGGTTGCTCGCGTCCAGCGTGCCACCCGACGCGGCGCCGGCGCCGATCAGCGTGTGGATCTCGTCGATGAACAGGATCGACTTGGGGCTTTCTTTCAGCTGCTTCAGCACGCCCTTCAGGCGCTGCTCGAAGTCGCCGCGGTACTTGGTGCCGGCCAGCAGCGCGCCCATGTCCAGCGCGTAGACGGTGGCATCGGCCAGCACTTCGGGCACGTCGCCCTCGGTGATGCGCCAGGCCAGGCCTTCGGCGATCGCGGTCTTGCCCACGCCGGCCTCGCCGACCAGCAGCGGGTTGTTCTTGCGGCGGCGGCACAACACTTGAATGACGCGCTCGACTTCGCTTTCGCGGCCGATCAGCGGGTCGATCTTGCCTTCGCGGGCCTGCTGGTTCAGGTTGGTGGTGAACTGGTCGAGCGGCGAGCCCTTGCCTTCGGCGGCGCCGTCTTCCTTCTCGCCGTCACCCGAGCTGCCCTCGTTGCCCTTTTGCGGCTCGGGCGGGTCGGACTTCTTGATGCCGTGGGCGATGAAATTGACCACGTCGAGCCGGGTGACACCCTGCTGATGCAGGTAGTAGACGGCGTGCGAGTCTTTCTCGCCGAAGATCGCGACCAGCACGTTGGCGCCGGTCACTTCCTTCTTGCCGCCGCCGGTGGACTGCACGTGCATGATCGCGCGCTGGATCACGCGCTGGAAACCGAGCGTCGGCTGGGTGTCGACCTCTTCGGTGCCACCCACCGTGGGGGTGTTCTCGCGGATGAACGCGACCAGGCTCTTGCGCAGGTCCTCGATGTTCGCCGCGCAGGCGCGCAGCACTTCGGCCGCAGAAGGGTTGTCCAACAACGCGAGCAGCAGGTGCTCGACGGTGATGAACTCGTGCCGCTGCTGGCGCGCCTCGACGAACGCCATGTGCAGGCTGACTTCAAGTTCCTGGGCAATCATGCGGCCTCCATAATGCATTGAAGCGGGTGTCCCGAGCGACGCGCAGCGGCGAGCACCAGCTCGACCTTGGTGGCCGCGACGTCTTTCGAGAAGACGCCGCAGACAGCCCGACCCTCATGGTGAATCTTCAACATGATGAGGGTGGCGGCTTCAAGATCAAGCCTGAAATATTCCTGCAGCACCATCACGACGAATTCCATCGGCGTGAAGTCGTCGTTGAGCATGACGACCTGGTACATCCGGGGTGGTTTGGTCCGTGCTGCTTTCTTCTCGGCGACAACCGAGCCTTCACCCTCGTCCGGCCGTGTGACCGAGGGTGGCAAAGCAGGCGGCTTGGGCGCTTTTGAAGGCATGAAATCAGTATAGCCAGTTGACCCTGGCAGCACAGAGGCACGGCCATCTTCGCCGCAAACGACAACAGGCCATTGAGTGAAAAACCGCCGTCGCTTGCCCCTAATCTCCAGGGGTGGCAGCGTTGCCTGTCTGCTGAACGCATGATGGACATCGCGTCACGCCATTGACAGCGCCGAACCGAGCCCACAAAAATAGCCGCACAAGCCCCTCCACAAAGGGCGTCGGGGAGTAGTGATATGGACTTGATGGGTACCGTCAAATGGTTCAATGACGCCAAAGGCTTTGGCTTCATCGAGCCGCAGGGCGGCGGCGACGACGTTTTCGCCCACTTTTCGGCCATCCAGATGGATGGCTTTCGCACCTTGAAGCAGGGCAGCCAGGTCGCATTCGAACTGGTGCAGGGCCCCAAGGGTCACCTGGCTCAGAACATCCGGGCGGTTGACGCCTCGGCGGCGTCCGAAGAACGACCGAGCTGAGCCTCGCGCCGCTGGCTGCATGGCGGGGTGGCCGGCAGGCGCGTTCAGAGCCCAAAACAACGGCGTGGCAGCGCGGCGAGCGCGGCCGCGGCATGGCTTCGTCTGCGAACGACAGATTTCCCAGGGCCGACCGGGCGCGCTGGCGCTTGGTCACGCGTGTCGGTTGCTGATGAATGGCGCATACGCGGCGGGGCGCCGCCAGCCGTGGCGAACTTCTTTACACACGATGCCGTTGCGGGCAGCCCCCGGCGTGGGCGGGGCCGGCTGGGGCGGCACACGCTTTGCTCCACCGCCGGCATGCCTGTCAAGCCGCCCATCGATCCTGGAGTTCCGCCGATGACCAGCCTTCGCCAACGCCTGCGCCACCGCGCCGGCAGCATCTTGCCGCTGGGCGCGATGGCCAGCCTGCTGTCGATGGCCGCACTGGCCCTGCGCGGCCACGCCGAGGCCGGCAGCGCCGCGGCCCCGTTCAACGCCGTGAGCCACCGGTTGCGCCCCGGCCGAGCCCTGCGGCTGGACACCGCTCACCCGCGGCACACCGCGCTCGGTGCCGCGGTGCACGCCGGCAGCTCGGTGTTCTGGGCCGCTGTCTATGACGAGGCGGTGTGCCGGCGCCAGCCGCCGCCCTCGCCCGCCGGGTTGATGGCCGGCGCGGCCGGTGTCGCGGCGCTGGCGGCGGTGGCCGACCTGGCGCTCGTGCCCGCGCACTCGGCGCCGGGCGACGCGCACCGGCTGTCGCAGCGTGGCCGGGCGCTGACCTATGCCTTGTTCGCCGCCGGCCTGGCCGCCGGAGGGCTGGCCGCGCGCCGCTGGCGGTGAGCCTCGGCGCGGGCCACGCGCCGCCAGCGCCACAGGCCGAGCCCGACGCTGGCCACCAGCAGCCCACCCAGGCCCGCGGCCTCCACCGCCACCTCGCCCAGGTCGGCGCCCAGTTGGTTCAACGCCACAAGGCCCTGGATGCCGGGCGTCGACGGGACCAGCCAGCGCAAGGCCTGCAGCGCCGGCGGCAAGGCCTCGACCGGCCAGGTGACGCCCGAGAGAAACATCACCGGCATCGCGGTGCACAGCAGCAGCTGCGCGCTGCGCTCACGCGAGCGGAACAGGTTGCCGACCATGATCGCGTAGGCCGCCACCGTGAAGGCGAACAGCAGCGTGAACGTCAGCAGCCCGCCGAAGTTGCCGCCGCGCGGGTAGTCCTGCCACCAGAAGACGAAGCCGAAGTAGTACAGGCTGTTGATCAGCGGCACGCAGGCGATGGCGCACAACATGCCGGCGTAGCCCGCCGCGCTGCGCCGGACCGGAAAGTGGCCCCGCTCGGCCCAGGTGCCGAACATCAGCGTCACCGCCAGCAGCAGCGTCTGCTGGATGATCAGCACCGCCGCCGCCGGCACCACATAGGCGCCGTAGCCTTCACGCACATTGAACAGCGCGACCGGGTTCAGGCCCAGCGGCGAGCGCTGCGCCTGGGCCTGCGCGCCCGACGGCGTCGTGGCCGACAGGCGCTTGATCTCGATCCCGGCCGACACCGTGCCCACGGCCTGGGCGAAGCCGTTCAGCGCGGCCTTGTTCAGCATCATGTAGACGCCGTTGCCAGCCACCTCGACCTCGGCCGCGCGGCCGGCCGCCACCTTGCTTTGCAGCCCGGCCGGGATGAACAGCATGCCCGCCGCCTCGTTGCGCCAGATCAGGTCTTGCGCGTCGCGAAGGTCGGGCGTGACCGCGATCACGCTGATCGACGGGTGCGCCGAGGCATAGCGGGTGATCTGGCGCGACAGCGCGCTGTGGTCCTGGTCGACCACCGCCACCGGCACCCGCTGCACGCTCTCTTTTGCATACGGCAGCGGGTAGAAGAACGAGTAGACGATGCCGCCGGCGAACAACAGCGTCAGCGCCGCGCTGTCAGACAACATCGCCCGCCAGGTGGCCACGAACGCCCGGGCCAGTTCGCGCAGCGCCTTCATGTGCGGCCCCACGCCGCTGGCGCCTCGGCCCGGCGGCTCAGCAGCAGAAACCCCAGCACCAGCGACACCCCCGCAAAGCCCGCCAGCACCAGCGCGTCGTTCACGCCATAGCCCGCCGGCGCGCCGGCCAGCCAATGCCGGCTTTGCAGCTGCAGGTAGTGCGTCAGCGGCAAGGCCTCGGCCCAGGCCCGCGCGGCCGCCGGCATCGCCACCAGCGGAAAGCCCTGGCCCGAGAACGCGAAGGCCGGCGCGGTGACGAACGCCGCCACCGACAGCGCCAGCCGCAGGTTCAAGGTCGCCGCGATCATCAAGGTGCCCAGCCCCAGGTAGGCTGCGATCAGCAGCGCCAGCCCGGCCACCACCATGCCCGCGCTGCCCTCGATCGCCCAGCCCCGCACCGCGGTGAAGAACACCAGGTACAGCAGCGCCTGCACCGCAAACGCAGCGGCCGGAATGGCCAGCTTGCCGGCCAGCGCCGGGCCCCAGCGCCCGCCGGCCGCCGCCAGCCACTGCGGCACCGTGCCGGCTTTCAGCTCGCGGCCGATCGCGGTGATGGCTGCCAGGGCGACAAAAGCCTGCAACAGCGACGGGATCACCGCCAGCGCCAGGAACGATTCGTAGTTCGCGTTCTCGTTGAACAGCGTCACCAGCCGGATGCGGATCGGCTCGTAGGCCACGGTCGCCTGCTTGACCGACGCACCGCGCTTTTCACGCCCGGTCAGCTCGGCGCCCGCCGACAGCGTGGCCACGACCGTGCGCACATCGCGGCTCAGGCCACCCACATGGGCCGAAAACTGGCCGTTGTAGAACCACTGCACAGAAGCGCTGCGGCCGTTGCCCAGCTCGCGCTGCAGGCCAGACGGGATCAGCACGATGCCAAACGCCTCGCGCTCACGCAGCAGGCGCTGCGCCTCGCCTTCTGTCGCCACCTGCGCCGCCACGCGAATACCAGGCGACTCGTCCAGCATGCGCATCAGCGAGCGCGACAGGCTGGAGCCATCGCGGTCGATCACGACGATCGGCAGGTCGCGCGCCACGCCGGCGCTGAAGATCCACCAGGTCAGGCCACACAGCAGCAGCGGGATCCAGCTCAGCATGCCGAGATCCCACAGGTCGGCGCGCAGGCGCCGCCACTCGCGCGCCACCACCGCGGCCAAGCCGCCGGGCCCTGCGCGGGTGTCGCCGGCCACGATCACTGCGGCGCGAAGACCACGCTCATGCCGGGCCGCAGGCCGGGCGGCACCTGCGCCGGCCGCAGGCGGATCTCGAAGGTGCGCAGGTCGGTGCCGCCCGGGCGCGCCGCGCGCCAGGTGGCGAAATCGGGCAGCACCGCGATCGAGCTGACCTTGAAGACCAGCTCGGTCTTCAGCGCCGGCACCTGGCCGTTGTGGGCGCTGCCCATCGTGAAGGCGCTCATCTCGTCTTCGCGCACCTGCAGCACCGCCCAGGTGTCGGCCAGGTTGACCAGCGTGACGACCGGAAAGCCCTGCGGCGCCAGCTCGCCCGGCTGGATCTGCACCTTGGCCACCTCGCCGGCGATCGGCGCCTTGATCTTCGTCTCGGCCTGCGCGACCTCGGCCTCTTGCACCACGCCGCCCACCTGCAGCGCCTGCGCCTCGGCCGCGCGTTTGTCTTCAGCGCGCGCACCGTGTTTGGCCATCTCGTACTGCGCCTTGGCGGCGTTGGCTTGCTGGTCGGCGGCCTGCCATTGCGCCTCCGCCTCGTCACGCTTCTGGCGCGCCAGCACGCCCTCTTTGAACATCGCGTCGACGCGGTCGAAGGTGGTGCGGGAGATGCGCGCGGCGGTCTGCGCGCGTTCCCACGACAGGCGCGCCATCTCCACCTCTTCCGGCCGCGCGCCGGCCTGCGCCTTGGCGGACACGGCCTGCGCCGCCGCTTGTGCCGACTTGGCCTGGGTGATCTTGGCAGCGACCTCGGGGCTGTCCAGCTCGAACAACAGCTCACCCGCCTTCACCGCCTGGCCGATGCGCACGTGCACCTGCCCCACCCGCCCCGGCACTTTCGACGAGACGTTGACCTCTTGCGCCTCGATCTGCCCCTGCAGCGGCAGCACACGTGGCGCGAAGGCCTTGCTTAACCCCCAGGCCACGAAACCGGCGACGCCCACGCCGACCACGACGAGGCCCAAGGTCTTGGCGATGGATGCTTTCTTGCGTTCAGCCATGGCCGTTCATTCCAGCGTGAAGGTGATGTCGGCGCTGCGGGCGTAGTCGGGCAGGCGCTCGGGTTGGCCACAGGCTTCGAGCAGGCGCGCCAGCGCCAGCACATAGTCGTAGGCGGCCTGCGCGCGCTCGGTCTCGCTCTTGGCCAGGTTCAGCCGGGCGTCGGTCACGTCGAGCGTGGTGCCCTGCTGCTGCGAAAAGGCGACCGTCTGCAGGCGCAGGTTTTCGCGCGCCAGCTTCAAGGTCGAGTCCATCGACAACACCTGCGCCCGGGCGTTTTCCATCGTGCGCCACTGGTTCTCGATCAGCGTCGGGATGTCGCGCTTGGCCTGCTCTGCCGTTTCGTCGACCCGTTGCCTGTCCAGCTTGGCGGCCAGCGCCGACTTGCCGTGGTCCACATGCCCGACCAGCGGGATGCTGACGAACAGGCCGACATACCAGTTCGGCTGCACCAGCTTGTCGTCGCTGCGGTTCAGGTTGTAGTTGCCCACGCCGAACACCACCGGTGAAAACTCGCTGCCCTGCAGCTTGATCGCCTGGTCGGCCTGGTCGCGCTTGCTGGCCAGCTTGCGCCACGCCGGGTGGTGCGCCATGCCCAGCTCGATGAAACTCTGCAGGCTGCCGACCGAGCCCGTGTGCACGAACAGCGGCGTGGTCGGGCGAACATCCGCCTCGGCGCCCACCTGCCGGCGCAGCGCCACGCCGGCGATCTCGACATCGCTGCGCGCCTTGGCCAGGTCGCGCCTGGCGCCGTCCAGTGCCACGTCGGCCTTCAGCCGGTCGGCGGTGGATATCAAGCCCGTGCTCTCCAGCCGTGCCGCCTGGCGCTGGTGCTCGGCGATGCCGGCCGCGGCATCGGCGCGCACCTTGGCGGCCAGTTGCGCGAGTTGAAGCTGGAAGTAGCGCTGCGCGGTGGTCGAGGCGGCCTTGTCCTGCGCTTCTTGCAGGTCGGCCTGGGCCTCGCCGATGCGTGCTTCGGCCACGCCCCGCACCGCCTCGAGCCGGCCACCGGTGTACAGCGGCCAGTTGGCCGACAACCCGACCGAGCTGAGGTTGAACTGGCGCGTCGTCGACACGGTGTTGGGCAGCGGCGGAATGTCCAGCCCGGTGGCCGCGTCGACCCCGGCGATCAACGGGTTGGCCGCGGCCGACAGGCGCGAGATGTCGAGGTTGAAGCTGGTCGAGACGCGGCCGGCAAAGCCCGACAGGCTGACCGCCGGGCCGCTGAGGTTGGACACGGCCTCGGCCCGCAGGCCCTTGGCCTCGGCGTCCAGCGCCGCGCCGCGCACGCTGCCCGAGGTCTGCATGCCCCGCGCCAGCGCCTGGCTCAAGTCCATCGGTTCGGCATCGGCGGCGCAGGCCGACGCGGCCGCCAGCCACAAGGCCCAAGCAACCGCCCAATTTGCACCCACGCGTCGCACGCCGAACGACATGGCTCCTCGCACACTCTTGTTGTCGACCAAAACAGGGCCCCGGGTTCAACGGGGCTCGACGTTAACCGATCGGCCCACGGCCGATCACGCCGCGTCCTTCACGCAACGAAACCCGAGCGTGCCGGCGCGGTCTTTCGAGGGCGCCATCAGCAGGTACTTGCCGTGTTCGGTCAGCTTGCGCGTCTGCGGGAAGTACCACATCGCGCCCTGCGGCTGCCAGTGGCTGCCGCCGCGCACGATCGCGGCGCGGGTGTGGTCATCGTGGTATTCGTCGGTCCACTGCCACACGTGGCCCACCAGGTCTTCGACACCGAACGGGCTGGCCGCTTGCGGGTGCTGGCCCACCGGCGGCGGCAGCGGCAGCTCGCGCCCGTTGGCGGGCGCCGGCACGAACCCGGCTTGCCATGTGTTGCCCCAGGGGTAGAGGCGGCCATCGGTGCCTTGGGCGGCGTACTGCCACTCCCACTCGTGCGGCAGGCGCTTGCCGGCCCATTGGCAATAGGCGCGGGCATCTTCGATCGAAACCCAGGTCACCGGCCGCTGGCCGTCGCCCGCGCGCGGCGCGCCGTTCACCCAATGCCGCAAGAAGTGGTGGTCATCGGCCGGCCGGTAGGACGCTGCGGCGACGAAACGCTGGTACTCGGCATTCGTCACCGGGTGCCTGTCGATGTGGAACGCGCTCAGCACCATGCGGCGCAGGTGCTCGCGTCGAGGCACGTCTTCCCACGGGTACTGCACGTCCAGGCCGGGCCGGTTCTCGCCTTCGATCTCGACACCGGTGACACGGAACAGGTACTCGCCGCCCGGCACACGCACCATGCCCGGCGGCGGCAACTGGGCCCGCGGCGTCGTCGCCATCGGCACCTGGGCCTGCGGCAGCGGCTGCCACGCCGCAGAATGGCTGGCCAAGGGCGTGGCGGCCAACGCGCGCATTCCCGCTAGAAAGGCCTGCAGGTGGGCGGCATCGGCATGCTCGTCCACCTGCAGCAGCGCACCGAAGCCACGCGGCTCCAGCAGGAGGTCGATCGCCACCTCGCCCTCGCCCGCCGGCCGGGGCTGCAGTTCCACCCCGTTCCACGCATCGAAGTAGCGTTGCCCTGCCCGGTGCGGCACGCGCAACACGCCCTGGTCGAGCGCGAAGTCGTTGCGGTTGACCACCGTCCACAGCGTCTCGTGCGCAGACGGGAAGCGGCTCGCGTAGACCCCGTAGTGCCCGGTGGCCACATGGGGCGTCCAGTCCGCACTGGTCAGCAGCTCGGGCCATGCGCGGTAGAGCTTGCCGATGCGCCGGATCACCTCGCCATCGCGCGGCGTGATGCCGTTCCACCAGCCCCACACGTTCTCCCAGCTCTGCAGGCCGGTGCCATTGAAGAACGCCGCCTGCAGGATCTGGTGGCGGTCGGTGGCCCACCGGTCCGCCACATGCACCATGTGACGCGGCTCCAGCCACTTCCACTTGCTGACCAGGGGCACGAACGGTGTCTCCCAGTAGCCCCAGCTCAGCTGGTTGTAGGCCAGCATGCGGTCGTCGCGCAGCGCCAACTCGGGCTCCAGCGCCAAGGCCCGCCCACTGCTGTCTGACGCGTCGCGATAGGCCCGCGGCAGGCCGTCCATCGTGTCGCCGTTGATGCCGTCGGCCCCCAGCTCGGCGATCAGCTTCGCCGCGGCCTCGGCCAGCGGCGCGCCTTCGTCGCGGGTCGCCGTGTCCCACGGCATGACCGGGAAGAACACGCGCACGCCGCGACGGTGAAAGTCGTCGACCATGCGCCGCACCGCCGGCAACCCGCCGGGCAGGTCGCGCACCATGTCGAGCTGGTTGCGGTTGTCGATGCCGATGTTGGGGTAGACCGGCCAGATCAAGACGCTGTCGATGCCGCCGTAGCGGCGGTCGAGGTCGTCCAGGTACCGATCGACGGTGTAGCGGCGAAGCTCGGGGTCGTAGAGGTAGCGGTCTTCGACCATCGCCTGCGGCTGCACGAAGCTGCGCTGCGTCCACTGCAATTCGAGGCGCTGGTACTCGGCGCCGTCGTAACCCAACCGCTGGCGTTGCGCGCTGCGCCAGGCCTGCATGGCTTCGAGCCACGCAGGCCGTGCCGAGGCCACATCCCGCTTCCAGTTGTTCAGGCGCGCCATCCAGTCCGGCTCGCCCTGGTCTTGCTGCGCCGGCCCAACGATCTGGCTGCCGCGCACTTCGATCGGCGTGTCTTGCGCCGGCACCGCGGCATGGGCTGTGACCATCAGCATGACCCCCAGCAGCTTCAGGCGCTGCGCGGCGGCCCCTGCCCGCCGGCGTCGTCCACCCGGGCCACGCCGGCTACCCGGGCCACCGACCCGATGATTTGAAAGCGATTTCACCCTCGCAGTATGTGGCCGCGAAGGCGAGCGCTGAACGGTGGTTTCACCGAGCCTGACCCGTGGCCCTAACGGCACTGTTCCCGGCATGGCTTTCTGGCGCCCAGCGAAAGCCCCTGTCAACAGCGTGGATCGTTAGTTGGTGACCTCGCCGTTCGCGCGTATCCGATCGCCGCTGCTGATGGTTGACGTGGGTCATGCTGCCTGGCCAGGTCGTCATCAATGTTGAGGATGCCAGGAAGAACCCTGCGGGCCAACGTGGCACGGCCCGACCGACACGCACCTGCGCATTTGGTTTTTGTGGATGGCATGGCGTGTCGGCGGTACCAGTCAGGCACGGGCCGGCAACGGCGATTCACGACAGGGGTGACACATGACGCAGCTGAAGATGACCATGGCCATCGCCGTGGCCGGCGGACCGACGTGGAGCATCAACCGCACTGAAGACGTCGAGGCCTACGACGTGGTGTCGGTGGCCATCCCCGCCGGCGCCACCGACACCGAGGTTCAGGTTCAACCCGGCGAATCGGCCCAGATCATCGTGCTGGCGATCCAGTCCAGCGTGTATGGCGACGACATCACCTACAAGGCGAGCGACGGCACCACCGACTCCGACGAGCTGACGCTGCATGGCCCGCAGTTGTTCGGGCGCGGCGTCACCAGCCTGTTCGGGCTGGACGTGAAGACGCTGAAGTTCAGCAACGCGCTGGCCGACGGCACCGCGACGATCCAGGTGCTGGTCGGCCGCGACGCGACGGCCTGACCCCGACCCGCCACCGACCGAGGTTCCCCATGCCCAGCTACCTGCACCCCGGCGTCTACGTCGAGGAACTGCCCAGCGGCAACCGCCCCATCGAAGGCGTCGGCACATCGACCGCCTGCTTCATGGGCTACTGCCGCCAGGGGCCGCTGAACACCCCCACGCTGATCAACAACTGGGACGCCTACGAGCGCACCTTCGGCGGCCTGCAGACCGACACCACCGTGGTCGCCGGCGCCGCCGCGCCGCTGGGTGACCCGATGGGCCACGGCGTCAACGCCTTCTTCATGAACGGCGGCACGGCTGCCTACATCGTGCGCCTGGCCCTTGGCGCCAGCGCCGCCAGCGGCACCATCAACGACGGCGGCCTGCTGCTCACCGTCACCGCGGCCAACCCGGGGCGCTGGGCCAACGCACTGGTGCTGCGCCTGGCGATGAAGCAGGACGACCACGGCAACAACATCTTCCTCGCCTCGGTGGGCGAAGGCACCGGCAGCGCCTTCGTCGCGCTCGAGCCGCCGCAAGAGGTGGTGCCCGAGACGGGCCAGCCCACGTCGATGCAGGCCACGATCAACGCCAGCTCGAAGCTGGTGCAGGTCACCGTGCCCGCCGGCCAGGAGGCGGCGCTGCGCGCGCATCTGGAAGGCGCCGCGGGCGGCGTGACCGAGGTGACGATGACCACCGCCGGCGTCGACGGCAACGCGCCGGGCGCCAACGAGTACCAGGACGCGTTCCCGCCGCTGGTGAAGATCCGCGACATCAACATCCTGCTGCTGCCCGGCCAGACCTGGGACGGCGGCACCGGCCAGTCGATCCTGAACCAGGCCGTGGCGCACTGCGAGACCACCCGCAACCGCATGCTGGTGTTCGACCTGCCGCCGGCCCTGTTGCTCGACAACGAATCGACCGTGCAGGGCCTGGGCCTGCCCACCTCGACCTACGCGGTCACCTACTACCCGTGGACGCTGGTGGCCAACCCCTTCTACAGCCCCGACTCGAACCCCGCCGCCCCACGCTCGGTGATGGTCTCGCCAGCATCGATGACCGCCGGCCTGTGGGCCAAGACCGACTCGCGGCGCGGCGTGTGGAAGGCGCCAGCGGGCATCGAGTTTCCGCTGCTCGGCGTCTCGGGCCTGGCGTTCCAGGTGGCCAACGAGGAGCAGGACTACCTCAACCCGCAAGGCGTGAACGCGCTGCGCCGCATGCCGGGCTTCGGGCCGGTCGTCTGGGGCACGCGCACGCGGTCGACCCGCGCCAACCCCGAGTGGCGCTACGTGCCGGTGCGGCGCACCGCGATCTTCATCGAAGAGTCGATCTACGGCGGCATCCAGTGGGCGGTCTTCGAGCCCAACGACCACCGGCTGTGGTCGTCGCTGCGCACCAACATCGACTCGTTCATGAACGGCCTGTTCCGCGCAGGCGCCTTCCAGGGCGAGATGGCCAACGACGCCTACTTCGTGCGCTGCGGCCTGGGCCAGACGATGACCCAGGACGACATCGACCGCGGCATGGTGATCGTGCTGGTGGCCTTCGCGCCGCTGAAGCCGGCCGAGTTCGTCATCGTGCGCATCCAGCAGAAGGTCGGACAGCAGTAACCCCTGAGAAGCCCGCTTGCCGAGGAGAGCCCCATGGCCGCCCCGTTGTTTCCGGTGAACACGCATCGCTACGACCCCTACCGCACCTTCAAATTCCAGGTCCTCATCGACGGCAAGCCGGTGGCGGGCCTGAAGAAGATGAGCGCGCTCAAGCGCAAGACCGAGCCCATCAAGTGGCGCACCGCCGGCGACCCGAGCAGCGAGCGCATCCTGCCCGGCGCGACGACGTATGAGCCGATCACGCTCGAGCAAGGCCTGTCGCACGACCCGGTGTTCGAGAACTGGGCCGCGCTGGTCAACAACATCACCGGCGACGCCGCGATGTCGTTGAAGAACTTCCGCAAGGACATCGTCATCAACGTGCTCAACCTGCAGGGCAAGGTGGCGCTCTCGTACAAGATCTTCCGCGCCTGGGTCTCGGACTACCAGGCGCTGCCGGACCTGGACGCGGGCACCACCAACACGGTGGGCATCCAGACGATGACGCTGCAGCACGAGGGTTGGCAGCGCGACGCGAGCGTCGCCGAGCCGCTCGAGACCTAAGAGCCCCATGCCCATGCTCCGCAGCGAAGGTCTCCTGCCCGGCGGCCTCGTCGAGGGCGGGGCACGCACGCGCGCCTATGCGTTTCGCCCGCTCGACGGGGCGGTCGAACTGGCGCTGGGCGAGGCGGTGGTCGGTGCGCCCTCGCTGCCGGTGGCCGTGACGCGCGCGCTGTGCGCCACGCTCGCCACGCTCGGCGATGCACCCGCCAGCAGCGAGCGGGTCGACGCGCTGTGCGTGGCCGACCGGCAGTTTCTGATGCGCGAGCTGCAGTGCCTGTGCGGCGCCTCGACGCGCTGGCTGGTTGCGACCTGCGCCGCCTGCGGCGAGCGCTTCGACCTCGAACTCGACCTGCTCGCGCTGCCGGTCGCCCCCGCGCCATCGTCGTTCCCGCAGGCCAGCGGCATGCACCAAGGCCTCGCCTGGCAGGCGCGGCTGCCCACCGGGGCCGACCAGGCCTGGCTGGCCCGCGCCCATACGGGTGACGAAAGCGATGGCGATGGCGATGACGACGACGACCTCGCGGCCCTCGAAACCCGCCTGCTTCAGCGCCTGTGGCTGGACGGCACCGACCCGCGCCTGCGTGCCGACCCCTCGTCGCCCGGCCTGCGCGAAGCGGTCGAGGCCGCGCTGGATGCGGTCGCCCCCGGTGTCGTCACGACCCTCAGCGCGCCCTGCCCCGTCTGCGGCCAGGTGAACGCGGTCGCGACCGACCCCTACGAGCGCCTGGGCACCGGGCTCGACGACCTGCTGCACCAGGTGCACACGCTGGCCTCGCACTACCACTGGAGCGAGGCCGACATCCTGAGGCTGCCGCGCACGCGCCGCCACGCCTACCTGGCGCTGCTCGACACCGCCGTCGAGCCCGTCTGACCCGCAGCCGCCAGCGCGCCATGGGCCTGTTCTCCGACACCATCCGCGACGCACGCCGGCCCCTGCCCGGCGGCGCCACATGGCTGCGCCGCGCCGCCGTCGACGATGCACCGGTCGAGGCCGACGAGCCCGCCGACCCGGCCGCGTTGACCGTGTTCCGTCTCCAGAAGGAGGGTGGTGGTTCGCCATCGCCCAGGGCGCCTGTCCGTCAGCCGGAAGCGGCTGCGCGGACGGGGCCTTCGACCGGCTCCCGGGCGCCGAAGGGTGGCGCGCCGGGTGACGGACCCGCCACACGAGCAAGCCAGAGGCAAGCTCTCCCGTCAGTCGAAACAGAGAAGGCGAGCGAGCAACACGAGTCGCAATTCATCGTCCAGGAAGCGTCGTCACCGAAGTCGTTCTCGCGGGGAATTCCGTCACCGAAGGGTGTGGATACGTCGTGGTCGCTCACGGGACCCCAGTCTTCCAACCATGTACGAGATAGCCAAAGTGAAGCAGACAGACCAACCGAGGATCGCTACAGGTGGAGGCGTGAGGCCCGGGGCGCCCCTTCTGGAGACCCATTCGAACCAGTGGCACCGGTGCCACCAGCGGGCCCCTTGGACGAAGCGGCCGGGTACGACGCCGCGCCCGCCGCGACACCAGCCGCCGCACCATGGGCGGCCTCGCCCGCCGCGCGCGACGGGCTGAGCGACACCGCCCCGCCAGGGCCCGCGATCGCACCCGCCACCGCGCCGGCTCGGGCCGCAGCGGGGCCGCTGCGCCATGCGGCCACGACGGCGGCGCAGGCCGTGCCCGAGGCCGCGCTGGGCGTGCCCGGTGACCGGCCCGATTCCGTGGCGACCGTGCCGGCGGTCACGCGCCCCACCCTCGCCAGCCCCTCGGCCCGCGCGCCGATGGCCAGCGCCCGACCGCCCGCGATGACACCAGCCGCGCCCGCGCCTCCGTCGCTGCGCATCGGCCGCATCGACGTCACCGTGCTCGCCGACACCCCACGCGCCGCGCCCCGCGCCGACGCGGGTGGGCTCGACCCGCACTTCCTCAGCCGCCACTACCTGCGCAGGACTTGACGCCATGGCGGTCGCGATCTCCTCGTTGTCGCAGGTCTGCCGGGCCGTGGGCCAGCTCGTCGGCACGGGCATCAACCAGTCGGCGCACTCGCGCATCAACGTCGTCATCGGCACGCCGGCCGTCGGGTCACAGGTGGACGGCGACACCGGCCATCGCCTGAACCTGTTCTTCTTTCGCTTCGAGCCGTCGGGCTTCTTCCCCGACAACCTGCCGGGCGACCCGTGGCTGGTTCGTGCGCACTGCCTGATGACGCCCTTCTGCCTCGATGACGACACCATCGCCGCCGGCGAAAACGACCTGCGTGTGCTCGGCGAGCTGATGCGCTTCTTTCACGAGAGCCCCGAGTTCGATGTCGATGTCGACGGCGAGCCGTGGCGGCTGCAGGCGGTCTTTCTCACGCTCGGCCTCGACCAGCTCAACCAGCTCTGGTCGACCCAGGGCGACACCGTCTACCGGCCCTCGGCGCTGTTCGAGCTGTCGCTCGCGCCGGTGCTGCCGCGCACACCCACCATCCCCGCGCCGCGCGTGGGCGGCCTCGGTTTCGAAGCCCGCGGCACGATGGCCGCGCGGCACGCCGGCCCGACGGCGGCCATGCGCACCGCCGTCCCGATGGTCGGCCTCATGCGGCCCGACACCGGCCCCGAAACCTGGGCCCCGGCGCTGTGCCTGGTCGACGACAGCGCGTGCCTGTTGTCGGTCTCGTTCGCCGTGGGCAGCGCCGAGCTCACCGCCTTCGCCCCCGAGGCCTGGATCGCCGGCGCGCCGGGCAGCAGCGCACAGCTGCGCTGGGAGACCTGGGAGGCCGCCGCCGGCTGGCAGACGCAGGCCCCGGGCGGGCCGCTGCTGATCGCCGATGCGGCGCTCGACCCGGACGCGGTCGGCTCGGCCACCACGCGGGCCACCACGCTGCCCTTCGACGACCGGCCGGGCCAGCTCGCGCTCTATGCCGAACGCCTGGTCACGCGCGCGGCCGATGGGGTGCAAATCACCGTGCGCAGCAACCCCGTGCTCGTGACGCTGCACGCGCCATGACGAGGCCCGCATGAACGCCCCCCGCGTCGACCTTTTGCCCGCCGCCCTGCTCGAACCCGAGTGGGAGCGCCTGCTGCTGCTCGCCTACTGCCTGATGCAGACGCGCCAGGGCCACGCGCTGGCCGACGAAGACCTGCAGCAGCTCGCGCGCCTGAAGGCCCTGGTCGACAACCTGCGGGCCCCGGGCGGCGCGTGGACGCAGGTGCTGGGCGGCACCGGCGCGGACGCGCCCACCGCCTCCGGCCCCGAGTTCGACGTGCTCGCCGCGGTGGCGGCGCCGGAGTTCGAGCCTAGCCTGGGCGGCGCCTTCCAGCAGCTGCAGGCCGGTGCCGGTGGCAATGCTTCGCCGTACCCGAGCCGCGCGCTGCTGCAAGAGCTGCTCGCGCTCGACGCCGGCCGCGCGCACCTGCTGTCGGATGCGCTATCGCCCCAGGGCCTGCCGCGCCGGCGCCGGCTGGTGCGCGTCGACCAGGAGGGGGCGTACCAGCCGCTGCTGCCCGAGCCGGCGCTGCTCGCGCGCCTGGCCGGCCGCGACTGGACGCCGCCACCGCCGCCCGGCGCCGAGCTGGTACCGCTGCAGGCCGGCTGGGACGACCTGGTGCTGCCGCCCGACCGTCGCGCGATGCTGCACGAGTACCTGCTGTGGGTGCGCCACCGTGCCACCGTGGTCGACCGCTGGGGCGGGGCCTCGGTGGGTGGCCCGGTCGCGTTGTTCTCGGGCCCGTCGGGCACCGGCAAGACGCTGGCCGCCAGCGTGGTCGCCAACTGCCTGGGCCACTGGCCGCTGTACCGCGTCGACCTTGGCCGCGTGGTCAGCAAGTACGTCGGCGAAACCGAAGAGAACCTCAACCGCCTGTTCGATGCCGCCCACGGCCGCCCGATGGTGCTGCAGTTCGACGAGGCCGACGCGCTGTTTGCCAAGCGCGGCGAGGTGAAAGAGGCACGCGACCGCTACGCCAACATGGAGGTGAGCCACCTGCTCTCGCGCATCGAGACGCACCAGGGCCCCTGCATCCTCACCACCAACCTGCGGCGCCAGCTCGACTCGGCCTTCACCCGCCGGCTGCAGGTGGTGATCGAGTTCCCGCGGCCCGACATCACCGCCCGCGCCGCGCTGTGGCAGCGGCTGCTGCCGCCGCGGGCGCCGCGCGAGCCCGGTGTCGACCCGGCCTGGCTGGCCGACTGCGCCGCGCTCACCGGCGGCCAGATCCGCAACGCGGCGCTGCATGCGGCCTACCTCGCCGCCGGCGCCGACACGCCGATCGGCCTGCCGCATGTGGCGCTGGGCGTGTGGCGCGAGCTGTCGAAAGACGGCCGCGAAGTGGCGCGCACCGAGCTCGGCGCGCTGGCGCCCTACCTACCCGAGGAGCTGGCCCGTGCTTGAGATCGACCACCTGGCGCTGACACTGCCCGCCGGCTTCGGCCCGCGCGCCGCGCGCATCGCCCGCCTGACCGCGCAGGCGCTGGCCGCGCACGGCCTGGGCGGCCAAGGCGCCGTGCCGCAGCTGCAGGCCGCGCCGCTGCGGGTGGACGCGGCGCGCTCGGACCACCACATCGCGCAGCAGATCGCCGCGCATGTCGCGGCGCTGGTCGCGCCGCACACCGCCCCCACGGGAGACGGCCCATGCTGAACGAGAGCCGCGGTTTCCTGGTCGAGTACGCGCTGGCGCTGCCGCCGCTGGTGCTGGCGTTCGAGTTCAACCCGCAGCAGATCACGCGCAACCGCGCCGTCACGATCACGCTGGGCAACACGCCGGCCACGCGCGGCGGCTACGACTTCACGCTGCCCACCGAGACCGCGCGCGTCGCGCAGGGCGTGTCGATCGAGCCCGAGAGCTTCGACGTCGAGATCCTGCTGGACGCCACCGACCGCATGAACAAGAACGAGATGGTGGCGCGCGACTTCGGCATCGAGCCCGAGCTCGACACGCTGCGCAGCATGGTCGAGCCCAAGACCCAGGGCCCTGGTGGCCTGCAGATGCTTGCCAGCCTCGGCCAGGGCGGCGCGCGGGCCTTCCAGCGCAACCTCACCGCGTCGGTGCTGCTGTTCGTCTGGGGCACGCATGTGCTGCCGGTGTTCCTGAAGGCGGTGGATGTCACCGAGTCGGCGCACCTGCCTTCGCTCGTGCCCTACCGCGCCACCGTGAAGCTGACGCTGCAGGTCATCGAAGGCAACAACCCGTTCTACGCAGCCGAGAAGCTGCGCCAGACGATGTCCGCCGCACTCAACACCGGCCGCACCGCGGCGGCCGCCATCGGAGGGCTGTTCTGATGTTCCTGAAGGACTCACGCTACCTGCCCGCCCACCGCTTCGATCCGCTGCCCGACGGCAGCGTGCCGTTCAAGGGCGTGCGCCCGCGCTGGATCGGCGCGGCCACCGGCGTGCTGGAGCACGGCCTGCAACCGGGCGAACGACTGGACTGGCTCGCGACGCATTACTTCAACGACAGCCGCCTGTGGTGGCGCATCGTCGATGCCAACGCCGACCTGCTGTGCGCGCTCGAGCTCGAAGCCCCGGGCCTGCGCCCGCCCCCCGGTGCCGGCGGCACCGAAGACCCGTCGCCCACCGCCGAAGACTTCGGCGTCGTGGCGCTGATCCCGCGCGCCCGCGAGTGAGCGGCGGCCACCGAGGAGCAACATCTTGGGCTTCGATCTCGCCGGGCTGCTCTCAGGCAAGGAACGTGCGCCGGCCGAGTGCGTGGTAGAGGTCGACCAGCAGCCGATCGACGACCTGTACCCCTTCCTGATCGAGGTGCAGGTCGAGACCAGCCGCACCCAGCCCGCCACCGCCACGCTGACCTTCGAGACCCGGCGCGACGAGCAGGGCCGCTGGCTGGTGCAGGACGCCGCCTCGTCGACCTTCGGCGGCGACGACCCGGTGCTGGTCGAGTGGAAGCCGATCCGCCTGGCCGCGGTGTTCGGCGCGCGTGAAGAAGAGGTCTTCCGCGGCTTCATTCGCCAGGTGCGCGCCGAGTACCCCGAAGACGCCGGCGGCGCGCGCCTGGTCGTCGAGTGCCAGGACGACTCGCTGCAGATGGACCGCGAGCACAAGCGCCGCACCTGGGGCACCGAGCAGGTGCCCGCGTCCGATGCGAGCCTGCTGTCCGAGCTGGTGTCGACCTATTCGCCGCTGTCCACCGCGCCCGACTGCGGCCGCGGCCAGTCGGGCCTGGTCAACCTCAACCAGGACGGCACCGACATCGAGTTCCTCAAGGCGCGCGCCGAGGCCAACGGCTACGAGCTGCTGTTCCGCGAGGGCGAGGTCTACTTCGGCCCGATGCGCCTGCAACGCCAGCCGCAGGAGACGCTGATGGTCTACGCCGGCGCCGACACCAACTGCCTGTCGCTGACCGCGACCACCGACTCGCACCAGGCCGACGCGGTGGCCTACGACGCGCCCGCGGCCACCGGCGACCAGCCGACCCAGGAGACCGTCGACCCCAACCTGCCGCTGCTGGGCAAGACCCACGCGACCAGCGCCGACCGCGGCCTGGCGCCCTTCGTCTGGCGCCTGTCGGGCGAAGCCGGTGCCGATGCCTCGCGCCTGCGCGACGTGGCGCAACGCAAGGCCAATGATTTCGACATCCACAAGATCCAGGCCGAGGGCGAGCTCGACGGCACGCTCTACGGCCACGTGCTGCTGGCCGGCGGCACCGTGGGTGTGGACGGGCTGGGCAGCCGCTTCTCGGGCATCTGGTATGTCGACACCGTGACCCACGCCTTCACCTCGCTGGGCTACCGCCAGCGCTTCAAGCTGCTGCGCAACGCCTGGGGCGACAACCTGGGCGACACCGCCCCGATCGGCGCCTCGCTGGCGGCCATCTTCTGAGGACCCAGGCCATGCCCGGCATCGACGAACGACTGGCCCAGGTCCTGCGCGACCGCCGCGCCTACGGCAAGTACCGCGGCGCGGTGGTCGACAACCAGGACCCGGACAAGCGCGGCCGCGTCAAGGTCTCGGTGCCCGCGCTGCTGGGCGACCAAACCTCGGACTGGGCGCTGCCGTGCTTCCCCTGCGGCGGCCTGCAGGCCACCGGCTGGTTCTGGGTGCCGCAGGTGGGCGCGCAGGTCTGGGTCGAGTTCGAGGGCGGCGACGTGAACTACCCGGTCTGGACCGGCACCTTCTGGCAGCAGGCGTCCGACGTGCCGGCCGAGGTGCTGGACCCGCCCACCACGACGCTGCTGAAGACGCCCAAGGGCCACGCGTTCGTGCTGGAAGACAAGGACGACGACGAGCACCTGTCGCTGACCCACAGCGGCGGCGCGCAGATGCTGATCGACAAAGACGGCAACCTCGCCCTCACCGACCAGGGCGGCGGCAAGGTCACGCTCGACGCGAAGAACGGCCAGATCCTGATCGAGGACACCAACGGCAACAGCGTGACGATGTCGTCGTCGGGCACCACGGTCGAAGACGGCAACGGCAACAAGATCGAGATGACCTCCTCGGGCATCAACGTCAAGGGCACGCAGGTCGTCGTCGAAGGCCAGCAGGTGATGCTGGGCGGCTCTGGCGGCGAGCCCGTCATCAAGGGCCAGAGCTTTCTCACGCTGTTCGCCACGCACGTGCACACCTGCACCGCGCCGGGCAGCCCCACGTCGCCGGCGATCCCGCAGGGCGAGATGAGCACGCTGTCGATGAAGGTCATGACCGCCTGACCACGAACCTCGAAAGACCCCCATGACGCTCACCGCCCGCCTCGTCCAACGCCGCCTGGCCGACCCGCCTTACCTCGCGTTCCCGCTCGTCGTCGACCCGCCGGGCGGCGGTGGCCCGCGCCTGGCCGACCGCGCGGCCCATGTGCGCGCGCAGATCGAGCAGGTGCTGTTCACGCTGGCGCGTGAGCGGCCCCATCGCCCCGAGTTCGGCGCGGGTGCCAAGGCCTTGCTGTTCGAGCCCAACGCGTCGCCGCTGTGGCAGGTGACGCAGCGGCGGCTGTCGTCTGCACTGGCCGAAGCGCTCAAGGGCGAGGTCGACCCGAAGTCGCTGGTGGTCGAGGTCGGGCTGGACGAGGTCGACGAAGGCGCGCCGCCGCCGGACGCCTCGCGGCTGGTGATCCGCGTGTCGTATGCGCTGGCCGCCGTGAACCAGCGCGAACAGGCGCGCTTCCGCCTCTGAGGACCCGCCATGGCCCGCCTGCCCGACCCCGTGCTCAGCTTCCCCGGCGGCTGCCCCGACTGCGGCCGCCGCGAGGTGGTGCTGCCGCCGGTGCTGCCCGAGGTCGGCGACGATTTCGACTGGGACGTGCGCGACTTCGACGGCTTCCGGCTGTTCATGCTGCAAGACCTGGCGGCGCGCTTCCCGGCGCGCACGCGCTGGACGCCGGCCGACCTGGAGGTGATGCTGGTCGAGTTGCTGGCCACGCAGTACGACAAGCTGTCGGACATGCTGGACCGCATCGCCGGCGAGTTCGCGCTCGAAACGGCGCGCCGGCCCGAGACCGTGCGCCGCCTGCTCAAGCTGATCGGCCACGACGTGCTGCGCCGCAGCCAGGACCTGGGGCTGCCGCCGTTCGACCACGCCCCCGCGCCCGGAGACCTGCGCAGCGACATCGAGCGGCTCGAGCAGTACTGGCTCGACTACCCCGACAAGATGGACCAGGAGCGCCTGGCCGGCCCGCGCCTGATCCGCACCCAGCGCCGCATGGTCACGCTCGAAGACCACGAGTTGCGGCTGGTCGAGCACCCGCTGGTCGAGCGTGCGCATGCGTGGTCGGCCTGGGGCGGCTCGTGGCTGGTGGTGCATGTGGCCGTGATCGCCAAAGACCGGCGCCGGCTCGACCCACCGGGCGAATACACCGACGCGCTGTGGCGGGACGTCGTCGACTTCCACCGCGAGCGCGAGATCGGCCTGCCGGACCGCCTGGCGCAGCCCAGCGTGCGGGCGGTGCTGACGCCGCTGGTCGAGTCGCTGCGCCTGGCCGGCCAGGCGGTCGAGGTGGCCGATGCGGTCGAGGTGGGCGTGGTGATGCGGCTGGCGGTTCAAGTCTCGCCGCACCACTTCCAGTCCGAGGTGCGCCACGCGGTCGAGCAGGCGCTGGGCACCGGGCCGGGCGGCTTCTTCGAGCCCGGACGCCTGCGCTTTGGTGAAGACCTGTGGGCCAGCGACATCGTGCAGGCGCTGATGGCGCTGGACGGTGTCGAGCACGTCTGCCTGAACCGCTTCAAGCGCCTGGGCGACCGCTTCGCCGACCAGACCGCCTCGGGCCGCATCGCGCTCGAAGGGCTCGAAGTGGCCGTCTGCGACAACGACCCGAAACACCCGCCGCGCGGCTTCTACCGCCTCGCGCTGCACGGCGGCCGCAAGGGCTAGAGAAGCTGTGAACGAACCCGCCAAACCCGCTCGTGGCGCTCAGGACGCGCCACTCTTCGTTGCAAATGTGCGCCATAGCCCGAGCTATGGCTGTGCTTTGCGCCTCGATTGCCGCGCCCTGCGCACCCCACTCGGGCTCGCCGGGTCCATTCACAGCTTCCACCAATGACCACCCCGCTGCCCCCCGACCTGACGCGCTGGAACCGCGCCGGCCTGACACGCGTGCAATATGTGGACGGCAACGCCGCCGTCTTCCTCGAGCGGCTGCGCGTGCAGCTGGCCGAGGCCTTCCCGGGCTGGAGCACGCTGCAGCTCACCCCGCCCGCCGCGACCGAAGAGAGCGCACGCAAGGCCTTCTTGGAGGGCGTGTACCGCCAGAACCCGGACGACCTGCTGTGGCACCTGATGCGCGCCCATGCGCGCGCCGCGCACGTGCTGGCCGGCACGCTCGATGCCTACGCCAACGAAGGCTGGATCGGCACCGCCACGCAGTGGGAAAGCGTGCGTCGCCTGGTGGCGATGCTCGACTACGCGCCCCACCCACCCGGCTCGGCCTCGACCGCGCTGGCGCTGCTGCACAAGCCCGGCGCCGTCGCCAGCAAGGTGGTGGCCGGCCTGCAGGTGAAATACGCGCCGCCCGACGGCCGCCCGCCGGTGGTCTTCGAGACCCTGGCCGACCTCGACGCCGACCCCGCGCTCGACACGCTCTTTGCCCTCGACCACGACCGCAACCCGGCGCCGCTGGCCGGCACCACCTTCGTGCTCGACGGCGCGCACGACGCGCTCAAGCTCGGTGAGCCGCTGGTGTTCGAGCGCGAAGGCGACGGCGTGCTGAGCGCCCACGTGCTGACCGGCCTGCTGTCGGTCGTCGACGAGGGCGGCCGCAACGCCACGCAGGTCACCATCGCGCCGCCGCTCGCCCACGCCGCGGGCTTTGTCGTCGGGCGCACCTGGGTCCATGCCGAGCCGAAAGAGGGGCTGAAGCTCACCGGCCCGGTCGCCAGCGCCGCCGCGGTCGACCGCGCCCTCGAGCTCGCCGACGGCAGCGGCGACCTGGCCGCCGGCGAGATCGTCGCCATCGGCCGCCTCGGTGCGAAGCCGTTCTACCGGCGCCTGAAGCGCGTCTCGCCGCAACGGCTGGTGCTGCACGAGCCGCTGGGCACGCTGGACCTTCTGCACGCGTTCGTCGGCCGCCCGGTCGCGGTGACGATCTCGCGCCAGCAAGGCGGCCGCGGCCGCGCCGAAGATGGGCGCCGCCTGCAGGCGCTGCTGGTCGCGGGCGACTGGCGCTGGCTCTATGGGCAGTGGCTGGCCGATGTGCGCAAGGTCGAGGGCCGCGAGGTGCTGCCGGTCTACGAATGCATCCGCGCCGAATACACCCCGGTGTCGGGCCTGAGAGACGCCGAGGCCTCCAAGGCCGCCGGCGAAGGCTGCACGACGATCACGCTGGCCTGGGAGGCCGCCACCGACCGCGTGGTGCTCACGCCCTGGGGCGAGCCGCAGCTCGACCTGGTCAACCCACAGGCTTTGCTGGCACCGCCGCGAGCGATCACCACCGTGCGGCCCGACCCGTTCCTGCAGGAAAGCGTGGACAGCCGCCTGCTCGAACCGCTGGTGGGGGCGGTGCCGAAGAAGATCTCGGCCGGCGACCTAGCCGTGGTGCAGCGTGGCCACCGCGTGGCCTGGGGCCGGATCGCCGGGGTCGCGAGCGACGCCTCGGCCGGCGAAGCGCGCTTCACCACCGCCGAAGGCTTCACCGATCGCGGCGGCGCCCCGTTCTTCTTGCACAGCACCAAGCTCTTCGGCCACTTCGCCACCACCGCGCGGCTGTCGGGCTGGCAGCGCAACGACACGCCGCTGTCGGGCAACGAGGTGGCGCTCGCGGCGCTGCCGGCCACGCTGGCCGCCGGCCGCACGCTCATCGCGTCCAACGGCCAGGCGGCCGTGCGCACACGCGTGAAGCTGGTCTCGGCGCCCGGCGCGGCGCCTTCGGTCACGCTGCGCGACCCGCTGCCCACCCGCACCACGGCCGCCTCGCTGGTGCTCTACGGCAACGTGGTGGACGCCGGCCATGGCCAGACGCGCGCCGCACGCGTGCTGGGCAGCGGCGACGGCACGCGCAGCCACCAGGCCTTCGTGCTGGCCGTGGTCGATGCCAGCTTCGTGGCCGACGCGGCCATGCCCTCGGGGGTGCGGGCCGACCTGCAGGTCGAGGTGGCCGGCGAACGCTGGACCCAGGTGGCGCGCTTGAACGAATCGGGGCCGACCGACGCGCACTACCAGGTGCGGCAGCAGGAAGACGGCACGCTGCGCATCGCCTTCGGCGACGGCACGCATGGCCGGCGGCTGCCGACCGGCGCCAACAACGTGCGCGTCACCTACCGGCAAGACAACGGCCCGGCCGGCAACCTGGCGCCCTTCTCGCTCGCCAAGCTGGCACGGCCGCACCCGCAGGTGGCCGCGGCGGTGCAGCCGATCGCGGCCACCGGCGGCGGCGAACGCGAAACCGCCGACGCCATGCGCACCAACGCCGCCGGCACGCTGCTGGCGCTGGAGCGCGCCGTCTCGCTGACCGACTTCTCGTACCTCGCACGCAGCCGGGCCGACGTGGCGCAGGCCCAGGCCTTTGCGCTGCCGCCCGGCCGCGGCCAGCGCGAGCGGCTGGAGCTGCGCGTGATCCCCGCCGGCGGCGGCGAGTTCACGCCCGATCTGGGCCAACGGGTGAAAGACTTCCTGATGTCGCACGCGATGCCGGGTGTCGACGTCAACGTGCTGAGCTATGTGCCGCTGATCGTCGGCCTGCAGGTCGTCGTTCGCGTGCGCACCGACGCCTTCGACGGCGACACCGTGATCTCCAACGTGCGCACCGCGCTGATCGCGGCCTTCGGCATCGCGCAGCGCCGGCTCGGGCAGCCGCTGTTCAGTGGCGAGGTCTTCGCGGTCGTCGAGGCGGTGCAAGGCGTGGAGAACAGCGACTGCGCGCTACTGATCACCCCGGCCATGGCCGCGCTGGCCGACCGGATCTCGCGCAACGCCGATGGCGGCATCGTCGCGATCCGGCCCCAGCCCGAGCAGTGCGCCCATGTGGACCCGCACCAGCCCGCGGTGACCGTCACCTTCCAGCCCTACCAGCTATGACCCCCGTCGACCTCCCGAGCGTGCTGTACCGGCAAATGCCGGAGGTTCACCGCGACCGCGACAACCCGCGCCGCGCCGCCGACGGCACGGTCGTCGTGCCGGGCGACATGGCACGGCTGCTGCAGGTCGCCGGCGACCTGCAGCAGGCGCTGTACCGCACGCTGCGCCAGCGCTACCAAGACCTGTTCCCCGACCAGGAGGGGCAAGACGAATTCGGCATGTGGCGCGGCTGCCAGCCCTGGGTGCTGCCCTACCTGGCGCAGCTGCTGGACGTGGTGCCGATGTCGCCGCTCGAGGCGGGCCAGCGCGCCGAGATCGCCAATGCGGTGCCGTGGCGGCAGCGCAAGGGCACGACGGCCGGGATAGAGCAGATCGCCGCGGCCGTGTCGGGCCTCACCACCGAGACCCAGGAGGGCTGGCGCCTGGTGGCCTTGACGCCGCGCGCCGGCTTCGCGCGCCTGCCGGCGGCCAGCTTCGGCGAGGCCGAGCCGCGCTTGGCCACGGTCGCGATGAAGAACAGCCCGGGCCTCGGGCCGCTGTACGCCACGCACCCGGGCCTGCCCAACGGCACGGTCGACCTGCGCCGCCACTCGCGCGCGGTGCGTGTCACCCCTGGGACGGCAGGCGCCGAAACCACGACCTTCGGCAACGACGAGGTGTCGTGGCGCCAGGCCTCGCGCCACGGCGCGCCCTGCCTGCCCGACAGCTACCAGGACCTGTCCGCCCGCACCGCCGACCTGCGCACGCCGGACTGGCGGCGCGGCCACGTGCATCCGCGCCGCGTCGTGCTGCACGCGGCGCCTTTCGACGGCTTCTTCGACCCGCAGGCCACCTCGGTCAACTGGACGGCGATCCAGGACGCGGTGACCGGCACCGCGCCGCTGCCGCCCGGCCTGCCGCTCACGCTGCTGCGCGGCGACGGTGGCGCCGTCACGTTGCGCGGGACCACGCCCTCGCCGGTGAAGCTGCGCGGCATCGCCCGGCTCGAAGACGCACGCCCATGGACCTTCGAGAACCTGTGGTTCGACAACGAGCTGCAGGTGGTGGCGGGGTCGGTGCGGCTGGTCGGTTGCGCGCTGCGCCGGCTGCACCTGATGTTGCCCGCCTCGCACCCCGTGGCGGTGGACGCCCGGGCCTGCCTGTTCAAGGACCTGCTCGCGCCGCGCGCCGCGGTGGCGCTGGAATACGTGACCGTGCTCGAACGCCTGGTGGCCGAGCGGCTCACCGCCAGCGACTGCATCCTGATGCAGTTCCCGCGCAAGGACCTGCCGCTGGCCGACACCGACGTACCGCGCTCGGGCTGCGTGCGCTTCAGCCGCGTGCCAGAGGGGCCGGCCAAGCCTTGGCAGTCGGACCTGGCCGACTCGGACTTCCGCGTGACATCCAACTGCACCCAAGCGGCCCCGGTGTTCGTGGCCACGGTCTTCGGCAGCCCCGGCTGCGCCGTGCTGCACCCGGCCGCGCCCGCCGCGCTGCGCTTCGGCGCCGAGGACGGCGGCGAGCAAGGCGCCTGCCATGACCTGCGCTACACGCTGCGCGAGCAGGCCGTGCTCGACAAGCTGCGCGACTTCATGCCGGTCGGCATGGAGCCGGTGCTGGTGCCCGACACGTCGCTGCGCTGCAAGCCACCCAGGGCCTGTTAACACTACGGAGACCCGATGCGTTGCCACCAGAACAAGTCGAGCGCAAGGCGCAAAACGAAGCCGGGGTGCAGCCCCGGCGAGGCTTTGCAACGCCGCGGTCGGCTGTTCTGGTGGCAACCCTTCGGGAACGGACCGTCCAGGGCGCACGGCGTCGTTGCCCACCTTGCCCAGGCACGAGCCTGGGCGGCGGCGGGCGCCTTGCCCTGCATCCCTGGACGGACCGTTCGCACGGGCCTCCGTAGCGTTAACAGGCCCTAAGCCGCGCTGACCCATCTTCAGGTTCGAGGGCCACCCCATGAAAACCCAAATCTCCCGCGACACCTTCGACAGCGCGAAGCGCTACTCCGGCGTCTACCTGCAGCAGGGCCGGATGATCGTCGACGCCGATGTCAACGAGGCCGCCGACATCACGAAGACGCGGCTGGACGCCGCGCTTGGCGACGTGGTGGCCTCGGGCGCACCGCGCGTCGGCGCGCTGTCGGTGGTGCGCAATGGCTCGCAGCTGGTCATCAACCCGGGCCGCCTGTATGTCGACGGCGTGCCCGCGCGCCTGGACGCGCCCGGCCAGCTCGCCCTCACCGCGCAACCCGACTACCGCAACCCGCCCGCCTTCGCGCTCGGTTACCTGAAGGTCTATGCGGATGTCTGGGAGCGCCCCGTTTCGGCCCTGGAAGACTCGGCCCTGCAAGACGCCGGCCTGCACGGTGCCGACACCGCCACGCGCACCCGCACGATGCTGCAGGTCAAGTGGTGCGAAGGCGGCCTGAACCCGCTCGACCCGGCGATCAACCCGACACTGGGCGATTCGACGCTCACGCTGAAGCTGATCTCCACCCTTGGCGAGCCCGACGACTGCGACCCCTGCGCCGACGAGGTCAGCGTCGACGAGCGCATCGGCAACTACCTCTTCCGCGTCGAGGTGCACGAGGTCTTCGTCACCGGCGGCCAGACCCACCTGGTGCTGAAGTGGTCGCGCGACAACGGCGCCGAGGCCTACCCGTGGAACGCCTACCCCGCCGACTTCGACCAGGGCGGCTGGATCTGGGAGTGGTTCGACAGCGACACCGAGAACCTCGCGGGCCAGCATTTCCCGCCGGCCGAGCGCCGCCGCCGCGGCAAGCTGCAGCACGACTTCTCCCGCCCGGTCAGCCCCGCCCCCAACGCCTTCGTGCGGCAGTGGGACGGCTTCGCCGAGATCAACCTCAACACGCAGACGCTGGTGGCCGGCCAATGCTGGGACCGCGGCACGGAGCTGTCGACCGCGCTCGATGCGTCGTCGCACGGCTACGTGTATTTCGACAACGCCGCCGACCTGGTGCTGATGCGGCTGGACCTGATGGAGCTGAAGCTCGTCTACCGCAGCGGCGGCGCGCTGCGCCATTTTCTTGCCGGCGACTACTGGCAGGTGGCGGTGCGCGAGGCGGTCGACAAGAGCGGCGACATCGTGCTCGGCAAGACCGCGCCCGAGCTGCCGCGCGGCGTGCGCCACCACTACCTGCTCCTGGCCGAGACCGACAACCTCGGCAACGTGCAGCCCTTCACCGACGCGCGGCGCCGGCAGATGGGCTTCCCGCCGCTGACCGACCTGCGGGCGGTGGATGTGGGATTCACCGACCACTGCAGCGGCCTGTACGGCGGCGCCCAGAACGTGCAAGCGGCGCTCGACGCGCTGTGCGGCCTCGGCGCCGAAGACGTGGGCTACACGGTGCCCGGCTGCGGCACGCCTGGGGCGCCGAGCGTGGCCTCGCTGATGACGGCCACCCTGCCCGGCTTTCCCGATCTCGATGGCCAGGCCAAGAGCCCGTCGGTGAAAGACATGCTCGACGCGCTGATGTGCCACCTCAATGCGGCGCGGCTGCCCTATGCGCCGGCCGCGCTGGCGGCGCGCTGGAACGACATCCAGGAAGGCGGCGCCGCGCCGCTGACCGTGCAGCAGGCGATCGACGACCTGGCCGCCAACCTGGACGCGGGCGACATCGTGGCCAACGTGGACGCCTGCGTCGACGGCACCAGCTCGGGCTCGCGCACGCTGCGCGAGCTGATGGCCATCACGCCCGGCCTGCACAAGGTGCAGGAGCTGTTGGGCCTGCTGCTGTGCGACCTGCGCGCCACCCACCTGCCGCTGGACCGCTCGCGCATCAGCTGCAACGAGATCAAGACTGACCCGAACGTGGTCACCGTGCAGGACGCGATCGACAAGCTGTGCCAGATCTCGGGCCAGGGCTGCGAGATCATCGTGGCGCCCGGCCAGCTGGAAAAGGTGCTGACGGACTTCGCGGCGTCGACCTCGCTCGACATCTCGCTGTGCCTGATGCCGGGCGAGCACAAGCTGCCCACCGACCTGGTCGTGGCCGGCAAGCACGGCATCCGCATGCGTGGCCACGCGGCAGCGAGCGTGCTGGTCTCGCTGTCGGGGGTGCTGACGCTCGCTGCGAACGAGGTCGTGCTGGAAGGGCTGTCCTTCAGCATGGCGGGTGCCACTTACGACAAGCCGTTTCAGGGCGCGCAGCTGGCGCTGAAGGCAGGCCAGATTCGCAGCAAGGGCTGCGGCTACGGACGCGCTTCGTCAACCTTCACGCTGCGCCCGATGGTGCTGCTCGAGCGCGGCGACGAGAACACCCGCGTCGACTGGCAAGACAACACGATGCTCGACTTCTGGATCTACGTCGGCGATCAATCGGGGCCGGGCCCGGACACCGGCGGCGACAAGGACACGGGGCTGGTGCGCCCATCGGACGACCTGCTGGACAAGATCCACGACCGGCCGCGCTTCGACTCCGACCTGGCCGACCTGATTCTGAAGCTGCCCGAGCCCGACCGCATCGACCTGGGCATGGCGATCGCCAACGGCACACCGCCGGTCCTGGTGACGCGAATCGCCAAGACCGCCCCGACGCTGAAGCCGGTGCCCAAGGGCTCGATCCCCGGGCAGGCGCAGGCCGAGAAGCCGGCCGCGGCCAAGACCGCCGCCAAGCCTGCGGCGAAATCGGCCAAGGCGGCGAAGGCCACCGCCAAGGCCACCACCTCGACCCGCGTGAAGGCGCCTGCCGCCCCCGCCGAAGCCGAGGTGACGCGCATCGTCGCCGGCCAGATCACCAAGCCCTCGCCCGTCGAGCTGGTGAAGATGGACAAGCTCGGGCGCCTGGTGGCGCGCCAGGACCTCACGCACGAGGCGCTCACCGCCCAGCTGCAAGAAGGCCCGATCGGCTGGGGCTTCACGCTCTACCCCGGCCTGGCGCTCGGCATCGCGTCGCACCGCATGGGCGTCTCGCTGCGCGGCAACCTGCTGGCGGGGTACACGCTTTTCATGAACGAGCTGGACCTTTGGGTCACCGGCACCCTGCCAAACACCGAGCTGCACGTGGACAAGACGAGGGACGTGGTGGCCCCCGGCGGCGGCGCCGTGTCGATCGAAGGCAACACCCTCATCCGGCTGCTGAGCCTGGTGCCCATGACGCCCGTGGACAGCTGGCCAAGCGGCGGCATTGCCGGCGCGTCGAGCGCGACGCTGTCGGGCAACGCGCTGACGGACAGCAACCACTCGCTCGTCGCACGCAAGCTCGCGGTGCAGGGCAACGAGTTCACCGCCGACGTGACCCAGCATGTGGACACGCCGCTGGCCCTGCTGATGGCCAACCAGGTGACCGTGGTCGGCAACGTCGGCGACGAGGTCTATGTGCGCGACGACAAGGGCAACATCATCGGCATCGTGACGCTGCCGGACATCAAGGTGGCCACCGTGCACGCGCGCGCGTCGAGCAACTTCATGACGGTGTCGCAGATCTGACGGCCAAGCGCCGATGGGAAGGACCCGCCATGAAGCTCCAGCTCCGCTCCCGCCGCACACCGGCCCGCGTGGCCCGCACCGCACCGCGGCGCGTGGTCGCGCCCGAGACCGCTGAACAGAACCGTCAGGCCGTGGCCCATGCGCTGGGCCACGCGGTGCAACCCAAACTCGTGCTCGGCCGCACCGACGACCCGCAGGAAGCCCAGGCCGACCGCGTGGCCGCGCAGGTGATGGGTGCGGCCGTGCCCGAGCGCGCGGCGCCTTCGCCCGAGCGCGTGCAGCGCGAGTGCAAGGATTGCGAGGAAGAGCAGCGCAAGAAGAAGCCCGAGCCTGACCCACTGACCGTGCAGCGGCAGGCGACCGATGCCTCGCCCGCGGCCGATGCCGGCGTGGTGCCTGCGCAGGTGGCCTCGGGCATCGGCAAAGCGCGCCAGGCCGGCAGCCCGATGCCGCCGGGCGAACGCGGCTTCTTCGAACCTCGCTTCGGCGCGGACTTCGGCCAGGTTCGTGTCCACGCCGACACCGACAGCGCGCAACTCGCGCAGTCCATCCATGCCCGGGCCTTCACCGTGGGCCAGCACATCTTCTTCGGTGCGGGCGAATACCAGCCCGGCCTCGATGGCGGCCGCCGCCTGATGGCGCATGAACTCACCCACACGTTGCAGCAAGGCGGTGGCGATGCACGCCTGCAGCGCACGCCAGAGTCCGACCTGAACGACATGGACATCGCGGCGGAGCGCGAATACAACAAGGGCGGAGCCCCCAAGGCGGTCAAAGGCGCGCCGCCACCCGGCTGCCCGCCGGGCTTCTGCGACCCGTATCCGCATGAGAAATACGCGCGCTACCAACTCGCGAAGCAGCGCGGCCCGCTGCTGCTGGGCATCGCGGCGGCCGTCAATTCCAGAGTTGCCAAGCTCTGGGCCCAGCACCTGAGCGGGGGCTCGCCGCCGCAGGATCTGACCGGCGAGTTCGGCGCCGATTTCTCGGCCTCGCCCTCCACCACGAAGACCTCCGCGTTCCTGATGGATGCACTTCGCAAGCAGCTGAAGCTCTCCCCGCCGCCGGTCAGCGCGGCCAACCCGGTCTGGGTCGGGGCCTTGAAGTCGTTGATCGCGCCAGCCATCGCCGAACTCGACGACCCCAACGGCGCCAACCAGATGAACTTCAACCATCCGCGCGATATCCCGGGCAACCTGGCGGGTGGCATCGGCAAGGACCAGGCGGCGAACAAGATCGGCGCCCAGCCCTCGCCCTTCGACGACCAGCGGCTCGCCGACGGCGTGGTGACCGTGGTCCGCGATCCGAAATCGGGCCAGCTGAGTGTGTTCCCGGTCATCAACTACACCGTGCGCGACACGATCGACCTGTGCCCGGGCGACTGCGGCACGGCCCTCGAATCGATCGCGACCGTTCCCATCTCGCAGTTCGAAGCGACCGGCATCGCCGGCGACGTGCCCTACACCGTTCGCTTCTCGGTCGCGCCGGCGATGTTCACGCTGCCGGGCAAGAAGCCCTGAACGCGCGCGGCACGCCACGGCGCCGCACGAACAACGCGCACCGCGATGCAACACGCACCGCCGATCCAGCGCCAGGCGCCCGCGGCCCGGGGTGCGCCCGTGACGGCTCGCCTGGCGAAACTGCTGGTGCGACCGAAGCTCAAGCTCGGCGGGGCCCACGACGAGGCCGAGCGACACGCCGACCGCGTCGCGGCCAAGGCGCTGGCCACGGCAGCCAAGGCCGCCGCACCGGCCGCACCGGCCACGCCAGCCGCACCCGCCAAACGCACGGGCAGCGCAGCGCACGCGGCCCCCGGCCCGCTCGTCGAGCCGGCGCATGACGAGCGCCGCGGTGAGCTGTGGCGCGAGCTCGATGCCCGCGTCGATGAAGACCGTGGCATGGCTCTGGACCCCGGCCTCGCGTCGCGCATCGCCGCGTTGCAGGCCGGCGGCGCGCCGTTGCCAGCGGCCGTGCGCCGGGAGATGGAGGCCGGCTTCGGCATCGACCTGAGCAGCGTTCGGGTGCACACCGGTGCCGAGGCGAACGTGTTGGCCGAGCAGCTTCATGCGCACGCGTTCACGGTCGGTGAGCACATCGCTTTCAACCGCGGCGCATTCGCCCCGCAGTCGGGCGCTGGCCGCCACCTGCTGGCCCATGAGCTGGCCCACGTCGCCCAGCACCGGGCCTCGCAGGGTGCGCTGGTGCCGGCCGATGCGGCGCCCGTGCGCCGCGAGACCCGGGAGGACCCGGGCTTCTTCTCCAGCCTGTTCGACGGCGCCGGCCGCTTCCTCGCCAACCAGGGCTGGCGCGTGTTGCGCCGCTACGCGCCGCGGCTGGAGCCGATCGTGCGCGAGGGGCCGGTGAACTGGCTCAAGGGCCAGCTCAGCCGCGTGTTCGATGGCCTGACCGGCGCACTGAACCGCCTGAACCCGGCCGGCGCGATCGACACGCTGTCCTCCGTCTTCGGTGGCCTGGTGGCGCGGGCACAGCCGATCATCGCGGCGCTGGCCTCGGGCGATTGCGAGCCGCTGTTCCAGGCGGTGCGTGAGCTGCGCACGTTCCTGGCCGACACGGCGGGCGCGGCGTGGGCGCGGTTGACCGAGTTCTTGCAGCCGGTGGGCGACTTCTTCTCGCGCATCTGGGCCGGCTACGGCGCACCCGCCGTGCAGTGGCTGCAAGAGACGGCGGGCGATGTGTGGGGGTGGCTGCAAGAGCTGGGGCGCGACATCTGGGACTGGACGCAACCGGTGCGCGAAGACCTCGGCGCCGCCTGGGACTGGATCAAGGAGCAGCTGTTCGGCACCGAGCCCACCGACGCCAACGCCGGCGAGAACCGCGAAGGCCTGATCGGCTGGATCTCGCGCAAGGCCGGCGAAGCCTGGGACGCGATCAAGGAGCAGACGCGGCCCGTGTGGCAGCCGGTGGCCAACGTGGCCGAGCGGGTCGCGGCGCTGATCCCGCCGCCCTTCGTGGCGCGCATGGGCGAGCAGATGCAGCAGCTGGCCGGGCAGCTCGGCGACACCGCGTCGCAGATGGAGAGCCAGTCGGGCGGCCGCCCGGTGGCCGAGAACCGGCAGGCGATCGCCAGCGCGCTGCCCTCGGTGATGCAGGTGATCACCGGCGTGCGCGGCCTGATCGTCGACGCGGGCCAGTGGCTGGGCGATCGGCTCGGCGAGCTGGCCACCGGCATCGGCGACTGGATGGGCCGCCTGCGGGCGAGCCCGCTGCTGTCGCTGCTGGCGAACGCGCTGGGGTGGTTGCAGGGCGCGGCGCAGCGGCTGCTGGCCTGGGCGCGCGAGCAGGTGGGCGCGCTGTTCAACTGGCTGGTGCAGGGCTTCGACCGCCTCACGCCGTTCTTTCGCACCGTGCTCGAGACGGTGAACCGGCTGATCGGCGTGGTGACCGACCTGATGATGCTGCCGCAGCTGGTGCTCTCGGGCGTGTGGCGGCTGATCCCGGCCTGCATCCGCGACCCGGTGCGTGACTTCCTGTTCACGCAGATCCTGTCGCGCATCCCGGTGTTCGGCGCCTTCTTCTCGAACCCCGAGCTGTGGCAGCGGGTGCAGGAAACGGCGCTCGAGATCCTGCGCCAGGCCTTCGTCGACGGCAACCTCGCGCGCGCCGCGTGGACCTTCTTCCAGGCCGTGCTGCGGGTCATGGGCCTGCCGCCCGAGCTGGTGGTGCGCATCCTGGCCAAGGCGGCACAGGCCATCGGCGATGTGCTGGCCAACCCGCTCGCCTTTCTCGGCAACCTGCTGCGTGCGATGCGCGCGGGCTTCGGCCGCTTCTTCGACAACGTCGGCACCCACCTGCTGAACGGCATCGCGGCCTGGCTCTTCGGCGCGGCGCGCGAAGCGGGCATCGAGCCGCCGGCCGACTTCTCGCTGCGCGGCGTGCTGGGCTTCGTGCTGCAGGTGCTGGGGGTCACCGTCGACAACGTGTTCCGGCGGCTGGCCGAGCGCGTGGGCCAGGGCGTGGCCGACCGGCTGCGCCAGATGCTGGACGTCGCGACCGGCGTCTGGAGCTTCGTCTCCATCCTCGTCACCGAGGGCCCGGCGGGGCTGTGGCGCGAGGTGCAGCAGCGGCTGTCCAACCTGTGGGACTCGGTGGTGCAAGGCGTGATCGGCTGGGTCACCGAACGCATCATCACAGTGGCGACGCGCTGGCTGCTGTCGCTGCTGGACGTGACCGGCATCATGCCGATCGTCAACGCGCTGATCGCGATCTACAACGCGATCGAATCGTTCATCCAGTACCTGCGCGAGCTGCTGGAGATCGTCTCGACCGTGCTCGACGGCGTGCTCGGCATCGCCCGCGGGCAGATCGACCAGGCTGCGGGCTTTCTCGAAGGCGCGCTCGCGCGTGCGCTGCCGGTGGCGATCGGCTTTCTTGCCAACCAGTTCGGCTTCGGCCGCATTGCGCACCGGCTGGCCGAGATCCTCGGCGCGCTGCGGGAGCGCGTGGACGCGGCCATCGACTGGGTGATCGACCGCGCGATCCGCCTCGGCCAGTCGGTGATCGACCTGGCCCGGCGCGGCGCTGCCGCGTTGCGTGACTGGTGGCGCGCCCGCGTGGCCTTCCGCTCGAGCAACGGCGAGCGGCACCAGATGTACTTCCGCGGCGATGGGCGGCAAGCCGCGCTGATCCTCGAATCCGACCCCGAGCCTTTCCGCGACTTCGTCGCCCGGCAGCCCGACAGCGCCGACAAGACCGAGGCGCTGCGGCTGTACGACCTGCTGCGCCAGAAGCAGGACGAGGCTGTGTCCGCCGGCGCGGCCTCGGGCGGCGCGCGGCACACCGCAGCGCCCGCCGCCGGCAGCGCCGCTGCAGCGCCGGCGGCGCAGATCGAAGCGCTGCTGAACGACCTCTCGGTGGTGACGGCCCGGCTGCTGGGCAGCGCCCCGGCCTCGGGCGAACGGCCCGCCTGGGGCCCACCGGCGACCGACAGCTACGGCAGCGACGTGTCGGCCCCAGTGATCACGCGGGCGGCGCTGGGCGTGTGGCCGCGCGGCAGCACGCCGTCAGACTCGACCGCCACGCTGCGCGCCTGGCGCCGGCTGATCAAGCGCCGCAACGACCAGACCGGGGCGTCGTCGTACTACGTGCGCGGCCACCTGCTCAACCACAACATCGGCGGCCCCGGCGACGACTGGAAGAACCTCACGCCGCTCGCACAGGAGAGCAACAACCGCGCTGCCGACTCGATGCTGTACCGCTTCGAGCGGCCGGTGAAGGACGCGGTGGACGCCAACTCGACCGTGCGCAACTTCCACGTGCGGCCCACCTACGGCTCGACCGACCGCTCGGGCCAGATCGCCCAGATCGACACCGAGATCGCCGTCGCCAACAGAACGAGCACCGCGCCCAGGCGGGCACCGGGGCGGACGGTCGCCGAGCTGCAGGCCATCCGCGACGTGGTGGAGACCGAGCAACACGTGGCCACGTCCATCACCTGCAGTGCCGTCATCGAGCGCGCCAACGGCGCGCGCCAGGCACTGAACGAGGTCATCGACAACCGCCCGACCCTCACCCAGGGAGAGGACTGGACCCGCTACAAGGTGAATGTCAGCGCGTGAACACGGCCTTGCTCAGCGCTGCTTGAAGGTCGACGCGATCTCGTCCAGCCAGTCGCGCTTGACCTTCCACTGCCCACCCTCGGGGTAGACCACCGAGAACTCGTTGGGGTTGCCGGCACCGCGGTAGGTCCACCAGGTGAAGCCGAGGCGGTTTTCCACCACGGCCTGCATCATCGCCTTCACGCCGCGGCGGTCGGGGTCGTCCTTCGATTTCACGCCGATCTGCTGCACGAACACGGGCACCTGGTGGCGGGCGCGAAAGTCCGCCAGTTCCTCGGCGCGCCCGCGGATGTTGGCCACCGCGCCCTCGTCGGCGCCGCGGGCCTTGGCGTGCAGGAACAGGTTGCCGGTGTAGACCACGTCTTTCCAGGCGGGGTCGTAGACCTCGCCCATCGCATTCGCCTGGTAGTGGCGCCCACCGATCAGGAACGGCACGCCGGGCGCCACCTCGCGGATGGTGCCCATCAGCTCGGCATACAGCGCCTTGATCTCGGCCGCCGGCACACCGGGCGGGTTGATCTCGGGCAGCGGCTCGAACAGGCCCAGGTAAGGCGTGTCCTTGTAGCGGTTGGCCACGAAGCGCCAGACCGCGTTGTACTTCTTGCGCATCGACGGGTCGGTCCAGAAGTTGTGGCCCTTGCTGCCGTACTCGTTCGTCGGGTCGCAGTAGCGAATCTCGTCGGGCTGCACGCCGTTCTGCCCGCAGTCGGAATCGATGAACAGCACGATCCACAGCTTCGCATTCGAGGCCGAGCGGATCGCTTCGTCCAGCTTCTTCAGATTCCCCGGCGAAATGCCCGCGGTGTCGGTGGCCAGGTCATCGCGGCTGTCGATGTTCTTGGTGCGGTACTTGCCCCACCAGCGCAACGGGATGCGCACGACGTTGGCGCCCTGGGCCGCGTTCTCGGCCGCATCCTGCGGCTCGAACTGCTCCCAGTGGCCCCAGTTCCAACCACGCAGCATGATCGGCTGGCCGCTGGTGGGGTCGATGATGTCGGGACCACGCAGCGTCAGGCGAGGCGGTGTCTTGGGTGCGGCCTGCATGGCCTGCGAAGCTGGCGATGACGGTGCGGCAGCCTCGGCGGCGAGTGCGTGCAGGTTCGCGGTCAGGCTCAGCATCATTGCAAGCAGCGGCAACTTCAGCGTCGATCGGCGGTGGGTCATTGTCGGCCTTCTTGGTTGCTGTGCACGCTACACAGCAATCGACATGCCTCGCCGTGGCAAGAGGTAACAAAAAGCCCCAGGCATTTCCATGCGCTGGGGCTGGTGCGTGATTGCAGGCGTCGGCCTGCAGGCGCATTTACATGTGGTCGATCATGACCTGGCCGAAGCCGGAGCAAGAGACCTGAGTCGCACCGTCCATCAGGCGGGCGAAGTCGTAGGTCACCTTCTTGCTCTGGATGGACTTTTCCATCGAGCTGATGATGATGTCGGCGGCTTCGGTCCAGCCCATGTGGCGCAGCATCATCTCGGCCGAGAGGATCTCGGAGCCCGGGTTGACGTAGTCCTTGCCGGCGTACTTGGGCGCGGTGCCGTGGGTGGCTTCGAAGCAGGCCACCGAATCGGACAGGTTGGCGCCCGGGGCGATGCCGATGCCGCCCACTTGCGCGGCCAGCGCGTCGGAGATGTAGTCGCCGTTCAGGTTCAGCGTCGCGATCACCGAGTACTCGGCCGGACGCAGCAGGATCTGCTGCAGGAACGCGTCGGCGATGGAGTCCTTCACCACGATGTCCTTGCCGGTCTTCGGGTTCTTGAACTTGCACCACGGGCCGCCGTCGATCAGCTCGGCGCCGAATTCCTTCTGCGCCAGCGCGTAGCCCCAGTCACGGAAGCCACCTTCGGTGTACTTCATGATGTTGCCCTTGTGCACCAGCGTGACGTTGGGCTTGTCGTTGTCGATCGCGTACTGGAAGGCCTTGCGCACCAGGCGCTCGGTGCCTTCGCGCGACACCGGCTTGATGCCGATGCCCGAGGTGTTGGGGAAACGGATCTTCGTGACGCCCATTTCCTCGATCAGGAACTTGATGACCTTCTTGGCCTTGTCGCTCTCGGCTTCCCACTCGACGCCGGCGTAGATGTCTTCCGAGTTCTCGCGGAAGATCACCATGTCGATCTTGTGCGGCTCTTTGACCGGCGACGGCACGCCGGCAAAGTACTGCACCGGGCGCAGGCAGACGTACAGGTCGAGCTCTTGGCGCAGTGCCACGTTCAACGAGCGGATGCCGCCGCCGACCGGCGTGGTCAACGGGCCCTTGATCGAGACGACGTACTCGCGCAGCGCGGCCAGCGACTCTTCGGGCAGCCACACGTCGGGGCCGTAGACCTTGGTCGACTTCTCGCCGGCGTAGATCTCCATCCAGTGGATCTGCTTCTTGCCGCCGTAGGCCTTGGCAACCGCTGCGTCCACCACCTTGATCATCACCGGTGTGATGTCGAAGCCGGTGCCATCACCCTCGATGTACGGAATGATCGGGTTGTTCGGGACGTTGAGCGAGAAGTCCGCATTCACGGTGATCTTCTGCCCGCCCTCGGGCACCTTGATGTGCTGGTACATGTCGCTTTGCTCCGCGCGTCGCTGTTTGTGAAAGGGGTTTTCGGAACCTGAAATTCTAGTTCAGGCTGCCTGTCAGTCCGCTGACCACCCCCAGGGGCCGGCGGGTCTACCCAGGGGCCTGCCGGTCTCAACCGACGCAATAGATGGCGATCTGCCGGATCACGTCGTGACCCAGCGCCCAGACCGAGGCCGCGGCGAGCAGCGCGCCGGCCAGGCGGATGGCGCCGGCCTGCACGCCGGCCGAGAGCACCTGGCCATTGGCCGTGGCCCAACGGCTCCACAGCCAGGGCGCCACGCCCAACGCGGGCGCCGAGGCGATGGCGAACACCGCCATCACCGCCGCGCCGCCGGCGGCGTTGTTGGCCAGGGCGGCCACCACGAGCGCCGACTGCAGCAAGCCGCAAGGCCAAGCCACCCAGGCCAGCCCCACCCCGCCGGCCTTGGCCGGGCCGGTCATGCGCTGCCAGCCTTGCGCGTCGGGCTGCGCCGCGCGTTGCGCCCCGCGGCCGGCGCGTTCGAGCCAATCGGGCTGCCGACCCCGGATCAGCAACCACAGGCCCAGGGCCAGCGCCGCCACATGCAGCAGCGCCCACAGCGGGCGCAGCGCCGGGCTCAGCTGGCTCCAGTGCGACAGGGCCGCCACGCTGGCGGCCGCCACCGCGCCGGCCAGCGCGTAGCCGGCCAGCCGCCCCAGGTGGAAGGCCGACCAGGCGTTGCGCGCCGAGCCGCCGCAGGCGCGAACGGCGGCCATGCTGGGGGCACCGCACATCGCCGCGCAGTGCAGCGAGCCGGCCAGCCCCATCAGCAAGGCGGTCAGCGCCAGGGCGGCGGTCATCGCGGCAGCAGGCGGCTCAGATGATGCGCGAGAAGCGCTCGCGCACCTTGTCGGCCTGCAGGTGCTTGTCGAAGACCATCGCGATGGCCCGCACCACGAACCAGCCCGACGCGGTCACCTGCAGCGCGCCCGGCTCCACGGTGACCAGCCCTTCGGCCGCGAAGGTGGCGAGATCGCCCAGCTCGGCCCGGAAGTAGTCGCGGAAGTTCACCAGGTAGGCCAGCTCGATCGACTCGAACTCGACCCGCCCTTGGCACATCAGCGCCATGATCACGGCCCGGCGCAGCAGGTCGTCGCGGGTCAGTGCCAGGCCCCGCACGGTGGGCAGCTGGCCGTGGCGGATCGCGTCGTAGTACTCGGGCAGCGTCTTCGCGTTCTGGCTGTAGGTGGCGCCCATGCGGCCGATGGCCGACACGCCCAGGCCGATCAAATCGCAGTCGGGCTGCGTGCTGTAGCCCTGGAAGTTGCGGTGCAACCGGCCCTGCCGCTTGGCGGCGGCCAGCGCGTCGTCGGCGAGCGCGAAGTGGTCCATGCCGATGTAGCTGTAGCCATGGCCCATGAAGCCCGCGATCGCGCCGGACAGCATGGCCACCCGGTCGCCCGGCGGCGGCAGCATCGCCGCTTCAATGCGGCGCTGCGGCTTGAAGCGTTGCGGCAGGTGCGCGTAGGCATACAGCGCGATGCGGTCGGGCCGCAACTCGGCCACCTGCGCCACGGTGTGGGCGAACGAGGCCGGCGTCTGTTTCGGCAGGCCGTAGATCAGGTCGGTGTTGATCGACTCGTAGCCCAGCGCGCGAGACGCCAGGATCAGGTCGCGCACGCTTTCGAAGCTCTGCACCCGGTGCACGGCCTTCTGCACCTCGGGGTCGAAATCCTGCACGCCGAAACTGAGCCGGTTGAAGCCCATGCGCCGGAAGGCCGCCAGGCGCTCGGCGGTCACCGTGCGCGGGTCGACCTCGATCGACACCTCGGCATTCGGGGTCAGGCGAAACGCATCGTTCAGCTCGGCCATCAGGCCTTCGAGCTCGGCGTCGCTCAAGAAGGTGGGCGAACCGCCGCCCAGGTGCAGCTGCGACACCGGCTGCGGCGCACCCAGCACCTTGGCATACAGCGCGATCTCGGCGCGCAGCGCCAGCAGGTATTCGGCGGCGCGATCGTGGTGCTTGGTGATGACCTTGTTGCAGGCGCAGTAGTAGCACAACGATTCGCAGAACGGGATGTGCACGTACAGCGACAGCGGCGTGCGGGCGCCGACGCAGGCCCCGTCGGCGCGCTGGCGCAAGGCCTGTTCAAGGTCGGCCGGGCCGAAGGCCTCGACGAACCGGTCGGCCGTGGGGTACGAGGTGTAACGCGGCCCCGGCACGTCGAAGCGGCGCAACAACGAAAGCGGCAGGCCGCCCGGCGTCGACTCGGGAGTGGCAATGCCGGCAGCAGGGGCAACGGTCAGATCAGGCATGGGGCCAATCGTGCCGCGCAGTGCCGGCCCGGCGCTTGATCTGGCGCAAGCCGACGGGGGCCCCTGCGGCGAAAAATTGCGCCGTTGTTGAGGATGATCATGCCCACTGCCGACCCCTGCCCTTTCCCCCCGCGCGAGCCCGGCGCGGCCGCCACGGAACGCGCCCGCGAACGGGCTGGCGCCTTCAACGTGGCCTGCTCCAGCTGCAACCTGCGCGAGCTGTGCCTGCCGGTGGGCTTGTCGAGCACCGACCTCGCCCGGCTGGACCAGCTGGTGGCCACGCGCCGCACCGTGGCCCGGGGCGACACGCTGTTTCGCGCCGGTGAGCCTTTCCAGTCGCTCTTTGCGGTGCGCACCGGTTTCTTCAAGACCCGGGTCTCGTCCGAAGACGGGCGCGACCAGGTGACCGGCTTCCAGATGGCCGGCGAGTTGCTGGGCCTGGACGGGATCAGCGGCGACCGCCACACCTGCGACGCCGTGGCGCTGGAAGACTCGCAGGTCTGCGTGATCCCCTTTGCCGAGCTGGAGCACCTGTCGCGCGAGTTCGGCGACCTGCAGCGCCAGTTCCACAAGATCATGAGCCGCGAGATCGTGCGCGACCACGGCGTGATGCTGCTGCTGGGCAGCATGCGCGCCGAAGAGCGCCTGGCGGCCTTTCTGCTGAACCTGACCCAGCGCCTGCAGTCGCGCGGCTTCTCGGCCTCGGCGCTGGTGCTGCGCATGACGCGCGAAGAGATCGGCAGCTACCTCGGGCTGAAGCTCGAAACGGTCAGCCGCACGTTCTCGAAGTTCCAGGAAGACGGGCTGCTGCAGGTCAGGCAGCGCCAGATCCGCATCATCAACCAGGCTGGACTGCAGCAGCTGGTCAACGGCGCCACCTGCTGAGCGCAAGCCACCGGCTGGGCGCCATGCCGTCACGGCGCCCATCGGCGCCGCGCGCCGCTCACTCGACGTTCGGGTGGGTCAGGAAATGGGTGATCGTCGACGCGAGCGCGATCACCAGCCAGAACAACAGGAAAGCCACCGAGTAGACGGTTGTCGGCTGCCAGTCTGCCGAATCGGCACCGGCCCATGAAAGCTGGTGGGGGTCGACGACGGCAAAGACCAGCATCTCAAGCACGCCCGCCATCAGGAAGGCCGGCCAGAGGATGCACAGCCAGCGCACCGGCGGCGCAACATCGATCTCTGCCACGTGGTGGTGGGGCATGGCGGCTCCCCCGTTTGGCGCCACGGTGTCACCCATCAGGGCTTGGCGGTGGCGGCGTGGTTGCGTGCCTGCAGCGCGGGCGTCATCGCGTCCGGCGCGGCCGAGCGCTCGCTCACACCGCCACGCTCTTGCAGATTCAGCACGGGGTCGGCCCCACGCGCGGCGATGACCGCAGTCACCAGGCTGGCGACCACCACGACCAGCGGGCCGCCGATCATCAGCCACACCATCGGCTCACGCCACCAGGCGCGCGCCTGCAGCGCCTGGTCTTGCGTACGGGTCGCATTCATCGCTTCACTCCTCTGGGCCACCTTCGTTGGCGGCCAGTGTTGGACCGTGCCGCTCTCTCAGCGCGGCACCACAAAGCTGGATTTCTCGCTCACCTGCGCCGGCGGCTCAGCCCCGACAGACTCACGTTCTACACGAAATTCGATCGGGTGGGGGCCGGCACCCACCTGGGCGGCCGATTCTGGCGGCAACTGCAACGCCACCGTCAGCCACCTTGCCTCGGCCGGCGCGAGCGTCAACTCGCTGCCCCGCGCCAGGGCCAGCCCTGGCAGGCCTTGCGCGCTGACACGGTAGTGCTGCGGTGTCTCGGTCACGTTCATCACCTGCAGCCGGAAGACATTCTCGACCCGGCCGTCTTCGACCAGGCGCGCCAGCGAGGCGCGGTCGCGCACCACGTCGACCCGGAACGGGCTGCGCAGCGCCAGGCTGGCCACGAAGGCCCCGGCGATCAGCAGCATCACCGTGCTGTAGATCAGCACCCGCGGCCGCAGCACCCGCTGCAGGATCTGGCGCCAGCCCAGGTGCTCGGCGAGGCTGTTCTCGGTGGCGTAGCGGATCAGCCCGCGCCGATAAGGCCCCCTGGCCGCCGCATCGCCGCCGCTCGCGGTGGACGCGGCAGCTTGGGGCAGCCCGGCGGCCATCTTGTCCATGATGCCGTCGCACACGTCGATGCAGGCGGCGCAGCCGATGCACTCGTACTGCAGGCCCTTGCGGATGTCGATGCCGGTCGGGCAGACCTGCACGCACAGCCCGCAGTCGACGCACGCGCCCTGCGTGGCCGCCGCCGGATCGCCCTTGCGCAGCCTTGCGCCGCGCGGCTCGCCGCGCTTCGTGTCGTAGCTGATGATCAGCGTGTCGCGGTCGAACATCGCGCTCTGGAAGCGCGCGTAGGGGCACATGTACTTGCAGACCTGCTCGCGCATGTAGCCGGCGTTGCCGTAGGTGGCAAAGCCGTAGAACAGCACCCAGAACCACTCCCACGGGCCGAAGCCCAGGGTCAGCGCCTCTTGCGCCAGGCTGCGGATCGGCGTGAAGTAGCCGACGAAGGTGAAGCCGGTCCACAGCCCGATGGCCAGCCAGACCGTCTGCTTGCCGCCCTTGCGGGCCAGGCGCTCCCAGGTCCAGGGGCTCTTGTCGAGCTTCATCCGCTGGGCCCGGTCGCCCTCGAACTTCTGCTCGACCCACATGAACATCTCGGTGTAGACCGTCTGCGGGCAGGCGTAGCCGCACCACAGACGCCCGGCCACCGCGGTGAACAGGAACAAGGCGTAGGCCGAGAGGATCAGCAGGCCCGTCAGGTAGATGAAGTCCTGCGGGTAGAGCACCAGGCCGAAGATGTAGAAGCGCCGCGAGACCAGGTCGAGCAGCACCGCCTGGCGGTCGTTCCAGACCAGCCACGGCATGCCGTAGAACACCAGCTGCGTAGCCCAGACCAGCAGCCAGCGCCAGGTGGCGAAGGTGCCGCTGACCGCGCGCGGGTAGATCTTGTTCTGCTTCTGGTACAGCGAGACAAGAACGCCGCTGCCCTCGCCCTCGCCTGCACCGGCCTCAGCCGGCGCGGGGGCGATCGGGATCACGCGAGCCGCTGGCTTGCTGGCCGTCGGTTCAAGCATACGCATGGGCCTGCATCACGATCACTGCCCGGCCACCTGGGTGGGGTGCGACAGGCTCCAGACATAGGCCGTCAGCACCTCGACCTGCTCGGGCGTCAGGCGCTGGGCCTGCGGCGGCATCACGTTGGTCTTGCCGCCGTTGATCATCGCGAGGATCGCCGGCTCGCCCCAGCCGTGCAGCCAGATCTTGTCGGTCAGGTTCGGCGCGCCGATGGCGGCGTTGCCCTTGCCGTCCACGCCATGGCAGGCGGCACAGGCCGCGAACTTGGGCTTGCCCAGCTGGGCCGACAGCTCGTTGTGCGCGCTGCCCGACAGGCTGAGCACGTACTGCGCCACGTTGCGCGCGTCGTCCCCATTGCCCACGGCGGCGGCCATCGGCGGCATCACGCCGCGGCGACCTTCGACGATGGTCTTGTGGATGTAGGCGTCCAGCCCCTCCTGGCCGCTGCCGAGCCAGTCGCGGTCGGTCAGATCGGGGAAAGACTTGCTGCCGCGCCCGTCGGCGCCGTGGCACTGGGCGCAGGTGTTGGCGAACAGCCGCTCGCCGATCGCCATCGCCTTCGGGTTCTTGGCCAGCTGCTCGACCGGCTTGCCCACCAGGTCGGCGTAGACCGGGTTCATCGCCTTGTGGGCGCGCTCTTGCTCGGCCTCCCACTGGCCGGTGCTGGTCCAGCCCAGCGTGCCTTCGGCACTGCCCAGGCCGGGGTACAGCACCAGGTAGCCCACCGAGAACAGCACGGTGATGACGAACAGGCCCATCCACCAGCGCGGCAGCGGGTTGTTCATCTCGCGCAGGTCTTCGTCCCACACGTGGCCGGTGGTGTTGTCGTTGGACATCACCTGGCGGCGGCTGGCGATCAGCAGCAGCAGCAGGCAGAAGGCAAGGCCGGCGATGGTGATGGCGCCGATGTAGACCGACCAGCCGGCGTTGAAGAAATCACTCATTGCGGGTTGCTCCCGGTGGCTTGGGTGTTGGGGGCGTGTGGGGCCGGCGCCTCGTCTGCGAAGGGCAAGCGGGCCGCTTCGTCGAAGGCATCGCGCCGGTGGCGGCTGAGCGTCCAGGCCATCAAGGCCAGGAACAGCAGCAGCGACAGCACGGTGATGCCGCTGCGCCAGGTGTTGACATCGAAGTCCATCGCAGCCCCCTCACTTGCGCGCGGTGCCCAGCACCTGCAGATAGGCCACCAGCGCCTCCAGCTCGGTGCGGCCCTTCACCTCTTCGGCCGCGCGGCCGATCTCGTCGTCCGTGTACGGCACGCCGACCACGCGCAGCGCCTTCATCTTGGGCGCCAGCTCGGCCGGGTCCAGCGTGGCCCGGGCCAGCCACGGGTAGGCGGGCATGTTCGACTCGGGCACCACGTCGCGCGGGTTGTTCAGGTGCAACTGGTGCCACTCGTCGCTGTAGCGGCCGCCCACGCGTTGCAGGTCGGGGCCGGTGCGCTTGCTGCCCCACTGGAACGGGTGGTCGTAGACGAACTCACCCGCCACCGAGTAGGAGCCATAGCGCAGCGTCTCGGCCCGGAAGGGGCGGATCATCTGCGAGTGGCAGTTGTAGCAACCTTCGCGCACGTAGATATCGCGCCCGGCCAGTTGCAGCGGCGTGTAGGGCTTCAGGCCCGGCACCGGCTGGGTGGTGGAGCGCTGGAAGAACAGCGGAACGATTTCCACCAGGCCACCAAAAGCAACCGCCGCGAGGATCAGCACGATCATCAGGAAGTTGCTGGTTTCGATTCGTTGGTGACCCGTCGGATTGGTGTGTGCAGACATCGATTTCTCCAACAAGCCTCAAGCGTGGGCCGGCACAGCCGGGATGGCGGCCACCGGCACGCGGCCGATGCGCACGGTCATCCAGGTGTTCCAGGCCATGATGAACATGCCGGTGACATACAGCAGGCCGCCCAGCACGCGAATCACATAGAAGGGATACGTCGCCTTGACCCCCTCGACGAAGCTGTAGACCAGCGTGCCGTCCGGGTTGGTTGCGCGCCACATCAGGCCCTGCATCACGCCCGCGATCCACATGGCGGCGATGTAGAGCACGATGCCCACGGTGGCGACCCAGAAGTGCAGCGCGATGGCGCGGGTGCTGTACATGCTCTTCAGGCCGTACATGCGCGGGATCAGGAAGTACAGCGCGCCGATCGACACGAAGCCGACCCAGCCCAGCGCGCCGGAGTGCACGTGGCCCACCGTCCAATCGGTGTAGTGCGACAGCGCGTTGACCGTCTTGATCGACATCATCGGCCCCTCGAAGGTCGACATGCCGTAGAACGACAGCGAGACGATCAGGAACTTCAGGATCGGGTCGTCGCGCAGCTTGTACCAGGCGCCCGACAACGTCATCATCCCGTTGATCATGCCGCCCCACGAGGGCGCCAGCAGCACCAGCGAGAACACCATGCCGACCGACTGTGCCCAGTCAGGCAATGCGGTGTAGTGCAGGTGGTGCGGGCCGGCCCACATGTAGGTGAAGATCAGCGCCCAGAAGTGCACGATCGACAGGCGATACGAATACACCGGGCGGTCGGCCTGCTTCGGGATGTAGTAGTACATGATCCCCAGGAAGCCGGCGGTCAGGAAGAAGCCCACCGCGTTGTGGCCGTACCACCACTGCACCATCGCGTCTTGCACGCCCGCATAGGCCGAGTAGCTCTTGGTCAGGCTCACCGGGATCTCGGCGCTGTTGACCACGTGCAGCAGCGCCACGGCGATGATGAACGCGCCGAAGAACCAGTTGGCCACGTAGATGTGCTGGACCTTGCGCTTGCCGATGGTGCCGAAGAACACGATCGCGTACGACACCCAGACGACGGTGATCAGCAGGTCGATCGGCCACTCGAGCTCGGCGTATTCCTTGCCGCTGGTCATGCCCATCGGCAGTGTGACCACCGCCAGCAGGATCACCAGGTTCCAGCCCAGGAAGGTGAACATCGCCAGCTTGGGCAGGAACAACGCCGCCTGGCAGGTGCGCTGGACCACGTGGTAGCTGGTGGCGAACAGCACGCTGCCGCCGAAGGCGAAGATCACGGCATTGGTGTGCAGCGGCCGCAGGCGGCCGTAGCTCAGCCACGGAATGCCGAAGTTCAGTTCCGGCCACGCCAGCTGGGCTGCAATCAGCACACCCACCAACATGCCGACGATGCCGTAGACGACCGAGGCCAGCGCGAAGCCACGCACCACGGTGTCTGAGTAGACCGGCTGGGCCGGTACGGAAGCAGTTGCCATCGAAGGTTCCCTCACGGTTGCGCCGCGCTGCGCATGCTTTGCGGGCCTGGCCGGGATTCTTCGTTCGCCCGACCCTGGAGGGCTTGATCGGCGTCAATCGGCCGCGATTTCAGGCGCGGGGTCTGCGTCGAGAATACGTTCGCCTTCGCGCTCGAGATCGTCGAACTGGCCGCGATGCAGCGCCCAGCCGAAGACGCCGATGATGGCCAGCACCAGCACCGCCGACATCGGCACCAGGAGATAGAGGATGTCCATGGTGTGTGCGCCCGTCAGGCCCGTGTCAGTCGCAAGGCATTGCCGACCACCAGCAGCGAGCTGAGGGCCATGCCCAGCCCGGCGGCCCAGGGCGGCAGCCAGCCTGCCAGTGCCAGCGGCACGCAGGCCAGGTTGTAGGCGGCGGCCCAGATGAGGTTCTGCCGCGTCACGCGCAGCATGCGCTGGCCCAGGCGGCGCGCCGTCACCACATCGGCCAGCCGGTTGGTGGTGAGCACGGCATCGGCATGCAGGCGCGAGACCATCGCACCGCGACCCATCGCCAGCGACACATCGGCCTGCGCCAGCACCGGCGCGTCGTTGACGCCGTCGCCCAGCATGCCCACGCGCTCGCCGCGCCGCTGCGCCGCGGCCACCGCCTCGAGCTTGTCCTGCGGGCTGGCCTGGGCCTGCACGTCGTGCAACCCGAGGCGGGTCGCCAGCCGCGTCGCGCGGGCCGGGCTGTCGCCGGACAGCAGCGTCAGCTGCAGCCCGTCTTGCCGCAGCGCATGGATGGCCTCGACCGCATCGCTGCGCAGGCGCTCGTCGAACGCGGCGCAGACCACCGGCTGGCCGACCGGGCCGAAGAACACGTGCGGCGCATCGGGCGCCGCGTTGACCACCCGCGCACCGCCCTGCACCCAGGCCGATTGCCCCAGGCGCCAGACATGGCCTTGCGGGTCGGTGCCTTCCAGGCCCTGGCCGGCCACCTCTGTGACGCGATGCCACGCGACCGGCGCCGCATCGGCCAGCAAGGGCCAGGCGGCCAGGGCCCGCGCCAGCGGGTGGCTCGACCAGGCGGCCAGCGAAGCGGCACGCGCCATCAGCTCGGGCGGTGCCGGCACGCTGGACAGGCCCCCGGTCGCCTCGACGAGGTGAGCCCCGGTGCACACCGGCAGGTCTTCGGTCAAGGTGCCGGTCTTGTCGATGAACAGGCGGTCGATCGTGGCCAGCGTCTCGAGCGCGTCGAGCCGTTGCAGCAGCACCCCGCGGCGCGCCAGCGCACCGGCCGACGTCAACAGCGCCGACGGCACCGCCAGCGACAGCGCACACGGGCAGGTGACGATCAGCACCGCCACCGCCACCGCCACCGCACGCGCCGGCTCGACCCACCACCAGGCCACGCCGGCCGCGGCGGCCAGCAACAGCACCGCCCACAGGAACGGGCCGGCCCAGGCATCGGCCCGCCGCGCGAGCGCCGGCCGCTGGGTCAGCGCCTGGCGCATCAGCGAAACGATCGCGCCATGGCGCGTGTCCGCGCCCACGCGCTCGACCTCCATCACCACCGGCGTGCCCAGGTTGACGCTGCCGCCGACGAGCTCGTCGCCCTGGGCCTTGGGCACCGGCATCGACTCACCGGTCAGCAGGCTTTCGTCGGCCTGGGTGCTGCCGCTGGCCAGGCGCCCATCGGCTGGGAAGCTCGCGCCGAGCGCCACCTGGACGCGGTCACCCGGGCGCAACCGGTGCACGCTGACCGCCTCGATGCTGCCGTCGGCCATCAGCCGCTGGGCCGTCTCGGGCAAGGCGGCCAGCGCCGATTCCAGGCTCTCGGCGGCACGGTGGCGCGCCAGCGTTTCGAGGTAGCGCGCGCCCAGCAGAAAGCTGACGAACATCGCCATCGAGTCGAAATACACCTCGTGGCCGAACACGCCGCCGGGGTCGAAGGTGGCCCCGCTGCCCGCCACGAAGGCCACGGCGATGCCGAGCGCCACCGGCACGTCCATGCCCAGCCGGCGCTGGCGCAGCGACCGCCAGGCCCCCTGGAACAACGGGCCGGCCGAAAACAACATCACCGGGATGCTGAGCAGCCAACTGCCCCAATTCAGCAGCTGGCGCAGATCGGGCGCCAGCTCACCCGCATCGGCCACGTAGGCCGGGGTGGCGAACATCATGATCTGCATCGCGCAGAAGGCCGCGACGAACAGGCGCCACAGGGCCGTGCGGCGCTCGCGCTGGCGCAGGGCGCGGGCGGGGGCCGCGGCGTCGGGTGCGGCGTCGTAGCCGGCGGCACGGATGGCCAGCACCAGCGAAGACAAGCGCGTGGCCTGCGGGTCCCAGCGCACCTGGGCGCGCTGGCCGGCGGCGCTGACATCGGCCCGCTCGACACCGGGCTGCCGCAGCAAGGCGGCCTCGATCAGGCCGGCGCAGGCGGCGCAGTGCATGCCGCTGAGCAACAGGCTGGTTTCAGCCGTGCGCCGCCCCTGGGCGTCGGTATCCCAGCGGGTGCTGGCCTGCTGCTCGACCGGGTCATCGAGCACGGCCAGGTCGGCCGGTGCGGCCGGCATGGGCGTCGAAGGGGCGGCAGGAAGGGCGATAGATGTCATCGGCAGGCAGGCGCAGCGTGTCAGCGGCGCCGGGCCGGCTGCGTTCGATAATCTATCGACCGAACGGAACCGCCCACATGACATTGATCAAGTTTCGAACCGCCGTTTTGACGCTGGTGCTGGGCACCGGCTTGCTGGCCACCGCCAGCGCCCAGAACATGGGCCAGCCGCAGGACCTGCCCACCGTGACGCTGCATGCCGGCATGCACAACATCGTTGCCCAGGTCGCCAAGACCAGCGAGCAGCGGCAGATCGGCCTGATGTTCCGCAAGGAGATGGCCGGCCACGAAGGCATGATCTTCGTCTTCGACGACCCGGCCACCCAGTGTTTCTGGATGCGCAACACGCTGATCCCGCTGTCGGCCGCCTTCGTGGCCGACGACGGCAGCATCGTCAACATCGAAGACATGAAGCCACTGAGCGACCAGTCGCACTGCTCGACCAAGCCGGTGCGCTATGTGCTGGAGATGAACCAGGGCTGGTTCGCCAAGCGGGGCCTGAAGGCCGGCACCAAGCTGACCGGGCCATTGTTTCGGTGAGCCTCCACGCCCTCTTCCGGGGGCTGCCCCCCGAGGGGGGCCGCGCAGCGGACCGGCAAAGCCGGCTCCGCGCACGCCACTTGCGATGAGCGGCGCAGCGCGCGCTCAGGAGAGCACGCGAGTCAGCTCCCCAAACGGATCGTGAATCGCAGGCCCTCGAAATCGGGCCGCGATTGCGCTTCGATCTGCCCGCCCAGGCGCAGCACCACCTCGCGCGCGATCGTCAGGCCCAGGCCGGTGCCGCCGTCGTTGCGCAGGTCGGCCCGCTCACCGCGCCAGAACGGCTCGAACAGATGCGGCAGCTGGGCGGGCGACACGCCGGGGCCGTCGTCTTCGACCACCACCTCGGCGCCACCGTCGGGCCGCGGCGACACGCGCAGGGTCACTTTCGGGCCGCCGTAGCGCAGCGCGTTGTCGAGCAGGTTGTTGACCACCTCGCCCAGCCACAGCGGGTGGGCGCGGGCCGGCACCGGCTCGTCCGGCGCTTCGAGCACGATGCTGCGGCCCTGGCGCAGCGCCTGCAGCACCAGCGGCTCGGCCGATTCACGCAGCAGCGGCACCACGTCCATCGTCTGGTGCTCGCCGTCGACCGACAACGCGGTCTCCGACCGGGCCAGGCTCAGCAGTTGGCCGATCAGGCGCGACAGCCGGTCGGTCGAGCGCTCGAGCTGCGCCAGCAGCGGGCGCCAGGCCGGCTCGCCGGCCGGAGCATCGCCGGGCGGCGCGGACAGCTCCTGCGCCAGGCTCTGCGCCAGCACGCGGATGCCGGCCACCGGCGTGCGCAGCTGGTGCGCCGCATCGGCGACGAAACGCCGCTGCAGGTGGATCGACTGCTCCACGTCCGCCAGCAGGCTGTTGATGCGCTCGATCAGCGGCACCGCTTCGCGCGGCACATGCTGCATCGGCAGCGGCCGCCAGTCTTGGGCATCGCGCAGCGCCACGTCGGTGGCCACGTCGCGCAACGGCTGCAGGCCGCGGCGGATGCCCCAGCCGATCATCGCGAAGGTCACCGCGCCGAGCGCCAGCGCCGGCAGCACGATCGACAGCTGCAGGTCGCGCATCAGCACCGCGCGCTTGTTCTTGGTCTCGACCACCACCACTGACACCGAGCGGTCGAGCATCGGCGAGGTGATCGAGAAGACGGCACCGCGCACCGGGTCGCCGTCGTATTCGGCGTCGAACAGGCGCGGCTGCGAAAAGCTGGACTGGCGCAGCTTGGTGGTCGGCACCGGCACATGGGTGTCGCCGGCCAGCGGGTTGCCCTCGACGTCGACCATCAGGAAGCCGTTGCGGTCATCGCGGTCCCAGGTGACCAGCTCCATCGCCTGGCGCGACAGGTCGAGCAGCGGCCCGCGGTCGGACCAGGTGACCTTGGCGGCCAGCGCGCTGACTTCGTCTTGCAGGCCACGGTCGAAGGCCAGGTTGGCGCTGGTGCGCGCCAGCCAGTAGGCCCCGATCACCGCCGCCAGCAGGCCGATGCCCCAGCTCCACAGCAGCGGCCGCAGCAACGCGCGGCGAACGCTGGGGCCGTGGGCGGGCAAGTCAGGGGTGGTCATCGGCGCCGGATGGGTCGGCGGCTGCGCCACCCGGCGTGGCGGCCTCCATCACATAGCCGAAGCCACGCACGGTGCGGATCACCACGCCCAGGTCGGCAAAGCGCTTGCGCAGGCGGTGCACATAGACCTCGACCGAGTTCTCGCTGAAGTCGGCTTCCCAGCTCGACATGCGGGCGACGATCGAATCTTTCGGCACGACACGGCCGGCCTTTTGCATCAGCAGCTCGGTCAGCGCCAGCTCGCGCGGGCTCAAGCTGATGCGCTGGCCGTGGTGCGTCAACTCGCGGTGGGCGATGTCGAGCTTCAGCTCGCCCAGCTGCAGCACCTCGTCGATGCGGCCTTGCGCGCGGCGCTTCAAGGCGCGGATGCGGGCCAGCAGCTCGGGCAGGTCGAAGGGCTTGACGAGGTAGTCGTCGGCGCCAGCGTCCAGGCCCTGCACGCGGTCGCTCAGCTCGTCGCGCGCGGTCAGCAGCAGCACCGGCATGCGAATGCCCTTGGCGCGCCAGTGGCGCAGCACCTCCATGCCGTCGCGCCGCGGCAGGCCGAGGTCGAGGATGCCCAGGTCGTACTGCCCCATCACGCCTTCGGTCATCGCCTGCTCGCCGTCGTGCAGCACATCGACCTGCCAGCCCTCGCGCTCCAGGCCGCGCGCCACGCCCAGGCTGAGCGCGGGGTCGTCTTCCACCAGCAGGATTCGCATGTCGTCGCCTCGGTATCCCTCGTTGTGCCGGCGAGCGTAGCAAAAGAAAAAGCCGGCGCGAGGCCGGCTTCTACGAATGGCGCGACTCGCGCAACAGTCAGGCGAAGTTCTTTTCGGCGAACGACCAGTTGACGAGGTTGTTCAGGAAGGTTTCAACAAACTTCGGGCGCAGATTGCGGAAGTCGATGTAGTAAGCGTGCTCCCACACGTCGACGGTCAACAGCGCCTTGTCGCCGGTGGTCAGCGGGGTGCCGGCGGCGCCCATGTTGACGATGTCGACCGAGCCATCGGCCTTCTTGACCAGCCAGGTCCAGCCCGAGCCGAAGTTGCCGACGGCGCTCTTCGTGAAGGCTTCCTTGAAGGCGGCGTAAGAGCCCCACTTGGCGTTGATGGCTTCGGCCAGCGCACCGCTGGGTTCACCGCCGCCGCCCTTCTTCAGGCAGTTCCAGAAGAAGGTGTGGTTCCAGATCTGGGCGGCGTTGTTGTAGATGCCGCCGCTGGACTTCTTGACGATGTCTTCGAGCGACAGGCCTTCGAACTCGGTGCCCTTTTGCAGGTTGTTCAGGTTCACCACATAGGCGTTGTGGTGCTTGCCGTGGTGGTATTCGAGCGTCTCGCGGCTCATGTGCGGAGCCAGGTCATCGAGGCCGAAGGGCAGCGGCGGCAGGGTGTGTTCCATGCTTATTCCTTTCGAGGTGGGGCGCGCCGGCTTGCGCAGCGCGGGGCCAGTGAAACAGGGGCCGCGGGCATTGTAGGCAGCAGGCGGCGCCCGACTTGGCGCTAAGGGTGATCGGATTTTTTCGGCGTCGGGTCGACGTGGACCTCGGTCACCCGGGCGTCGGCGCTGCCGTCGGCCCACACCGCACGCAGGCTCTGGCCGGGTAGCAAGGCGTGTGCCGAGACGATGGCCTGGCCGTCGTCGGTTTCGACCCACGCATACCCACGCGCGAGCACGCGGCGCGGGTCGAGCGCGGCCAGGCGCTCGGCCCGCGCCTGCAGCCGGTCTTGCTGGCGCGCCTGGGCGCCGCGGGCCGCCTGTAGCAGGCGCTGGGTGCGATGCTGCAAGGCCATGCGTTGCATCTCGACCGCGCGGCCCAACGCCGCCTGGTGCCGCTGGGCCAGCGTGTTCAGGCGGCCCTGCTCAACCCGCAGCCGTTGCGCCGGGCGGTGCAGGCGCAGCGCCAGCGTGTCCAGCGTCTGCGCGGCGCTGTCGATGCGTTGATGTAGCCGGCGCGTCAGGATGTCGGCGCGCAGGGCCAGGCCTTGCAGCAGCGCGTCGCGCTCGGGCGCGGCCAGCTCGGCGGCCGCGGTTGGCGTCGGTGCCCGCAGGTCGGCGGCGAGGTCGGCCAGCGTGATGTCGGTTTCGTGGCCCACGCCGCAGACCACCGGCAGGCGTGACGCCCGCACCGCGCGCACGACACGCTCGTCGTTGAAGGACCACAGGTCTTCCAGCGACCCACCGCCGCGGCAGAGCAGGATCAGGTCGCCATCGCCGACCGCGTTGGCCTGCGCCAGCGCCCGCACGATCGCCTCGGGCGCCTGCACGCCCTGCACCAGCGTGGGCACCAGCAGCACCTCGACCTGCGGCGCGCGGCGCGCCAGCGTGGTCAGCACATCGTGGATCGCGGCGCCGCTGGCCGAGGTGACGACCATCAGCCGGCGCGGGAACGGCGGCAACGGCCGCTTGCGCGCGGCGTCGAACACACCCTCGGCCTCGAGCTTGGCTTTCAGCCGCAGGAACTCTTCATAGAGATTGCCGGCGCCCACGCGCTGCATCGCCTCGACCACCATCTGCAGCTCACCGCGCGCCTCGTACACGGCCAGACGGCCACGCAGCTCGACCTGCTGCCCGTCCTGCGGGTTGAACTGCAGCATCATGGCCGCGCGGCGGAACATCGCACAGCGCAGGCCGGCCTGGCCACCGGCCCCGTCCTTCAAGGTGAAGTAGCAGTGGCCGCTGCTGGCACGGCTGAAGCCGGACAACTCGCCGCGCACCGCGACCGCCGAGAAACGCGCGGCCAGCGCGTCGGACACGGCCAGCAGCAGACTCGCGACACCCCAGACCTGCGGGCCCGCCGCTGAACTTGATTGCATCAGGTTGTTCACTGGCGACACAGCGCCTTATTTTTGGGCAACGGCACGGAAACCCGCACCATTGCACGCTTTGCGAAGGTTGCGCGCCGCTTTCCCACAGTGTTTTCCACACTCGCTGTGGACAGATGACAAACGTGTGACGGCTGGCCGAGCCTGGCGATCAGTTCATAATCGCGCGTCTTCGTTTCAGGCCTTGCGCCTTCAGGCATCTTGCTGTCGATCATACAAGCCGCCGGCTGGCCCATCTGGCCGTTGATCCTGTGTTCCGTGGCCGCGCTCGCCCTGGTCATTGAACGAGGTGTTGCACTGCGCCGCGCGCAAGTCGCGCCGCCCGGTCTGGTCGACGAGGTGCTGCAGGTGCTGCGCCAAGGCGTGCCGTCCAGCGACGTGCTGAACAAGCTGTCCGCCAACTCCACGCTCGGTGCGCTGCTGTCTGCCGGCATCCGCCTCGTGGCGCAAGACCCGCGCTGCAGCGAGACGCTGCTGCGCGATGGCTTCGAAGCCGCCGGCCGCAGCGCTGCCCATCAGCTGGAGCGCTACTTGAACGCGCTGGCCACCATCGCCTCGGCCGCCCCGCTGCTGGGCCTGCTGGGCACGGTGATCGGCATGATCGAGATCTTCGGCTCGCAATCGCCGGGCAGCTCTGGTGCCAACCCGGCGCAGCTGGCGCACGGCATTTCGGTGGCGCTGTACAACACCGCGTTCGGCCTGATGGTCGCGATCCCGTCGCTGATGTGCCACCGCTACTTCCGCGGCCGCGTCAACGACTACCTGCACGACATGGAGCAAGGCGCCGAGCGCGTGCTGCACCACCTGCTGCGCATGGAGCGCTCGTCGGGGTCGAAGCGATGAACTTCCGCGGCGACCGCAGCGACGAGCCGGAGATCAACCTGATCCCGTTCATCGACGTCTTGCTGGTCATCCTGATCTTCCTGATGCTGTCGACGACCTACTCGAAGTTCACCGAGTTGCAGTTGACGCTGCCCGCCGCCGATGCCGACCAGGCGCGCGACCGGCCGTCGGAAATCATCGTCGCGGTGTCGGCCGATGGCCGCTACTCGGTCGAGAAGCAACCGGTCGAAGGCCGCAGCGTCGAGCTGCTGGCGGCCGCCCTGCGCGCCGCGGCCGAGCAACGCCAGGACCCGTTCCTGATCATCTCGGCCGATGCCACCGCGGCACACCAGTCGGTCATCAACGTGCTCGACGCTGCACGCCGCGCCGGCCTGCCCCGCGTGACCTTCGCGGCGCAGAGCTCGGCCGCCGCTGCGGGCACCAGCCCTTGATCGGCTCGCCCGGCCGCTGACGCCGCGCCGGCGATGAGCACACCGCCACCGGCGCGTTCCACCGCCTCGTGGGCCACGGCCCTGCAGGCGCAATGGTGGCGGCCCAAGGTCAGCCTGGCGATGCGGCTGCTGCAGCCGCTGGCCGCGCTGTACGCCGCGTTGGCCGCGTGCCACCGCTGGTGGCAGCGCCGGCAGGCCGCGCCCACCCTGGGCCGGCCCGTCATCGTCGTAGGCAACCTGGTGGTCGGCGGCGCCGGCAAGACCCCCACCGTGATCGCATTGATCGACTGGCTGCGGCAGCAAGGCTGGCAGCCGGGCGTGGTGTCGCGGGGCTACGGCCGCACCGATGACCAGGCCCTGGTCGAGGTGCACGCCGACTCGCCCGCCGCACAGGTCGGCGACGAACCGCTGCTGATCCGCCGCCGCACCGGTGCCCCGATGGTGGTGGGCCGCGACCGCGTGGCCGCCGCCGGCATGCTGTGGGCGCGGCACCCCGAGGTCGACATCCTCGTGTCGGACGACGGGCTGCAGCACCACCGTTTACCGCGTGACGTGGAGGTGGTGGTGTTCGACGGCCGCGGCGCCGGCAACGGCCTGACGCTGCCCGCCGGCCCGCTGCGGCAAGGCCTGCCGCACACCCTGCCCCCGCAAATGCTGGTGCTGTACAACGCCGTGCAGCCGAGCACGCCACTGCCCGGCACCGTGGCCCAGCGCCGGTTGACAGGCGCCTTGCCGCTGGCCGATTGGTGGCGCGGCCACGCCGCCCAGGCACAGCCCCTGTCCGCCTTGCAAGGCCGCCCGCTGCTGGCCGCCGCCGGCATGGGCGAGCCCGAGCGCTTCTTTGGCATGCTCGAGCAAGCCGGCCTGACGATCGATCGACTGCCGCTGCCCGACCACGCCAGCTTCACCCCCCTGCCCTGGCCGGCCGGCACTGGCGACGTGCTGGTGACCGAAAAAGACGCGGTCAAACTGCGGCCCGACCAGGTCGGCAAGGCCCGCGTCTGGGTCGTGGCGCTAGACTTTGCGCTTCCGCCGGAATTCACCGAAGCGCTGCGACAGCGTCTTCCGCCACGGGCCGCCGTGCCCTTCAAAACAACACGATAGACATGGACCACCGCTTGACCGAGATGCTGGTATGCCCGGTGTGCAAAGGGCCGCTGCAATTGCGCCGCGACGAGGCTTCGCGCCCGGTGGATCTGCTGTGTGCGGCCGACCGCCTGGCCTTTCCGATCCGCGACGGCATCCCGGTGATGCTGGAAAGCGAAGCCCGGCACCTCGACGCCGGCAGCCCAGCGACGGCGCAGGGCGAGTGATGGGCTTCACCGTCCTGATCCCCGCGCGCCTGGCGTCCACCCGCCTGCCGAACAAGCCCCTGGCCGACATCGGCGGCAAGCCGATGGTGGTGCGGGTGGCCGAGCGCGTTGCCCAGGCGGGCGCCAGCGCGGTGTGGGTGGCAGCCGACGACCCCGCCACGGTGCAGGCCTGCGAAGCGCACGGCGTGAAGGCGCTGATGACGCGGCCCGACCACGTCAGCGGCAGCGACCGGCTGGCCGAAGCCTGCGAACAACTGGGGCTGAGCGGCGGCGACGTGGTGGTGAATGTGCAAGGCGACGAGCCGTTGATCGACCCGGGCCTGGTCAGCGCCTGTGCCCGGCTGCTCGTCGAGCGCGCCGATTGCGCAGTGGCGACGGCCGCCCATGCGCTGACCGAGCAGGCCGACTTCGTCAACCCGAACGTGGTCAAGGTGGTCTGCGACGCCGCCGGACGCGCGCTGTATTTCAGCCGCGCCCCGATGCCGTGGTGGCGCGACGCGTCCAGCGCCGGCGCGCCGGCGCTGCCGCCGGGCCAGGCGCTGCGCCACATCGGCCTGTATGCCTACCGCGCAGGCTTTCTGCGCACGTTCCCCACGCTGTCGCTGGCGCCGATCGAGCAGCTTGAGTCACTTGAACAATTGCGGGTGCTGTGGCACGGCGAACGCATCGCCGTGCACGTGGCTGCGCATGCACCAGCCGCGGGCGTCGACACGCCTGAAGACCTGGCCCGCGTTCGCGCGCTGTGGCCCGCCGTCGCAACCGGCTGACACCCCCGCCGGCTGTACCCGGCTTGTCAGCCAGACGCAGGTTTGCCCATGCTATCCTGCCCCGCATCAGTGCCGCATAAGTGCCACGTCAGCCGCGCTCGCACCGGCACCGTGCCACCCTCGGCACCCAGCCGCGACCGCAACGGCCGTCCCCACGGCCGCGCCCACACGGCACTACAGAATCATCTTTACTGAGACAACAACCATGCGAATGATCCTGTTGGGCGCGCCCGGCGCCGGGAAAGGAACCCAGGCAAATTTCATTTGCCAGAAGTACGGCATTCCCCAGATCTCGACCGGCGACATGCTGCGCGCCGCCGTCAAGGCCGGCACCCCGCTGGGTATCGCGGCCAAGAAGGTGATGGACGCCGGCGCCCTCGTCAGTGACGACATCATCATCGGCCTCGTCAAAGAGCGCATCGCCGAGCCCGACTGCGCCAACGGCTTTCTGTTCGACGGGTTTCCCCGCACCATTCCGCAAGCCGAGGCGATGAAGAACGCCGGCGTCAAGCTCGACCTCGTGCTCGAGATCGACGTGCCGGACGAGGCCATCATCGAGCGCATGAGCGGCCGCCGTGTGCACGCCGCCTCGGGCCGCACCTACCACGTCAAGTTCAACCCGCCCAAGGTGGCCGGCAAGGACGACGTGACCGGCGAGGACCTGATCCAGCGCAAGGACGACGAAGAAGCCACCGTGCGCACCCGCCTGCAGGTCTACCAGAACCAGACCCGCCCGCTGGTCGACTACTACAGCCAATGGGCCGCGGCCGGCGACACCCAGGCGCCGCGCTACCGCAAGATCTCGGGCCTCGGCACGGTCGAAGAAATCACCGCCCGCGCGCTGCAGGCGCTGGGCTGACAGACCCGATCACCACCTGACGCGGGGCGCGCCCCGCACAGCAAATCGCCAAGCGGCCGGCACGTGCAAACGTTCCGGCCGCTTCTGCTTTTGTCGCACAATTGACGTTTACGTCAACGTCAACCGAGGCACCCATGCCTCGGTGCAGCACTAGGAGCACAACATGGACATCTCCGGCAAGGTCTTCATCGTCACCGGGGGCGCTTCGGGCCTGGGCGAAGGCACCGCCCGCATGCTGACCGCCAACGGCGGCAAAGTGGTCATCGCCGACCTGCAGGTCGACAAGGGCGAGGCACTGGCGAAAGAACTCGGCGGCGTGTTCGTGCGCTGCGACGTCAGCCAAGAGGCCGACGGCCGCGCCGTGGTGGCCGCCGCCACCGGGCTGGGCAAGCTGATGGGCCTGGTCAACTGCGCCGGCATCGCCCCGGCGATCAAGACTGTCGGCAAGGACGGCGCTCACCCGCTCGACACCTTCACCAAGGTGATCATGGTCAACCTGGTCGGCAGCTTCAACATGATCCGCCTGGCCGCCGAAGCGATGTGCAAGAACGAGCCCGAGGCCACCGGCGAGCGCGGCGTGATGATCAGCACCGCCAGCGTCGCGGCCTACGATGGCCAGATCGGCCAAGCCGCCTACGCGGCCAGCAAGGGCGGCGTGGTCGGCATGACGCTGCCGGTCGCGCGCGACCTGGCTCGCAACGGCATCCGCAACATGACCATTGCCCCGGGCATTTTCGGCACGCCGATGCTGTTCTCGATGCCGCAAGAGGTGCAGGACGCACTGGCCGCCAGCGTGCCCTTCCCCAGCCGCCTGGGCCGTCCAGAAGACTACGCCAAGCTGGTGCACCAGATCATCACCAACGACATGCTCAACGGCGAAGTGATCCGCCTGGACGGCGCGATCCGCATGGCGCCGAAGTAACCCGGTACCGCGCGACGGCGCCATCGTGGTGACCCGATCATGGGTCACCCGCATCGACGCGCGATCATCGGCGGCGGAAAATGATCGCCTTCGGCCCACAGTCGGGCCAAGGTGCTCGCCGATGTCTGTTTCCTCGTCACTTCTTCCGCAATTGGCAGAGCTCGAGGCCCGAGCACTCGGCGCCGAACGGCAGGGGCGCCTGGCCGAGGCCTTGACCAGTTGGCGCGAGGTGCTGGCGCTGAACCCCGAGCACCCGCGGGCCCTGATCGCCAGCGGCTTCGACGCCCACCAGCGCGGCGACCTGGCCAGCGCACGCGAGCAGTACGCGCGCGCGGCGAAACTCACCAAAGACGACCCGGGCCCGTGGATCAACGTTGCCCGCATCTGCCGGCAGCAGAAAGACGATGCTGGCGAAGAGCAGGCGCTGTTCGAAGCGCTGACGATCGACGCGAGCGACCTGCTGGCCCTGCTGCTGCGCGGCCAACTGCACGAGCGCCTGGGCCGCACCAAAGAGGCGGCCAGTTCCTACACCGCTGCCTGCATCGTGGCGCCACCGCCAGAACGGCTGCGGCCCGATCTACGGCCGATGGTGGCCCACGCCGCGGCCGTTCGCGACCGGCACAACAAGCTGCTGGCCGATCATCTGCTGGGGGCGTTGGCCAAAGGCTTTGCCCAGCACCAGGGCGAAGACCTCGACCGGTTTCGCCTGTCGGTCGACATCATGCTCGGCCGGCGCCAGCGCTTCGACTCGAAGCCCGCGCAGTTCTACCTGCCCAACGTGCCGGCGGTCGAGTTCTTCGATCGGCAGCAGTTCCCGTGGCTGGACGAGATCGAGGCCGGCACCGAGCAGATCCGCGAAGAGTTTCTCGCCGTCTTGCCGTCGGACGAAGGCTTCGCGCCCTATATCACCTACCGCAGCGACCAGCCGCTGAACCAGTGGGTCGAGCTGAACAACTCGCCGCGCTGGAGCGCCTACCACCTGCTCAAGGATGGGCAACGCGCCGAGCCCGGCGCCAGCCGTTGCCCGCAGACGATGGCTCTGCTGGCGAAAGCCCCCCAGCCCGACCAACCGGGCCGCACGCCGGTGGCCATGTTCTCGCTGCTGAAGCCGCACACCCGCATCCCGCCGCACCACGGCGTCAGCAACGCGCGGCTGCTGGTGCACCTGCCGCTGATCGTGCCCGAAGGCTGCGGCTTTCGTGTCGGCAACCAGACCCGCCAATGGGAGCCCGGCAAGGCCTGGGTGTTCGACGACACCATCGAACACGAGGCCTGGAACAACAGCGACAAGCTGCGCGTGATCCTCATCTTCGACATCTGGCATCCGTCACTCACGTCGGGCGAGCAGGCGATGATGACGATGATGTCGTCGGCGCTGAACGATTTCTCGGGGCCAGGCGAAGGCTATGGCGCTTGATGCGCGGCCGCGCTGCAGGGCACACGCAGCCACCTGAACTGCGCTGGTCGGCAAGGAACGGGCCGTTGTGGCGAGCCGGCCGCGGCACACTGAACCGCTATGATGACCGGTCGTATGACGACCCTCGCCGAGTTTCTCGCGCCGTTCGATCCGGTCGCGTTCAAGAACGACTACTACGGCAAGAAGCCGCTGCACATCGCAGCCCGCGGACGGGCATTGGCCAACCCACTGCCGTGGCAGCGCCTCAACGAGATTCTTGACCTCACATCGTTCTGGAACGAAGACACGCTGAAGGTCTTCTACCAGAACCGGCTGGCACTGCGCGAGAACTACTGCGACCTGAGCGATCTCGCGCCGGGCGCCAAGGCACCCGTTGACCCGCGCAAGGTGAAGGTCCTGCTCGGCTTCGGCGCGAGCCTGGTGGCCAATCAGATCCAGCGCGTATGCCCCGAAGTGGCCGCCTTCGTGCACATGTTGCAGCGGGAGTTCGCTTGCGCATCGGGTGCCAACGCCTACTGCTCGTTCCAGGGCGTGCAGGCCTTCAACACCCACTACGACCTGCACGACGTCTTTGCGCTCCAGGCCGAAGGCGAAAAGCTGTGGCGCATCTACGAAGCGCGGGCCGACAACCCGACGGTGCCCACCCCGCCGGGCGACGAGGCCGAGAAATGGCTGATCGCCAGCCGCGGCAAGGTGATGGCCGAAGTGCTGATGAAGCCCGGCGACATCCTGTACCTGCCGCGCGGCCAGTACCACGACGCCATCACCGGCGCCGAAGCGTCATTGCATGTGACGCTGTGGGTCAAGCCTGCCACCGGGCTGTCGCTGCTCAAGCTGCTCGAGACGACGGCTGCGTCCGAGAGCTTGTTCCGGGCCGATCTGCCCGATGCGCGCGACCCGGCCGCGCTCGGTGCGCACCTCGCCCGCCTGTCTCAACGGCTGGGCGAGCTGATGACATCACCGTCATTCGCGCTCGAGATCGGCAACCATCAACGCTCCTTCGCCACGTCGCCAGCGTCGTTCGAATTGCCCGCGCGGCAACGAGCCCAGTATTTCTCGACGGCCAAACGAGGTGAAGTCGTGCGGCGCGATGCCGGCTTCAGCGTGCAGATCGATCGCAGCCAGATCGACATTGGCGCCACCTACCCCGCCGTAGGCTGGCTGATGCAGCAACGGCTCTTCTCGTTCGACGATCTGAGATCGAGATTCCCGTTCGTCGACGACACCGAGCTTCGGGCGGTGCTTCAGCGCCTGGTCGATGCCGGCGCGATCGTCGAGACCGAGATGCGCTGAGCGCAAAGCGACACTTCTTCTCGATGCCTGCTCAAGCCCCCTGCCGGCTGCCTGCCCGCGCCGCGCTCGACCCCACCGGCTTGCACCTGGGCCTGCTCGACATCGCCCCCCACGAGCTGCATGACCCGTTCCTGCACGAGACGGTCCAACGTGTACCGGCCGCGCAGACGCTGGCCCACGTGCCCCGTGCCGAACTCGGCCAGGTGCAGGCATCGTCGGCGCCGGTTGGTGTGATCTTTCATGTCGCTCGTTGCGGCTCGACATTGGCCTCGCAACTGCTGAAACAGCTCGACGGCGTGGTCGTCTACGCCGAGCCGCTGGTGATCAACGAGCTGCTGGTCCCGCCGCACTCGGTCAGCCGCGCAGACCTGGTGGCGGCGCTGCGCACCCTTGGCGGGTTCTTCGCCGCGCACGCACAACGGCCCTATGTGCTGAAGCTGTCGAGCTGGAACACCCTGTTCTGCGACCTGGTGGCCGAAGCCTTTCCGCAGACCCCGTGGGCGCTGTGTCTGCGCGACCCGCTGGAGGTCTGCGTGTCGCTGTTGGCGCAGCAACCCAGCTGGCTGCGCGACGATTTCGCCACGCGTTTCTCCCCCTTCATGGCCACCGGCCACCAGGGTCTTGGCACCGAAGCCAGGGCGGCCCGGTTCTTCGCTGCGTTCTGTGAAGCCATCATGCGCCTGGACCAGGCGCGCGGCCTGCTGCTACCCTACGAATCGCTGCCAAGCGCGGTGTGGACCAGCCTCGCTCCCCACTTCGGCCTTCACGTTGACGAACCCTCAAGGCAACGCATGGCCGCTGCGGCACAGCGCCACTCGAAATCTCAAGTCGGCCAAGCCCTTTCATTCGCGCCGGATGACGAGCGCAAACGCGCCGCGGCATCGCCAGAGCTGCACCGTGCGGTCGACGAGATTGCACGGCCCGCGTATGCGCGGTGTATGCGCGGCTGATCGCGCCGCGATAAACCTCCAGGCGACAGGCACTTGCTCGGCCCGCCGAGCCGCCAAGATCCATTGCGGCATGCCTCACCCCTACCTGAGCTGAATTCGACGCAATAAAAAAGGGTCGCCACTGGCGACCCTTTTGCAAACCGGCTCGCGCCGGCTTTGATCAGAACTTGGCGTTCAGCGTCAGCGACACACGACGGCCCATCGCGTCGTACACCACCGGGTAGGTGTTGCCGTTCACGAAGCCCGAGCCTTGGTTGCGCAGCGGCGGATCGGTGTCCAGCACGTTGTTCACCGCAGCCGACAGGGTGATGTTCTTCGTCGCCTTGTACGAAGCACCGATGTCGAAGTAGTTCATCGCCTTCAGCTTCTCGACCAGCGGATCGACCGCGGCGTTCAGGTGCGGGTCCTTGCTGGTGGCTTCGTTCTTCACCGAGTCGATGTAGCGCCAGTTCAGCGACAGGTCGACGTTCCACGGCGAGCGCCAGGTGGTGCGCAGCGAATGACGCCATTCCGGAGCCGGCGTGCCGCAGTTGGCACCGTAGAAGCCCGCGCAGTCGTACGCACCGAAGCCCGGCGCATCTTCCGCTTCGAACTTGGCCAGCCACGTGCCCTTGAACGCGAAGTCCAGGCGGCCCATGCCTTCCAGCTTGAGCTGGTAGTCGACACCCACGTCCAGACCTTCCGTCTCCTTGAACGACAGGTTCAGGTTGTTGGCGACGATGTAGCCACCGTTCGGCGGCGTACCAGTCCACAGGTCATGCGTGACCGTGTTGCGGTGGATCAGGCTGCAGGTGAACGCATTGCCGGTTTCCAGGCAGTCGTTCAGCGTTGCGCCCGGCGGGATGTTGCCGATGATGTCGTCGACCCGGATGTGGAACCAGTCGAAGGTCAGGTTCATGTCCTTCAACGGATTCACGACGAAGCCCAGCGTCCAGCTCTTCGAGGTCTCGGGGTTCAACTGGGTGTTGCCGCCGAAGATCGCGTTGTACTGACCAGCCGGGTTGTTCGCCAGGACGTGACCATAGTCGGCCGGGGCCAAGCCGGTACGGGCGCACTGCTCGACCGTGGCGGTCGGGGTCGGGCCACCGCAGGGATCGCCGGCGCTGTCGTACAGACCCAGAGCGGACTGCGAGAACAGCTCGATGATGTTGGCAGCGCGCGACGCGCGCTGGGCGCTGGCGCGCACCTTGAAGGCGTTGATCGGCGCCCACTCCAGGCCGAGGCCCCAAGTGCTGGTCGTCTTGCCCGTGCTGTAGTCCGAGTAGCGATAGCTGGCGTTGACGGCCAGCAGTTCGGCGAACGGTGCCTTCTCGACCAGCGGCATGCGCAGTTCGGTGAAGAGGTCGGTCACGTCGAACGCGCCGGCCACACCGATCGTCGGGCCGCCCTGGCCAGCCAGGTCACCAGTGGTGAATGCCTGGTCGGTGGTCAGCTCCATCTCTTCGGTGCGGTGCTCAACACCCAGCGCAACGCCCAGACCCGACTTGGCCCAGGGCGTCTTGACGCCGTAGCCGGTCAGGTCGCCGTTGACCGATGCCGAAATCACTTCAGTCGAGGTGAAGCCCTTCTGGAAACCGGGGGTCTGCAGATAGGCCAACGCACCCGGGGTCACGCCACCGGGCGACCAAATGTTGTACGGCACGCAGTTCGGGTCCGAACCGTCGACCACCGAGCGGCAAACCGCATTGCCATTGCCGTCGTCCACCACGTCCAGGGCGCGCAGCAGGCGGGTGTTGGAGAAGTCGTTCTTGTAGACCTCTTGGTACAGCACCTTGCCGACCAGGGCCGACACGTCATAGCTCCAGGCGTCGCCGATGTCGCCCTTGACACCGATCACACCGCGGTAAGACGAGTGGCGGATGTCGTCCTGGCGACCGCCACCTTCGACGTTACGACGACCGATCAGCAGGTCGGCCGTGTCGCCAGGAGCGTTGAGGTTCAGCGCGTCTTTCCAGGCTTGCGTCAGCAGCGGGTTTTCGAACGCCGCCGTGGTCGTGAAGCCACCGAAGAAGATGCCGCTAGGGGCGATCTGGGCAACGGTATGGTCGTCGTGGAACGAGAACTCGCCGTACACGCGGGCGTAGTCGGCCAGGTCGTAGTGCGCCAGCGCCTGAACGCTGTAGCGGTCTGACGGACGTTGGAAGTAGTTCGTCGGTGCGAAGTTGTACTGGTCGCGCAAACCGCTCCAAGGACGAACCGAACCGTCCGGTGCGAGGTTCCAGTCGCCGCCATCATCGGCCAGGTCCAGGAAGCGGCCAGGGAAAGAAGTGGACGAGCCACCGCAGGTCCAGGCGCCACCCACGGCGGTCAGCGCGCAGTTCGAGAAGTCACGCTTGTCTTGGGTCAGCGCGTCTTCGGTCTTGTGGGCGAAGAACAGCACCGCATTGCCCTTGCCGTCGGCGAAGTTGCCGCCCAACGTCAGGTTGAAGTCGGTGACCTTGCCATCAGCGTCGGCACTGCCGGGCATCTTGAAGGCGCGCGCTGCGTTGGCATCTTTGACGCCTTGCGAGGTGTGCTGGCTGTGGTTGAAGAACTCGTGGTTCAGGTCGATCTGAACGCCCTCGAACTTGTCGTCGAGGATGAAGTTCACCACGCCGGCAACGGCGTCCGAACCATAGATGGCCGAAGCGCCACCGGTCAGGATTTCGACGCGCTTGATCAGCGACACCGGAATCTGGTTCAAGTCGGACGAAATGTCGCGCGGGCTGCCGCCCGGCAGGCGACGACCGTTGACCAACACCAGGGTGCGGTTCGAGCCGAGGTTGCGCAGGTTGACGGTGGCGGTACCGGTGGCACCGTTCGACACGCTGCCACCTTGGTCAGCAAAGACCTGGGGCAGGTTGTTCAGCAGTTGTTCGGCGTTGCGAACACCTTCCAGTGCAATTGCTTCCTTGCCCAGCACGACGACCGGCGAGGTGCCTTCGGTCTGAACCGTCTTGATGCGGGAACCGGTGATCTCGACGCGCTCTTGCGCGGACGCCGCGCCGGACGCCAGGATCAGCCCGCCACCGAAGGCAAGCAGCAAGCTCGTGCTGAGCTTTGTTTTCTGGAACATACGTACCACTCCTGAGTAAGGGAAGGTTGATCGATAGACCCTGTCACGAAGCAAGTCACATGCCGGTCTTGTGAAGCCAGGATGTACCCACCTCGAAAACATGTGAACGGATTGTCACTGACCCATCTTTGGGGCCCGCTAGCGGGAAACCCTCTACAACGGTTTTTGCGACGGCGTTTGTTGTGTTTACGCAGCACATTCCACCGCTGCAAATGACTTGTCTAGTCAATCAACGCAGGGCTGTTCGAGCCCAAAACGATGCGGCCCGGGCGCTCTCGCGCCGGGCCGTATGGGCTGCATCAGAAGGGGTGGAGGGAACTAGCGTTAACCCTCATCGACGTCAGGCGCCGACCGTCGCGAGCCTCGGCACCGAGGCGATGAGCTTCTTCGTGTAGGCATCGCGCGGGTGGCTGATCACCGCATCACAAGTGCCCTGCTCCACGATGCGCCCCGCGCGCATCACCGCCACTTCATCGGCGATGTACTCGACGACGCCGATGTTGTGCGTGATGAACAGGTACGACACGCCCAACTCGCGTTGCAGGTCGCGCAGCAGGTTCAGGATCTGCGCCTGCACCGACACATCCAATGCCGACGTGGGCTCGTCGCAGACGATCAGCTTGGGCTGCACCGCCAGGGCGCGGGCGATCGCGATGCGCTGGCGCTGGCCGCCCGAGAACTCGTGCGGGTAGCGGTCGAGTGCGTCCTGGCGCAGGCCCACCTGGTCGGCCAGGCGCTGCAGGCGCTCGCGGCGCGCGCCGGCGTCCAGATCGGGTTGCAGCGACAGCAGGCCCTCTTCGAGGATGTCGAACACGCGCATGCGCGGGTTCAGCGACGCGAACGGGTCCTGGAAAATGATCTGGATGTCGCGCCGGGCTTTTTGCAGCGGCTCGCCCTCCATCTCGAACAGGTTCTGCCCGTTCAGCAGCGCTTGGCCCTCGAAGGTGGCTTGGTGACGCAGCAGCTGGACGATGGCCTTGCCAGTCGTCGTCTTGCCGCAGCCGGATTCACCGACCAGTGCCAGCGTCTGGCCCGGCTGGACCTTGAACGAGATGCCATCGACCGCGTCGAAGTAACCGTGCACGCGTTGCAGCAGGCCCTTGCGGATCGGGAAGCGCACGCGCAGCTGGTCGACCTGCAGCAGCGGCTGCGTGCCGGCGGCTGCGGCCTTGGCAGCGTGGATCGGCGCCGCCGCGGGCACGATGTTGATGATGGCTTCGGTGGCCTGGGCATCGTGGCCCGGGGCATAACGCAGGCAGCGCACGGACCGTGTGCCGGCCAAGGTGTAGAGCTCGGGCAGCGTGGTCTTGCAGGCCGGCTCGGCACAGTAGCAACGCGGCTCGAAACGGCAACCCTGGAACTGCGTCGTCAGCGGCGGCACCGTGCCGGGAATAGCCGCCAGCGATTGGCCGCGGCGCGTCGAATCGGGCAGCGCACGCAACAGCGCCTTGGCATACGGGTGCTTTGGCGACGAGAAGAACTCTTCTGCCGTGGCCACTTCGATGATCTGGCCGGCATACATCAGCGCCACGCGGTGCGCCATGCCCGAGACTACCGCCAGGTCATGCGTGATCAGCAACAGCCCCAAGCCATGCTCGGCCTGCAGCTGCTTCAGCAGGTCCAGCACCTGGGCCTGGATGGTCACGTCGAGCGCGGTGGTGGGTTCGTCGGCAATGATGTAGTCGGGCTCGCCGGCCAGCGTCATCGCGATCATCACACGCTGCTTCTGGCCGCCGCTCATGCGGAACGGGTAGTCGTCGATGCGGCGCTCGGGCTCGGGAATGCCGACCTTGCGCAGCCAGTCCAGCGCCTTGGCCCGGGCCGCTTCGCCACGCAGTGGCGTGTGGGCCTCGATCGCCTCGACGATCTGGTCGCCGATCTTCATGACCGGGTTCAGGCTGGTCGAAGGCTCCTGGAAGATCATGCCGATGCGGCCGCCGCGCACGGCGCGCATCTGCGACTCGGGCAGTGCCAGCACGTCTTCCTGGTCGACCAGCACATCGCCCGAGGCGATGTAGCCGTTTTCGGGCAACAGGCGCATCAGCGCCAGGGCCGTCATGCTCTTGCCGCAACCCGATTCGCCGACCAGTGCAAAGGTCTCGCCGCGTTGCAGCGTCAGCCGCATGCCGTCGATGGCACGCACCAGGCCGTGCTCGGCGTCGAGTTCGACCTTGATGTTCTTGATTTCCAGCATGGCTTACTTGTCCCTCAAGCCGGCTTCTTTTGATGGGTGATCGGGCGCGGGCGGAACACGCGGGCCCGCGGGTCGAACGCATCGCGCACGCCGTCGGCGAACAGGTTGGCCGACAGCACCAAGGTCACCATGAAGACGAAGGCCGAGGCGAAGGGCCACCAGACCACCGGGTCGCGGCTCATCTCGTTGCGGGCAAAGTTGATCATGCCGCCGAAGCTGTTCATCGACGGGTCGACACCAACGCCCACATACGACAGCACGGCTTCGTAGAGGATCAGTGCCGAGAAGTCGAGCACCGTGACGATCAGGATCAAGTGCACCACGTTCGGGAAGATGTGCCGCATCATGATGCGCGCCTGGCCGACGCCGAAGGCATTGGCCGCCTGCACGAACTCCAGCTCACGCAGCTTCAGCGTCTCGCCGCGCAGCAGGCGGCACAAGCTTGCCCAACCGGTCAGGCCCAGCACCGCACACAGCAGGAACAGCTTCAGGTCGGCCCGCTCGACGCCCGTCTCGAACAGCTCGGGGTGCTTGTCCAGGAAGACCTGCACCATCAGCACGCAGGCCGCGATCAGCAGGATGTTCGGGATCGACGACAGCACCGTGTACAGGTACTGGATCAGTTCGTCGACCCAGCCCTTCAGGTAGCCGCCCATGATGCCCAGCACCACCGCCAGCGGCAGCGTGGCCAGCGTGGCCAGCGTACCGATCACGAACGCAGTGCGAATGCTCTTCAGCGTCTGGTACATCACGTCGTTGCCGGTGATGTCGGTGCCGAAAACGTGGTAGTGGCCCATCAAAGAAATCAGCACACCGATCGGCAGACCGAGCCCGAACAGCGTCCAGCAGGCGGCCATCCACGGCACCGGGGTTTCGTGGCGGCGGATCTTGCCGAAGGTGGTGGACCACCCTTCCCCACGGCCCCGCGCCACGGCGGCGATCAGCAACGCATTCAGCAACGCGGCGACCAAGGCACCGACCGCCACGCCGACCAACACGCGCTGGGTCACGTCGCCCGACCACTGCGTTTCGGGGTCGGTCAGGTGCGCACCGCCGAACTTCAGCCGCGGTGCAATGCGCTCGACCTTGCCGTTGACCTCGGCCGACTCCTTGGTGAAGCCCACATAGGCCAGCGGGCGCGAATAGGTCGACTCGCGCGACTGCACCACCTGGCGCAGCCCCGCATCCAGCAGCGACTGCACCCGTGTGTCGTACACCACGTCGCGGCCGGCGGGCGCGCCGGCAGCAGGCGGCAGCACCGGCCGGAAATGCACGCTGTCGGCCAGCGTCACCAGCAGGCAGGCCAGCAGCACCAGCGACGACGACAGCGCCGGCGCATTGCGAAACACCTTGCCCCAGTTGGCGGACAGGTTCGGCTTGCGCACCACCGTCCAACCGTAGGCCACCATGGCGACGATCAGCAGCCAGACGGCCACGTCGGTCCACAACATCACAAACTTCGGCATCACCAAGACTCCAGAGTTCTTTTCGTTCAGCCTGCCGTCAAGACAGACGCACCCGGGGGTCGACCCAGGAGTAGGCGATGTCGATCAGGATGTAGGTCGCGATGTAGAGCAGCGAGCCCACGAACACCATCGTGCGGACAATCGCGAAGTCCTGCTTGCCGATCGCTTCGATCACGTAGGCACCCAGCCCAGGGATGCCGAAGAAGCTCTCGAACACCAGGCTGCCCATGAACACATAGGGCAAGTAGCCACCCATGCTGGTGATGATGGGGATCATCGCGTTGCGCAGCACGTGGCGGAACAGCACGACGTATTCGCTCAGGCCCTTCGCGCGGGCCGTGCGGACGTAATCCTTGCCGATTTCTTCCAGGAACATCGCGCGGTACAAGCGCGCTTCGGTGCCCAGGCGAGACAAGGCCGACAGCATCACCGGCAGCACCAGGAAGCGAACCAGATCCAACCCCTGCGCGTAGCCCGAAATCGGCACCAGCTTGAAGACACGCGAGAACAGGTACTGGCCGACGATGATGTAGAAGAGGCTGGAGATCGACAGCATCAGCACACACAAGACCACGCCCCATAAATCGAGCTTGGTGTGCCTGAACATCACGAGCAGCAGCGCGAAGCCGGTGCTCGATATCACCTGCAACAAGAAGATGGGCAGCGCCAGTTGCACGCTGACCCACATCCGCGTGGCCACCTCGTGGCCCAGGTCACCGCCGCTTTCGGCATCGGCCCGGCCGAAGTTCAGCGTGAACAGCGACACCGAGCGCTCCCAGAAGATCGTCTCGGTCAGCTTGTTGCTGCCTTCGAGCTTGTCGTTCCAGTACAGCGGCTTGTCATAGCCGCGCTCGGTCTTCCACTTCTCGATCAGCTCCTGCGTGACGCGCTTGCCACCGATGTTCAAGCGCGCCATGTCGTCTGGCGTGTTGACGGTGAAGAACAGGAAGAAGGTCGCCAGGTTGACACCCAGCAGGATCAGCACGCCGTAAAGCAACCGGCGCAAGGTATAGGAAAGCATGTTCTAGGCTGGGGCAAACCAGGGTCAGGCCAGAATCTCGCCGCGCGCGTTCATGCGCTCGCGACGCCGCAGGCTGTTGCGGGCGATCAGCACCCCCGCAGCGATGACCGCGATGATCAATGTCAGCGGCCACCAGACCGGCCGGTTCCACTCGGCCAGGCTTGCCGCGCGCTCGGCGCTGTTCAGGCGCAGGTAGCGGCCATGGTCGCGGACCAGGATGGCGGGCTTCGAGTTGGTGACCCACTTCTGCACCGCCGCCGAGGCGTACGGGTAGAAGCCGAAGCTCAGCGGCGCGTCGCGGCGCAGGATGTCGTTCATCTTGTCGATGATCTCCTGCTTCGCGGGGCCATCGTCCATCATCTTCAGCTGCGTGAACAGCTTGTCGAACTCGGGGTTTTGGTAGTTGGCGGTGTTCTCGCCGTCCGACACGCTCTTCGAGTTCGGGCCGTAGAACAGGAACAGGAAGTTCTCGGCGTCCGGGTAGTCGGCGTTCCAGCCCAGCCAGAACACCTGGTGCTTGCCCTTGCGGACCTTGTCCTGGAACTGGTTGTTGTCGGTCGCCCGCACTTCGAGCTGGATGCCGACCTTGGCGAACTGCTTGACCACCCAATCGATCTCGGGCTTGCGCTCGGGCGTTGGCGGCGCGAAGTAGTCGTAGTTGATCACCAGGGGCTTGCCGCTCTTCACGTCGCGGCCGTCGGGGTAGCCCGCCTCTTCCATCAGCTTGTAGGCGTCTTCGATCGGGCGGCGCACGTACTTGCCGTTGACCAGCTTGTGGGTCATCGGGTTCACGCCTTCGGGCGTGCCTTCACGCGAGCCCGGGATGCCCTCGGGCAGCAGGCTCATCGCCGTCGCACCGGCCTTCTTCGGGAAGACCTTCGAGTATTCGTCCCAGTCGATGGCGATCGAGATCGCCTGGCGCAGCTTGCGGTTGCGCTCGCGCTGGGCCTCGTTGTCGCCCCAGCCGATGACCGGGTCGAGCATGTTGAAGGCGATGAAGAAGCTGTTGACGTCGCTGTACTTGGGGAAGTTGAAACCCTTCTTGCGGTAGGTCTCGGCGACTTCGTCCGAATCGTTGGCTTCGACCAGGTACTGGATGCCGGTGTCCGTGCGCTCGAACACCTCCATGTCGTAGTAGCCGTCGCGGAACTTGTTCTTCTGCGGCGTGGCTTCACGCTCCACCGTGGCCACGATGCCGTCGATGAACGGCGTCTTCTTGCCGCAGTCTTCCAGCAGACCCTTGGCCTTGTCCTCGGGCATGCCCTCGCAGGGGTACGGTTCGCCGCGGTAGTTCGGGTTCTTCTTCATCACGATGCGCCGGTCCTTGACGAACTCGGTCACCATGAAGGGGCCGGTGCCGACCGGCCAGTTGTCCAGCGTCAGGCTGTTCTCGGCCATGCCGGGCTGGGCATAGAACGCATCGGCCTCCCAGGGCACCGGGGCCATGAAGGTCATCTGCATCCAGTACTTCCACTGCGGGTACTTGCCGTGCAGGCGGATGCGCAGCAGGTGTTTGTCCGGCGCCGTCGCACCGGCCAGCGGCCACTTGCGGAAGTCGAGGAAGGGCTTGTCCAGGCTCGCCGGGTCGGTGCCCTGGCGCAGCTTGGCGTCTTCCTTCTTGATCATCTCGCCGTACTCTTTCAAGCCGACGACATACTCGGAGAAGATGCCGAAGATCGGCGTCGTGATGCGGGTGGTGGCGTGGCGCTTGAGGGCGTAGACGAAGTCGTCGGCCACCAGTTCACGCGTGCCCTGCTCGAACTGCAGCGGCGAGCGGCGGTCGCCCACCTCGCCCGGCTTCATGTGGTGATAGCGGTACTGGCCTTGCTCGTCCTTCGCGAAGGCCGGGTGCGGCTGGAACATGATGCCGCGCTTGATCGGCACTTCGTACACGCTCTCGGCCACCAGCTCGCCCGGCGCGTCGTCGGGCAGACGCTGGCCGTTCTTGTCGAAGTACTGCGGTGCAACGACCTTCTCGGCCGACTTCGGAATCAGCTCGAACGGTCGCTTCAGGTAGTGGTAGCCGTAGGGCGGCTCATAGACCTCGTAGGTGACCAGCGTGTCGTTCGACCAGTAAGACGCCGTCGGGTCCAGGTGACGCGGCGTGTTCTCGATCATGGCCGAGTAGATCAGCTGACTCTCGGCGGACCCCTTGGGCCAAGGGCTGTTGTCACAGCCGGCCAGCACGGCCAGCGCCAGCCCCCCTACCCACAGCAAGCGCCGCCGTGGCAAGGCGCGGCCCAGTGCCGAGATCACACCGCCCATGCGGATACTCCAAAGAAGAAACGCGGGTCGTCGCACGGATAGGCGCGACCTGCATGGCAAAAAACAAAACCGCCCGCGGCAACCCCCGGCTTGTGCCCGGAGATGCGGCGAGGCGACTCGTGCAGATTCTATGCCCGGGTGTTACGGACCCGGGTTAGGGTTTTTCGCAGGCCCAGCCCGCTTGTCGGCGAGCCATTCTCAACAAAATCGGAGACGGGCAGCGAATTTAACCAGTCAAACTCACCATCCGATGAGTGCGTTGCGCTCTTCGACCAGCAGCGTCACCGGGCGGCCAAACGGCATGGTCACCTTGGTGGAGACATGCCCGAACGGCAGGCCGGTCAGCACCGGCGTCTTGGTCACCGAGCGCACGTGTTCGACCATGGCCTTGAGGTTGTAGCCCCGGTCCATCGGCGACGGTTTCCAGTCACTCACCGCACCGAGCACCACCGCTTTCTGGCGCGCCAGCACACCAGCCTGGTGCAACTGCAACAGCATGCGCTCGACGCGATAAGGGTGCTCGTTGACGTCTTCGACGAACAGGACGCCCCCCTTGACCTGCGGCCAATGCGGCGTGCCCAACAACGAGCACAGCACCGTCAGGTTGCCGCCCCACAGCACGCCCTTGGCCTGCAGGCCGTCGAAGCCGGCCTCGGTGCGAAAACCGATCGCTTCGAGCTCACCGCTCATCGCCTCGGCGAAGCAGTCGGGCGTGACCTCGTCCAGCACCTCGCGGCCGAAGTCATCAGCGGCCAGCGGGCCGCACCAAGTTGGCGCGCCCGTGTGGGCCAGCAAGCCCATCTGCAGTGCGGTCATGTCGCTGTAGCCGACCCAGCGGGTGCCCTTGTCGACACTGCGCTTGAGCTTCTTCCAGTCGATGCGGTCGAGCAGGCGCGTCAGGCCGTAGCCGCCGCGCGTGGCCATGGCGATCGACGGCGCTTCGGTCGCCACGCGGTGCAGCGCCTGCAGCCGCTGCTCGTCGCCGCCGCCGAAGCGCTGCTGCTTGGCCAGTGCGGCTTCGTCGATGGTCACGGCGAAGCCCATCGCCGCCAGCCGCTTGGCGGCCAGTCGCAGCGGGGCCGCCTTCAGCAAGACCCCCGAGGGGGTGAACAAGGTCAGGCTGGTCATTCGGTGGGAGGTCACTTGTTGTTGGCCGGTGGTTCGTCCATCGGCAGTTCGATGGCCAGGCCGGTCGGGATCGGGTCGCTCGGCGTCACGTCTGGTGACTCGGCCGGCTCTTCAACGGCCGCAGCCCGTTCGGCTCGCTGCTGCGCCCGTCGTTCGGCGAAGAATTCGCGCAGGATGTTGCCGCACGCCTCGGCCATCACGCCGCCTTGCAGGTCGGTGTGGTGGTTCAGCCGGCCCTCGGCAAACAGGTTCAGCACCGATCCGGCCGCGCCGGTCTTGGGGTCGATGGCGCCGAACACCACCCGCTTGAAACGGGCGTGCATCAAGGCCATCGCGCACATCGCACAGGGCTCGAGCGTCACGTACAGCTCGCACTCGGGCAGGCGGTAGTTCTCGAGCAGCTGCGCGGCGTGCCGCAGGGCCACCAGCTCGGCGTGGGCCGTCGGGTCGTGGGTGGTGATCGGCCTGTTGTAGCCGGTGGCAATGACCTGCCCGTTGCGCATGATCACGGCACCGACCGGCACCTCGCCCGACAGCCAGGCGTTCTGCGCCTGATCCAGCGCCAGGCGCATCGCGTATTCGTCGGCCGGCGTCACCGGCGAGTCAGGTTCACTCACGGCATCAATCCGCTGTCGCGCGACCTGGTTGAGCTGTGGCCTTGCAGCGGCCAGCGGCCCAGCGCCACATGCCGCCCCTGCCCCAGAAAACTGTGGATCAGCACCAGCTCGCGCACCGTCCACGAGATGGGGCGGATGCTCTGCTTCTGGACCACCTGCGGGTCGTAGACGAGCGTCATGTGCGGGGTGAAGCTCTTCTCGACCCATTGGCCCAGGCCGCCTTTGATCATCGCCACGGCGAGCGCACGCTGGAAGGCCGTCAAGGCCGCGAGGCCATCGTCACCCGTCAGCACCAGCGCAGGCTTGTTTTGCGCCCCGCGGACAAAGCTCATCACCGACTCGAACTCGACCTCGAACGGCGCCACCCGCAAGGCAGCCGCCACCGCGCCAGCCTTGGCCACCATGTCTTGCGGCACGCCGGCATGGTCGCCCAGGTGATGCAGCGTGACATGCAGGTGCTCGGTGCGCACCTGCGTGCCGGTCAACTTTCGCTCGCTGCAGAACCGCTGTCGAAACCGCTCAGCCTGCCCGGCGGCGTAGTCGTCGGGCAGGACGGCAAAGAACAAACGATCTGAACCGGTCGGCGGAGCCCCCATGCCATCCAGAAAGAGTTGATCAGCCAAGCCGCTGTTCCCCTCTCATTCCCATTCGATCGTCGCCGGTGGTTTGCTCGACACGTCGTAGGTCACGCGGTTGATGCCGCGCACCTCGTTGATGATGCGGCCCGAGACCTTCTTCAGCAAACCATAGGGCAGCTCGGCCCAGTCGGCGGTCATGAAGTCGCTGGTTTGCACTGCGCGCAGCGCCACCACGTAATCGTATGTACGGCCATCGCCCATCACGCCCACGCTCTTGACGGGCAAGAAGACAGTGAAGGCCTGGCTGGTCAGGTCGTACCAGCTCTTGCCGGTCGTTTCATCTTTCCACGCCCTCAGCTCGTCGATGAAGATCGCGTCGGCGCGGCGCAGCAGGTCGGCGTAGTCCTTCTTGACCTCGCCCAGGATGCGCACGCCCAGGCCCGGCCCCGGGAACGGATGGCGGTAGACCATCTCGTGCGGCAGGCCCAGCGCCACGCCCAGCTCGCGCACTTCGTCCTTGAACAGGTCGCGCAGCGGCTCGAGCAGCTTCAGGCCCAGTTGCTCGGGCAGGCCGCCAACGTTGTGGTGACTCTTGATCGTCGTGGCCTTCTTGGTCTTGGCGCCGCCCGACTCGATGACGTCCGGGTAGATCGTGCCCTGGGCCAGGAAGGTGGCGCCTTTGTGCCCTGCGTCACCCGCCTTGAGCTTGTCGGCCTCGGCCTTGAAGACATCGACGAACAAGCGGCCGATGATCTTGCGCTTGGCCTCGGGGTCGGTCACACCGGCCAGCTCGCCCATGAACAGCTCGCTGGCGTCGACGCGGATGACGCGCGCGTGCAGCTTGCCGGCGAACATCTCCATCACCATGTCGCCCTCGTTCAGGCGCAGCAGGCCGTGGTCGACGAAGACGCAGGTCAGCTGGTCGCCGATCGCGCGGTGGATCAACGCCGCCGCCACCGACGAATCGACGCCGCCGGACAAGCCGAGGATCACCTCTTCGTCGCCCACCTGCTGGCGAATCGCCTCGACGGCTTCGGCGATGTGGTCCTTCATGACCCAGTCGGGTTGGGCGCCGGCGATCTTCAGCACGAAACGCTCGAGCAGCGCCCTGCCCTGCACCGTGTGCGTGACCTCGGGGTGGAACTGCACCGCGTAGTAGCGGCGCGCCTCATCGGCGATGCCGGCGATCGGGCAAGCCGGCGTGCTGCACATCAGCTTGAAGCCGGGTGGCATCTCGGTAACCTTGTCGCCGTGGCTCATCCACACCTTCAGCATGCCGTGGCCTTCGGGCGTGTTGAAGTCTTCGATGCCTTGCAGCAGCGCGGTGTGGCCATGGGCACGGACTTCCGCGTAGCCGAACTCACGGGTCTTGCCGCTTTCGACCTTGCCACCCAGTTGGGCGGCCATGGTCTGCATGCCGTAGCAGATGCCCAGCACCGGCACACCCAGGTCCCACACCGCCTGCGGCGCGCGCAGGTCTTCGGCTTCGTAGGTGCTCGCGTGGCTGCCCGACAGGATGATGCCCTTGGGCGCGAACTCGCGGATGAACGCGTCGCTCACGTCGTTCGGGTGGATCTCGCAGTACACGTGCGCCTCGCGCACGCGGCGGGCGATCAGCTGCGTGACCTGGGAGCCGAAATCGAGGATCAGGATCTTGTCGTGCGTCATGGTGCGGCGGGCGTGGTTTCCGGTTGAGCGGTGGCGGCCGCAGGCGCGGCCCGGTGGGTGCGGAAGTGGTAGATCGCGAGCACGGTGGCCAAGCCTTGCAGCACCGCGCAGAAGTAGTACGGGGCGCCGATGCGCCAGTCGCCACGCGGCAGGTGCGAAACCATCGCCAGCAGCGCCGGGCCGACGATCGGCGCGATCACCGCCATCAGGCTGTTCAGCCCGGCCACGGCGCCCATGGTCTGGCCTTGTGTCTTCGCGTCGGCCGCATTCGAGACGATGCTCTGGATCGCCGCGGTGCCGGCAAAGCCCAGCAGGTTGGCCACGATCACCGCATACATCATCCATCCCTCGCTGGCGGCGCCCCAGGCGAGGAAAGCGAGCGTCGACGAGATCAGGCCCATCACCGCCAGCCGGCGCGGCGAGAAGCGCTTGAGCAGCCGCCCCAACAGCAGCCCCTGCACCAGCGCCGACATGACGCCGACCGCGAACAGCGACCAACCGGTTTCCTGCGGGCCCCAACCGAACTTCAGGTCAGTGTAGAGCACCCAGGTCATGTGCAGCGTGAACTGCGCCAGGCCCGACAGGCCGATCACGCCGACCAGCAGGCCGATGCCCTGCAACTGCGCCAGCCCTGCCAGCGCACTGACCGGGTTGGCGCGCTTCCATTCAAAGGGACGGCGACGGTCGACCGGCAGCGACTCGGGCAGTACCAGCGCCCCGTAGACGCAGTTCACCAGCGCCAGCACGCCAGCCACGTAGAACGGCAGGTGCAGGTCGATGCCGCCGAGCAAGCCGCCCACGGCCGGGCCGAGGATGAAGCCGATGCCGAACATCGCGCCCAGCATGCCGAAGCGTTTGGCCCGCTGCTCCGGGGGCGAGATGTCGGCCACGTAGGCGTTGGCGACGGCGATGTTGGCCTGCATCGCGCCGCTGAACAGGCGCACGACGATCAGCATCCACAGCGCCGAGGCCATGGCCGTGACGAAGAAGCTGAGCGCCAGGCCGCTGAAGCCGATCAGCAGCACCGGGCGGCGGCCAAATCGGTCGGACAGCCCGCCCAGCACCGGCGAGCCGAAGAAGTTGGCGATGCCGAATGCAAAAGCCACCACGCCGAACCACAGCGTCTTGTCGGTGGCCGAGGTCGTGAAGGTGCCCACCAGATGCGGCAGCACCGGGATGATCAGGCCGATCGCAACCATGTCGATCAGCACCGTCAGCATGATGAACGGCATCGCGGCTTCGCGGCTCTTGCCGGCGGACGCGGGCTCTGGTGTGGTCATTGCTGGAAATCGGCGGTGGAAAAGACCGCGCCCGGCGTCAGGGGCCGGGCGCTGTTTGTCGGGCGGAGGCTCGGTCGCCGCCGGGCCGCCCCAAGGCGACCGATCCCCCTTGAGGGGACTAGCACCAAAGGCGACGCGGGGGGCACCGGTCGCTGCCGGGCCGCCCCAAGGCGACCGATCCCCCTCGGGGGGACCGGCGCCGAAGGCGACGTAGGGGGCACCATCACTCCAACCGGTAGTTCGGCGCTTCCTTCGTGATCTGCACGTCGTGCACATGGCTCTCGCGGATGCCAGCCGAGGTGATCTCGACGAACTCGGCGCGTTCGCGCATCTCGTCGACCGTCGCGCACCCGCAGTAACCCATCGAGGCGCGCAGGCCACCGGCCATCTGGAAGATGATCGACACCATCGAGCCCTTGTAGGGCACCCGGCCTTCGATGCCCTCGGGCACCAGCTTGTCGGCGTTCGGGTTGGTGGTCTCGTCGTTTTCCTGGAAGTAACGATCGGCCGAACCGGCCTTCATCGCCCCGATCGAGCCCATGCCGCGGTAGCTCTTGTAGCTGCGGCCCTGGTAGAGGATGACTTCGCCCGGCGCTTCTTCGGTGCCGGCAAACATGCCGCCCATCATCACGGCGCCAGCGCCCGCGGCGATGGCCTTGGCGATGTCGCCCGAGTAGCGGATGCCACCGTCGGCGATCAGCGGCACGCCGGTGCCCTTGAGCGCCGTGGCCACGTTGTCGATCGCGGTGATCTGGGGCACACCGACGCCGGCGACGATGCGGGTGGTGCAGATCGAGCCCGGGCCGATGCCAACCTTGACGCCGTCGGCACCAGCCTCGACCAGCGCCAGCGCCGCCGAGCCGGTGGCGATGTTGCCGCCGATCACGTCGACGTTCGGGAAGTTCTTCTTCACCCAGCGCACCCGCTCGAGCACGCCGTGCGAGTGGCCGTGAGCCGTGTCGACCACCAGCGCGTCGACGCCGGCCTTGACCAGCAGCTCGACCCGCTCTTCGGTGCCCTCGCCCACGCCGACCGCGGCGCCGACACGCAGCTTGCCGTTGGCGTCGCGCGCGGCGTTCGGGAAGGTGGTCTGCTTGGTGATGTCTTTCACCGTGAACAGGCCGCGCAGCTCGAGCGCGTCGTTGACGACCAGCACGCGCTCCAGCTTGTGCTGATGCATCAGCGCCTTGGCCTCGGCGAGCGACGCGCCTTCCTTGACGGTGATGAGTCGCTCGCGCGGGGTCATGATGTCGCGCACCGGTGCGTCGAGCCGCGTTTCGAAGCGCAGGTCGCGGTTGGTCACGATGCCGACCACCCTGCCGTCTTCGACCACCGGGAAGCCCGAGATGCCGTGCTGGCGCGACAGCTCGATCACGTCGCGCACCCGGGCGCCGGGGGCGATCGTGATCGGGTCTTTCAGCAGACCCGATTCGTAGCGCTTGACCCGCGCCACCTCGGCGGCCTGCTGCTTGGGCGAGAAGTTCTTGTGGACGATCCCCATGCCTCCTTCTTGCGCGATGGCGATCGCCAGGCGCGACTCGGTCACGGTGTCCATGGCGGCGGACACGAGTGGCAAGTTCAGGAGGATGTTGCGGGAAACGCGGGTCGCCAACGAGGTATCTCGGGGCAACACTTGGGAGTACGCAGGCACCAACAACACATCGTCGAAGGTCAGCGCTTTGCCTAGAAGGCGCATGGGAAAAGCTCCAGACGCAAAAGCGGATTATACGGATGCACTCGGTTTCCAGTGCAGGCCATGCCCAAGCCGTACACTGGCGGCTTGTTGCAACACGCCTGTGGTCCCTCGGCCAGGGCCCCGTCGCCGCTACATGAAAACCATCGTTTCGTCGTTTGGACGCCTCGGCTTGCTGGCATTGGTCGTGGCGCTCGGCCACTCGTCGGCCCTGGCACAAAGTATCTGGAAATGGCGCGACAAGGACGGTCACGTCCAGGTCAGCGACCGCCCGCCGCCGGTGGAGATCCCCGAAAAAGACATCCTGCAGCGCCCGCACGGCGCCCGCGCGCCGATGCCCAGCCCGGCCGCCAGCGATGCCGCCTCGATGCCCGACGGCCCGCGTGTCGACCCGACGCTGGAGGCCAAGAAGACCAAGATGCAGACCGACCAGGCCGCCGCCGAGAAGGCCAAGAAAGACGCCGAGACGGCGAAGCGCAATCAGGCCAAGCTCGAGACCTGCCAACGCGCTCGCAACCAGCTGGCAGCCCTGGAAAGCGGCCAACGCATGGGCCGCATGAACGAAAAGGGCGAACGCGAGATCCTCGACGACGCCGGCCGCGCGGCCGAGATTGCGCGCTCGCGGAGCATCGCCGATTCGGCGTGTAATTGAGCCCCCACGCCCCTTCCAGGGGCTGCCCCCCGAGGGGGCTCGCGCAGCGGACCGGCCAAGCCGGATCCGCGCACGCCACTTGAAGGGGGCGGCGCTATGCGCGCCCCAGAAAGACCATTGCGCCTATCGACGCTTGGGGGACTGCTTGCGATAGCGCTGGCGGCGGGCCTCTTTGGGGTCCACTGTCAGGCCGCGGTAGATCTCGACGCGGTCGGCCTCGCGCAGCGGGGTGTCGAGCGGGCGCGACTTGGTCCAGATGCCGACGCTGAGCGGGTCGTCGAGCGACAGGCCGTGGCGTTCGAGCAGGCCGCTGGCGCGCAGCGCGTCGGCCAGGGTGCTGCCGGGGGGCAGTTGCAGGTCGACGGTGTCGATTTCGCGCGGTGCGGGGCTGTAGCTGACCTTCACCTTCAGCAGCACGGCGGCGTCAGCGTTGGCCATAGGTCTGCTCGGCGCGTTTGACGAAAGAGTCGACGAAGGTGTTGGCCACCTTGTCGAACACGGGGCTCAACACCGCTTCGAGCGGGCGGCTCGAAAACGCATAGCGCAGGTCGAATTCGATCCGGCACGCTGAGGCATCGGCACCGGGCCGGCCGAGCGGCGCGAAGAGCCACGAACCTTCGAGCAGCGAGAACGGCCCGTCGACCAGGGTCACCAGCACCTGCCGGTCGGGCTCATGCGCGTTGCGGGTCGTGAAGGCGTGCCGCACGCCGGCATAGGCCAGGCTGATGCGTGCGGTCATGCCATCGGCATGCTCTTCGAGCACCTCGGCCCTTTCGCACCACGGCAGAAAGTCCGGGTACTGCTGCACATCGGTCACGAGCTTGTACATCTCGGCCGCCGAGTACCAGAGCAAGACGGACTTCTTCACATGCTTCATACAATCCAATGATTCTAGGGCGACGCTGAATAAGCCCCTGCGTGGCTGCGCGCCCCGGTTTGGGATGGGCGGCAAGGCGCAAACCACAGCCATAGCTCGTGCTATGGCGAGGATTTGCAACGCAGCAGACCGCCCAAAGCAGGGATGCGCGGCCCGCGTGGGACTTGTTCAGCGTTGCCCTAGGCGTCGACCTTCTTCTTGCCACGATGCCACCGCTCAACAAGCCATGTCTGCCCTGATCGCCGAAAACCGCCGCGCCCGTTTCGAATACCACATCGAGGAGCAGTACGAAGCCGGCATGGTGCTGGAAGGCTGGGAGGTCAAGGCCATCCGCGCCGGCCAGGTGCAGTTGACCGACGGCTACGTGGTCATCCGCGATGGCGAGCTGTACCTCATCGGCTGCCGCATCAACGCGCTGCGCAGCGCGTCGACCCACGTGCACCCCGAGGCCGACCGGACCAAGAAGCTGCTGATGGGCAAGGACGAGATCAAGCGCCTGGTCGGCAAGGTCGAGCAGCGCGGCTTCACGCTGGTGCCGTTGAACCTGCATTGGAAAGGCGGCCGCGTGAAGGCCGAAATCGCGCTCGCCAAGGGCAAGGCCCAGCACGACAAGCGCGAGACCGAAAAGAAGCGCGACTGGGACCGGGAGAAGGGTCGCCTGATGAGACACAAAGTCTCGTCGGGCTCGAAAGACTGAGCAGCGCAGACCGCAGCGCCAGTCGTCGCGTCAGCCGACCGCGCGTCACCGAGCTCTCCTCTGCCAATCGAGGCGAACGCCGAACGTTATTCAGCGGGCTCTTCGACAGAATGGGCTGATCGTGCAACGCACCGCGTCATGGGAAGGCCAGCGATGAAGACCCTCGAACAAGTCCTGTACCCGGAGATCGAGCCCCTGCGCAGCGGCCGACTGCCCGTCAGCGACCTGCACACGCTCTACTGGGAAACCTGCGGCAACCCGCAAGGCATCCCGGCCCTGTTCCTGCACGGCGGCCCCGGCGCCGGCATCTCGCCCAAGAGCCGCCGCTTCTTCGACCCCGAGCGCTACCACGTCGTGCTGTTCGACCAGCGCGGCTCGGGCCAGTCGACGCCGCTCGGCGAGACCCGCGAGAACACCACCGACCTGCTGATCGAAGACATCGAGCGCCTGCGCCAGATGCTGGGCATCGAGCAGTGGCTGGTCTTCGGCGGCTCATGGGGCTCGACGCTGTCGCTGGCCTATGCCCAGGCCCACCCCGAGCGCTGCCTGGGCCTGGTGCTGCGCGGCATCTGGCTGGTCAGCGACGACGAGATCGAATGGTGGCTCAACGGCGTGCGCTACTTCTTCCCGCGCGAGTGGGAGGCTTTCGCCGGCCACGTGCCCGAAGCCGAGCGCAGTGACCTGCTGGCCGCCTACAGCCGCCGGCTCGAATCCGACGACCCGGCGGTCTACGGCCCGGCGGCACGCGCCTGGAGCCGCTACGAAGGCTCGTGCCTGCACCTGCTGCCCAACCCCGAGACGGCAGACGCCTTCACCGAAGACGCGATCGCGCTGGGCATCGGCCGGCTCGAAGCGCACTACTTCCGCCACAAAGCCTTCCTGCGGCCCAACCAACTGCTCGACGGCGTGTCCCGCATCCGCCACCTGCCCGGCTTCATCGTGCACGGGCGCTACGACGTGATCTGCCCGGTGCGCTATGCCCATGCACTGGCCGACGCCTGGCCCGGCGCCGAACTGCGCATCGAGCCCGATGCCGGGCATTCGTCGTACGAGCCGGGCATCGCCGCGGCGCTGGTCGACGCGACCAACCGCTTTGCCCGCCACGGGCGATTCGGCTGAGGCTAGGCCGGCGCAGACGCCAGGTTCAGGCCAAACACCGTGCCCTTCGCGGGGTCGCTGGCAACGTCGATCACGCCGCCCATGCGCTCGACCAGTTGTTTGCAGATCACCAGGCCGATGCCGGTGCCTTCCTGCTCGGTGCGGCCCAGGCGGTTGAACGGCTGAAACAGCTGCTTCTGCTGGTCGGGCGTCAGGCCAAGCCCGCCGTCGGCCACCTCGAGCCGCACCGTGCCGTCGCCGGCCGGCGCGGTGCGCACCTCGACCCAGCCGCCCTGGCGGTTGTACTTGATCGCGTTCGACAGCAGGTTGTGCAGCACCTGCTCGAGCCGCAGCGGATCGGCCATCACCTTCACCTTCGCCGGCTCGTCGACCGCGCAGCGCAGCTCGAGCGCCATGGCCTTGGCCGCCGGCTCGACCAGCGCCAGGCAGTGCGGCAGCACCTCTTGCAGCGCGGTCGAGCGCACCGTCAGCGCCAGCGTGCCGCTTTCGAGGCGCGAGAAGCTCATCATGTCGTCGATCAGTGCCAGCAGTTGCTGCACGGCGTGCTGGATGTGCTGCAGCCGGTTGCGCTGGGTGTCGTCCAGCGGCCGTGTCGGGTCCATCGCCATCAGCTGGGCGAACCCGCTCACGGCGTTCAGCGGGTTGCGCAGCTCATGGCTGGCCTGCGAGAGGAACCGCACCTTGGCCGCATTCGCCTCTTCGGCCAGCGCCCTCGCCTGGTCCACCCCTTGCAGCCGCAGCCGCTCGGCCAGCTCGGCCCGAAGTTGCTCGGTCCGCAGCGCCACCTGGCGGCGCAGCACCCGGTTCAGGCCGATCACCACCGCCAGCCCGCCCAGCAACAGCGCCAGCACGCCGGCGCCCCACTGCAGCCAGCGCGGGTCGATGCCAGTGGCCGCCGGCGGCAGGAACCAGCGATCGGCAATCGCCTGCCGCTCCTGCGCGTCGACTCGGGCCAGCGCCTTGTCCAGGATGCGGCCCAGCACCGGCCAATCGCGCCGGTAGCCGATGCCCAGGTCGTACGACAGCCCCACGTCGCCCACGATGTGCGCGTTGCCGATGCCCAGCGTGCGCATCAGGTAGGTGACGCCCGCCAGGTCCATCACCGCGGCCTCGACCTCGCCCGAGGCCAGGGCCAGCAGCAGCGCCCGGTCGTTGGGCCGCGTGATCACGGGGTTGTCAGGGTAACGCTCGGCCATGAAGGCCGCCACCGCATAGCCGGCGCTCACGGCCACGGTTTCGCCGGGCCGAAGCTCTTCCAGCGCCATCGACTGGGCCGCGCCGCGGCGCCGCAGCAGCACCGCGGGCACCGAGACATACGGCCGCGTGAAGCTCATCAGCTGGCGCCGCTCGGGCGAGTCGCGCAGCGACATCATCAGGTCGACCTCGCCATGCGCGACGCGCTGCAGGTTGGCCTGGAAAGACGCCGGCTCCTCGGTCTTGAACTCGATGCCGGTCAGCTGATGCAGGCGCTCCAGGTAGTCGATCGACATGCCGCGCACCACGCCGTTCTCGACGAAGGTGAACGGACCATAGTCGGCGCTGGTGGCCACCCGCACCACCGGGTGCTGCGCGATCCATGCCCGCTCTTCGTCCGACAGCCCGGGTGCCAGCGGCGACGCCGCCAGCGCAGGCATCACCAGTGCACACGACGTGATGGCCATCAGCACGCCACGCTGCGCCCGCCGTGAACCGGCGGCGCAGCGCAGCGCAATCCATTGCCAGAATTGAATGGTCAAGATCGTCGTGTCGTCGTTGGCGACAGGCGCCGCACGGCGGCCCTGCCGGGCCCGGCGCAGCCTGGGCGGCTGTCGCGCAATGGGCCCGTGTTCGGTCGAAAGCTAACGAAGCATTGCAGCGCAGCGCTTGCCTTGCGTCAACCCGCGCCGGCGACCAATGCCGCGTCAAACCTCACGGCGCAGGCGTTCGAGTCCCGATTGAAGGTCGGCGATCAGGTCGTCGGTCGATTCAAGCCCGATGCACAGGCGCACGATCACGCCTTCGTAGCCACCGCCCAATTGGCGCAGGCGCTGCGACTGGTAAGGCACCGCCAGGCTGACCGGGCCGCCCCAGCTCCAGCCGATGCGAAACAGCTCGAGCCCGTCGATGAAGGCATCGACGCGCTCGGGTGCGATGGCGGGGTCGAAGACCAGCGTCAGCAAGCCGGCCGCGGCACGGCTGATCGCCGCCCAGTGCGCGTGGCCCGGCGAGCCCGGCAGGGCCGGGTGAAGCACCTGGCGCACCGTGGGTGCCTGCGTGGTCGCCCATTCGGCGATGCGGCGGGCCGAGGCGTCTTGCGCGGCGTAGCGCAACGCAAGCGTGGGCAAGGCCCGCAGCACCGCTTCGGCATCGTTGGCGCCGACGCCCAGGCCCAGCCGGCTGTGCGTCATCGCCAGACGCTCGTACAGCGCGTCGTCGCGGCAGGCGATCGAGCCCATCAGCATGTCGCCGCCGCCCGAGGGGTATTTGGTCAGCGCGTGGATCGTGACATCGACACCGAAGTCGAAGGCACAGAACGCGAGCCCCGCGCTCCAGGTGCTGTCGAACGCGATGGTGGCCTGCGGCGCAGCCTCGCGCACGGTGCGCACCAGCGCCGGCAGGTCGGGGAACTCCAGCGTTACCGAGCCGGGCGCTTCGAGCCAGACGAGCTTCACGTCGGGGCCAAGCGCGGCGCGCAAGGTCTCGGGCTTCATCGCGTCGTACAGCCGGTGGGCGATGCCCCAGCCGGCCAGTTCGTGGCGCGCCAGTTCCTTGCTCGGGTTGTAGACGTTGTCGGGCAGCAGCACGGTGTCGCCGCTGCGCAGCACCGTCATGTTGACCACACCCAGCGCCGACAGGCCGCTGGGGGCCAGCATCACGTGCTTGGCGCCCTCCAGCGTGGCGAGCCGCGCCTCCAGCGTGAAGGTGGTCGGCGTGCCGTGCAGGCCGTAGGTGTAGCCGCTCTTGTTCAGCCAATGGTGGCTGCGCAGCGCGGCCACATTCGGAAAGAAGACTGTCGACGCCTTGTGCACGCCCACCACGGGCGATTCAAACCCCGCCGGCGGCTGGTAAGGGTGATGGATCAGCTCGGTCGACGTGGCCTTCTTGCCGCGCTGGCTCATATCGGCTCGCCCACCAGGTCGTGCCCTTCGGCCGCCACGATGCGGGCCTTGGCGAACTCGCCCACGCGCAGCTGCGTCGAGGCCTTGGCCGGCGGCAGCAGCCGCACGGTGCCGTCGATCTCGGGCGCGTCGGCATACGAGCGCCCCACCCCGCCCTTGCGGCCCAGCGCCGGCGCGCGGTCGACCAGCACCTGCATCGTCGCGCCCACCCGGCGGCGCAGGCGGTCGATCGACACCTGCTCTGCCACCGCCATGAAGCGCGCGCGGCGCTCTTCGCGCAGCTCGGTCGGCAACGCGCCCGGCAGCTCATTGGCGGCCGCGCCGGTCACCGGCGAGTAGGCAAAACAACCGGCGCGGTCGATCTGGGCCTCGCCCAGGAACTGCAGCAAATGGTCGAACTCGGCCTCGGTCTCACCCGGGAAGCCGGCGATGAAGGTCGAGCGAATGATCAGCTCGGGGCACATCTCGCGCCACTTCTGGATGCGCTCGAGGTTGCGCTCGCCGCTGGCCGGGCGCTTCATGCGCTTGAGCACATCGGGGTGCGAATGCTGGAACGGCACGTCGAGGTAGGGCAGCACCAGCCCTTCGGCCATCAGCGGGATGACCTCGTCCACATGCGGGTACGGGTAGACGTAGTGCAGCCGCACCCAGGCACCGTGCTGCTTGGCCAGCTCGCCCAGTTGCGCCACCAAGTCGAGCATGCGGGTCTTGACCGGTTTGCCGTCCCAGAAGCCGGTGCGGTACTTCACGTCCACGCCGTAGGCCGAGGTGTCCTGGCTGACGACCAGCAGCTCCTTCACGCCGCCTTCGAACAGCGCCTTGGCCTCTTTCAGCACATCGCCCACCGGCCGCGACACCAGGTCACCGCGCATGCTGGGGATGATGCAGAAGGTGCAACGGTGGTTGCAGCCTTCGCTGATCTTGAGATACGCGTAATGCTTGGGCGTGAGCTTGATGCCGGCGGCCGGCACCAGGTCGACGAACGGGTCGTGCGGCTTGGGCACATGCACGTGCACCGCGTCCATCACCTCTTGCGTGGCGTGCGGCCCGGTCACGGCCAGCACCTTGGGATGGATCTGCTTGACCAGGTTCTCGCCGCCTTCGGCCTGCTTGGCCCCCAGGCAGCCGGTGACGATGACCTTGCCGTTCTCGGCCAGCGCCTCGCCGATCGTGTCCAGGCTTTCCTTCACCGCATCATCGATGAAGCCGCAGGTGTTGACGATCACCAGGTCGGCGCCCTGGTAGGTTTTGGCGGTCTTGTAACCCTCGGCCGAAAGCTGGGTCAGGATCAGCTCGGAGTCGGTCAGCGCCTTGGGGCAGCCGAGCGAAACAAAACCGATGGTCGGCGTGGGCTTGTCGGCCAGCGCGGTGGGGTCTGCAGTCATCCCGTGATTGTCGCAAACCGCCAAGGTTGGAGCGCGATCAGGGCGGCTAGCCGCTCTGTTCCGCGAATGTCCCCCGCCGCCAGCCTGCGGCTGCCGGCTCCTCCTAATATTTCGCTGCACAGAGCGGCCCACCGCCCTGATCTGTCACGGCTGCCCAACGCAAATCACCCCCGGTGACCGCCGCGGGGCTTGGGGGACCGGCGCAGTGAAGTATTAGGAGGAGCCGGTGGCCGAAGGCCAGCGGCGGGGGACATGAACGGAGCCGGTCCC
>NZ_JAYSDQ010000027.1:0-84108 GCF_041914305.1 Ideonella sp.
TGCTGCTGCCCGACACCGTGGGCACCGGCGGCGACTCGCACACCCGCTTCCCGATCGGCATCTCGTTCCCGGCCGGCTCCGGCCTGGTCGCCTTCGGTGCCGCCACCGGCGTGATGCCGCTGGACATGCCCGAGTCGGTGCTGGTGCGCTTCAAGGGCCAGATGCAGCCCGGCGTCACGCTGCGTGACCTGGTGCATGCGATCCCCTACTACGCGATCAAGGCCGGCTTGCTGACCGTGGCCAAGCAAGGCAAGAAGAACATCTTCTCGGGCCGCATCCTCGAGATCGAGGGCCTGCCGGACCTGAAGATCGAACAGGCCTTCGAGCTGAGCGACGCCTCGGCCGAACGCTCGGCCGCCGGCTGCACCGTCAAGCTGAACCCCGAGCCGATCAAGGAATACCTCACCAGCAACATCGTGCTGATGAAGAACATGATCGCCGACGGCTACCAGGACAAGCGCACGCTCGAGCGCCGCATCAAGGCCGTCGAGGCCTGGCTGGCCAAGCCCGAGCTGATGCACGCCGATGCCGACGCCGAGTACGCCGCCGTGATCGAGATCGACCTGAACGAGCTGAAAGAGCCCGTGCTGTGCTGCCCGAACGACCCGGACGACGCCAAGCTGCTGTCCGAGGTTGCCGGCACGAAGATCGACGAAGCCTTCATCGGCTCGTGCATGACCAACATCGGCCACTTCCGCGCCGCGGCCAAGCTGCTGGGCGGCCAGCGCGACATCCCGGTCAAGCTGTGGGTCGCCCCGCCCACCAAGATGGACCAGACCGAGCTGATCAAGGAAGGCCACTACGCCGCCTTCGGCACCGCCGGTGCGCGCACCGAGATGCCCGGCTGCTCGCTGTGCATGGGCAATCAAGCGCAGGTGCGTGAAGGCGCCACGGTCATCTCCACCTCGACCCGCAACTTCCCGAACCGCCTGGGCAAGAACTCGAACGTGTTCCTCGCCTCGGCCGAACTGTCGGCCATCGCATCCAAGCTCGGCCGCATCCCGACCGTGGCCGAGTACCACGAGGCCATGGGCATCGTGACCAAGGAGTCGGCCAGCATCTACCGCTACATGAACTTCGACCAGATCGAAGAGTACGCGGACACCGCCAAGGGCGTGACCGTCTAACGTCTTGATTGAACGGGCGCGCCACGCGCCGCCCGCCCCACGAAAAAGGCCACCTCGCGGTGGCCTTTCTTTTTGCCGCTCCAGACTCGGCGCTCCGCAGGAGCCGCCGCCCTCAAGTGGCGTGCGCGGATCCGGCTCCGCCGGTCCGCAGCGCGAGCCCCCTCGGGGGGGGGCAGGCCCCCGGAGGGGCCGTGGGGGCCTTTACTTCCCAGCCTTGATGGCTTTTTCGTCGTCTTCCTTGTACCGACGGTTGCCGCAGTTGTCGATCCAGCCGATGCGGTCGTCTTCGTAGGTCTGCTGGTCCTTGGCCAACTGCTTGTTGCGGTCGTTCCAGCTCTGCGCCACTTGCTGCTGCGCGTCGACACGTGCATTCAGCGCGGCCACGGCCTGGTCACCGCCGGCGGCGATCTTGTCGCGCTCGGCATTCAGCTCGCCTTCTTCCTTCTTGATCTCGGCGGCTTCCTTCTCGAGCTTGCGGCGCTCGCGCTCGGCATTCGGGCCCCCGCGGCCGGACGCTTCGAAGGTGTCCCGGCGCTCTTGCAGGTCTTTCACCTTGGCCGAGAACGCGGTCATCTTCGCGTTGAGCTGTTCGACCTCACCCTTGCGTGCCGAGAAGGCGGCTTGCTCGGCCTTGATCGCATCGGTCTCCTTCTGGATCCCAGCGCGCTCGTCGTTGATCTTGGTCTGGCGCGTTTCGAGCTCGGTCTTGCGCGCGGCCAGCGTTTCTTGCTGCTTCATGCAGGCCCGCAGCTCGTCGCGGGTCATGACCTTGCCCGTGCCGGTCTTGCCCGACAGGGTCTTGCTGTCGGATTGGGCCATGGCCGGGCCGTGGGCGGCGACGGCAAACAAAACTGCGGCCAACGTGCCGGTTACGGAGAGATATTCGGTTCGCTTCATGAGATCCTCTAAATCGCTCGGGCTCGTGGCCCAGCCGCGCATCATGCCACCGCCTGTTGACTGCGCGCCCCTCACCTCGGGAAAGCACATGTCACAAAGCATTCACGACTTCCACGACGACCCGCGCAATGCGGACATTCGCATCTGGGTCAACGGCGCATTGAAGTCACGGGTTGACGCCACCGTCTCGGTCTTCGACAGCGGCTTCGTGCTCGGCGACGGCGTCTGGGAGGGCCTGCGCGTCTCCGGCGGCCACCCGCTGTTCCTCGACGCGCACCTGGACCGCCTGTTCGAAGGCGCCAAGGCCATCGCCCTGACGATCGGCCTGACGCGCGACGAGCTGACGAAAGCCATCTACGACACGCTGGCCGCCAACCAGATGGACGAGGGCGTGCACATCCGCCTGATGGTCACGCGCGGCGTCAAGCGCACGCCCTACCAGGACCCGCGTGCCGCGCTGGGCCAGGCCACGGTCGTGATCATCCCCGAGTGGAAACTGGCCAAGCCCGAGACGCTGGCCACCGGCCTGAAGCTGTTCACCGTGCATGTGCGGCGCGGCTTCCCCGACGTGCAAGACCCGAAGCTCAACAGCCACAGCAAGCTCAACTGCATCACCGCCTGCATCCAGGCGATCGAGGCCGGTGCCGACGAAGCGCTGATGCTCGACCCGCACGGCTTCGTCGCCACGTGCAACTCGACCCACTTCTTCATCGTGCGCAAGGGCGAGGTCTGGACCTCGTCGGGCGACTACTGCCTGGGCGGCATCACCCGCTCCAACGTGATCCAGGTCTGCCGCGAGGCCGGCATCCCGGTGTTCGAGAAGAACTTCAGCCTGACCCAGGTCTACAGCGCCGACGAGGCCTTCTGCACCGGCACCTTCGCCGGCGTGGTGCCGGTGCGCTCGATCGACGGCCGCGGCTACGACCAGGTGCCCGGCCCGATGGTGACCCGGCTGCAGGGCCTGTACCGCGAGCTGGTGCAGCGCGACATCGCGGGGCGCACCCGATGAGCGCCGCCCCGGCAACGCCGCTGCGCGTGGCGATGTGGAGCGGCCCGCGCAACATCTCGACCGCGATGATGCGGGCCTGGGAGAACCGGGGTGACTGCGCCGTCAGCGACGAGCCGCTGTACGCCGCCTACCTGGCCACCACCGGCCTGGACCACCCGGGCCGGGACGAGATCATCGCCGACGGCGACACCGACTACGAACGCGTGGCCGTGGCCCTGTCGACCGGCCCCGCCCCGGGCGGGCGCCCGGTCTGGTACCAGAAGCACATGACCCATCACCTGCAGCCGAGGTACTCGTCGGCATGGGTCAACAAGCTGGCCAACGTGTTCCTGATCCGCGACCCCGCCGAGGTGGTCGAGTCGTACCTGAAGTCGCGCGCGACGGTGGCGCCCGAAGACATCGGCCTGCTGCAACAGGCCAAGCTGTTCGACCAGGTGGCTGACGCCCAGGGCCACGCGCCGCCGGTGATCGACGCGGACGACTTTCTGCGCGACCCCGGCCCGTTCCTCGAAGCCCTGTGCGAGCACCTGGGCCTGGGTTTCACCGAGCGCATGCTCGAATGGCCGGCCGGCCGGCGCGACAGCGACGGCATCTGGGCACCGTACTGGTACGACGCCGTCTGGAAGTCGACCGGTTTCGAGCCCTGGCGGGCGCGCTCACCGCAATTGAGCGGCGAGGCCCTGCGCGTCGCCGACGCCTGCCGCCCAGCCTACGAGAAGCTGCGGGCGCAACGCCTGGTGCTGGACTGAACCTGCTCGCGTCCTGCCTCAGGACGCGATCGGGTGCAGCACCGCCGACGAGCGCACGCGCTCCTGGCGGTCCGGGAAGTAGCGCTGCAGCATCACGCCGATGCGGCCTTGCGCATCGATGGCCGTGGCTTCGATGATGTGCACGTGGGGCGGCAGTTCGCCCACCACATCGTCCAGCACCAGCAGTTCGCCGCGGTTCCAAACCCACCCGCGCGCCAGCCAGTAGTCGGGATTGCCACCGACGAATTCGGCCGTACCGACCACCGTGCCTGCGGCATTGATCGCCGTGGGCCTGGAGAGCTTTGCACCCAGCGGCTTGGGCAGGCGGCGCAACCGGTAAGCCCCATCGCGGGGCTGCCAGAGCACCGGGCGCGCGAAGTAGTTGTTGATCGGCGTCTGGTAGCCGATGATCCACCCCTCATCGTTGATGGCCACGGCTTCACTGTAGAAATCAGGTTCCGCCGGCAGGAAGGTAGGCTCGTCACCCCGGTAAACGCAGGCACCTCCGTGGAACTGCCCGTCTGGTTGCTGGTACCTCAGGCGCCCGACGATGGTCCCTTCAGCGTTGATGCCAACAGGACGGTTGACGCAGTCGGGCGAAGGCGAAGGCAGCACCTCATGCTGGCCATTCGCCCAGCGAAAACCGTGGTAGCGCCAGTCGTTGCGCAGGTGGTAGTTGCCGACGATGACGCCCGAGTCATTGATTCCCAATGCGATGCTGTAGGCTTCCGGGCTGCGTGGCAGCAGCATCTCGGCCGGGCCGTCCAGCGGGATTCCGACGGCTCGCATTTCGCGCAATCCCGGCACGCTGCAGTGGCCGATCATCGTGCCCAGGGCGTTGACGCCCCAGATGCCGGCGTTCCTCAGACCGAAGGGCACCCTGTACTGCAGGTGCCGTTGATCCCACAACGCGGCGACGTTACCGGGCTCCTGGTCGTACGGGTCGTGCTGGAAGCTGTTTCCGGCCACGAAATCGCCGGCCATGCCCGCGATGCGGATGGATGACACGTCGTCGAGTGGCAGCAGCTGCACGGTGTAGCGCTGCCCCCTGGCCGAGGCACGCGCCATCGGCGCCGCCAGGCCCAGCGGCAAGGCCGCCAGCAGGCGACGGCGAGAAATCGAAGTCATCAGCGAGTCCTTCTCAAATCGGGTGCAATACAGCCGACGTCAGCGAGCGCTTCCGGCCGTCGGGGACGCGGCGCTGCAGCATCAGGCCGATGCGGCCCCTGGCATCGATGGCAGTGGCATCCGTGACGTGCCAGCCCGTCGGCAGCTCACCCACCACGTCGTCGAGCAGTTCACCCTGCTGCCAGAGCCGGAAGCTGTTGACTATGCCTGACGGGTGTTGGCACCTCACCCGGTACCAACACGGGCGGCGTCGGGCCCGGAGATCACTTCTCCGCGCTGATCGCCTTCTCGTCGGCCTCGCGGTAGGGCCTGTTGCCACAGCGCTGCTTCCACGCGGCGAGCTGCTCTTGCTGTGCCGCCACGGCTTCGTTGAAGACACGGTTGTGCTCGGTGGCCGTGGCCGCTGCCGCCTGCTGGGCCTGGGTGTGTTCGCTCAGCGCGGCGCGGGCCGGCTCCATCGTGGCGGTCCACTGCGCGGCTTCGGCCTTGATCGCCGCATCGGCCTTGGCCAGCGCGTCGGCCTCGCCCTCGATCTGGCCCCGCTCGCGCTCCAGGTCGGCCGGCTTCGGCGGGTTCTCGCGAAACTCCTTGACGCGCTGGTTGTACAGCGCGAGCCGCTCGCCGTGCTGCTTGACCTTCTCCTTGAAGGCCTGCACTTCAGCGGCCTTGGCGGCGTAGGCGTCGCGCTCGGCCTGCACGGCCTCTTTCTGCCGCCGCACGTCGGCGATCTCGGCCTCGACCTCGGTGCGGCGCTGGTCCAGCTCGGCCGAACGCGCCTTCTGGGCCGCCTGGTCTTTCAGGCAGGCGCGCAGTTCGTCGCGGCTCATCATCGTGCCCTTGGCCGGCGCGTCGCCGTTCAAGGTCTTGGCCGCCGTCTGCGCCTGCGCCGCCCAGGGCGCCGCCAGCGACAGGGCCAGCGCGGCGCAGCCTGCGCCCACGATCAGGCGGCCCCTCACAGCTTGCGCACCACGACGCTGCCGATCGAATAGCCGGCGCCGAACGAGCACACCACCCCCACGTCCCCCGCCGCCAGGTCGGCCCGGTGGTGGTGAAAGGCGATGATCGAGCCCGCAGAGGCGGTGTTGGCGTATTCGTTCAGGATCAGTGGCGCGATGTCGCCGCCGGCCTCCTGGCCGACGAGCTTCTTGACGATGAACTGGTTCATGCCCAGGTTGGCCTGGTGCAGCCAGTAGCGCCGCACCTGCGTCGGCTCGAAGCCAAGCACGCCCAGGTGCTGCTCGATGTGCGCGGCGGCCAACGGCACGACCTCCTTGAAGACCTTGCGCCCTTCTTGGCGGAAGGTCTTGTCGCGCGCGTTCGGGTCGCTGTCCTCGCTGCGGTTCATGAACCCGAAGTTGTTGCGGATGTTGTTCGAGAACTGCGTCGCCAGCTTGGTGCCCAGGATCTCCCACTGGTCGGCCGAGGTGGCCGTCTCGGCCCGCTCGACGATCACCGCGGTGCACACGTCACCGAAGATGAAATGGCAATCGCGGTCGCGCCATTCGAGGTGGGCCGAGGTGATCTCGGGGTTCACGACCAGCACGCAGTTGGCCGTGCCAGCGCGCACCGCGTTGGCGGCCTGCTCGATCGCGAAGGTGGCCGACGAGCAGGCCACGTTCATGTCGAAGCCGAAGCCGCCGGCCCCCAGCGCCTGCTGGATCTCGACCGCCATCGCCGGGTAGGCGCGCTGCATGTTGGCTGCGGCGCACAGCACCGCGTCGACCTGCGCGCCGGTCCTGCCGGCCGCGGCCAGCGCCTTTTGCGAGGCATCGACCGCGATCTCGGCCATCAGCGACAGCTGGTCGTCGGGCCTCTCTTCGAAGCGCGGGTACATGCGGGTCGGGTCCAGCACGCCGGCCTTGTCGATCACGTAGCGCTGCTGGATGCCCGAGGCTTTCTCGATGAACTCGACGCTGGACGGCACCATCGCCGGCAGCTCGCCGGCCGAGATGGCGGCGGCGTTCTTCTCGTTTTGCAGGGCAGCGTAGGCGTTGAAGGCCTCCACCAACTCGGTGTTGGTGATGACGTGCGGCGGCCGGTACAGGCCGGTGCCGCTGATGACGACTCGGGTCATGGTAGGTCTGGGGTGCAGCTAGAAGGCAGTCTGCCAGTGTAGGCCTGCGGGGCGCCGGCCACGGCCGCCAGGGCCAGGGAAAGCGAGCGGAAGTTCTAGGTTGGTAACTCCAACGCCCTGCCGGTCCCCCCGCCGGCCCACTCACCCAGGCGCCGCCCCGGCGCTTACTTGCGAGCGGACTTGCCCGCCGCCTTGGGCGCCGGCGTGGCGTCGTCGCCACCACCCTGGCGCAGCGCGTCCGACATGCCCATCAGCACGCCGCTGACCAGCGCGGTGTAGCTTTGGGCCAGCGTTTGCGCCGCCTTCAGCCCGGCGGCGCGGCTTTGGCGCATGGCCGTCTGCATCTGGTTGGTCATCTGCTCCAGCGTCGCGTTGGCCTGCGCGCCGGTCAGGCTGCCGGCCTGCTCGAACTTGCCCAGCACCTCGGCCCAGGGCCCGGCCAGCTTGGCCATGTCGGCCCCGCCCGTCGCCTTGCGCACGGTGTCGAACATCGTGTCTTCGAGTTTCTCGAGATCGTCGAGCGCCTTCTTCAGCTGCTTTTCCTGCAGCCCCACGCCCTGGTCGACCAGGCGTTCGAGCGCCACGCGGTTGGCGTCCACCGCCTTCAGCAGCGCATCGTCCATGCCGGCCAGCGCACCGTTGAGCATCGACTCGACATCGACCTTGGGCGTCACGTTCTGCAGCGCGCCGGTGCTGGCGGCCTCGGTCACCGACTTGATCACCGCCTTGATGTTCTTCAGGCTCATCTCGCGCCCTTGCAGCGCCTTCAAGGTGGCCTGGCTGACAGCGTCGCGCAACTGGGCGGTCTGCTTCGCGCTGGCGCTGGCGAACATCTCGATCAGTGCATCCTGGTCGATTCCGGACTTGAGCATGGCGGACTCCTTCGATTTGGACCGCTACCTTACGCCCAGACCCCGCCCGCCGTCTCAGGGCTTGCCCCAAAAAGAGAAGGCCCCTCGCGGGGCCTGTGCGCTGGATCCTGCCGGGCGGCCCGGCGGCGTTCCGGCCGCCACCGTGCCGCCCGTGATCATCACTGCGCCGTGGAGCAGACGGCCTTGAACGCCTTCTTGAAGCCCGCGTTGGTGTACAGCGTGCCCTGGTTGGCGCCGCCAGACTGCGTGCAGCCGGCGTTGGTGTGGATCGCCACCACGCGGCCACCGCTCAGCACGGCCGAGCCGCTGTTGCCGCCTTCGGTGTCGGCCGAGTACTTCAGCACCGTGGTGTTGGTGTCCACCGAGGTGATCGGGCCGGTCGAGTACTGCTGGGTCTGGTTGTCCACGCCGGTGTCCACGCCGTAGCCATGGATGTCCACCTTGGCGCCCACCACCGGCACCGCCTTGGCGAGCTTCAGGCCGTGGCCCTGGGCTTCGAGCGGCATCTTGCCGGTTTCGCTGTTCGGCGCCACCGTGAACACGCCCCAGTCGTTGCCGATGTTGCCCTGGAAGAACTTGCGGTTCGCCGTCGGCACGTACTGGTCCTTCGGCGCCGGGTGGTTCAGGCTGCCGTTGGAGTTGGACTTGGGCACGTTGAACTCGACCACGTCGACCAGCGACGGCGTGGTCATGCAGTGGCCGGCGGTGATGAAGCAGCCCTTGGCCATCAGGTTGGCGGTGCACCCCACGTCGAGCAGGCGGGCGCGGTCGGCCACGTTGGAGGCCACGCGGTCATCGTTCGGGCCGCACTGGCTTTCGGTCACCGGTTGCGGCTTGCCCGCCAGCACCTTGACGATGCCGAACTGGCCCGCGCGGCCGGCCTTGGCGGCCAGCAGTTCCACGCGCACCGCAGAGCCGTTGAAGTAGGCCGAGGTGTTCTGCCATTGCGCCAGGGTCTTGGCGCTCAGGTGCTGCTGGGCGCCGTCTTGCAGCGACGTGATGCGCAGCTTGGCGCCGTTGGGCAGCTTGACGCCGTCGAACTGCAGGCGCAGCCAGTCGGCCCCTTCGATGTGAACGTCATGGCTGGCCACGACACCGGCCTCGCGCGCCACGCTCTCGGCGCCGCTGGTGAAGGCGTAAGCATGGGTGTCTTGGGCCAGGCCAAGCGACTGCCCAGAGGCCGACAAGCTGGCGATGGCCAGCGCGGTCAGCGCAAACCATTTGCCGAGGACCCCGCGAACCGAACCGTTTTTGGAATTGCTGGATGCGAACACTGTTATCTCCTCTAGCACATTGTCGAAATGTCTGGCGCAGCCGCGTGGCGGCGGCTGGCGGCTGCGCCAGAACCACAAGACAGAGCGTTAGGTGCCCTGCGCGGGCAAGACTAAGCGAAGGCGGACAGGCTGGGGGCCCCAGTCTGTCAAGCTCTATCAACGACGCATCAAAATGCGCCGCGCGCGCAAGAGCCTCTCGGGCCCGTCAGACCGGCTCCGGCGCGATCTGCTCGGCATAGTCGTACAGCGCGCCGAGGATCGCCTGGCCCCGCTCGTCGGCGGTCTCGCCCAGCACGTCCAGCTTCTCGAAGAAGGTCGCCAGGCTCAGCCCGCCGCCGGCACCGTCGTGCAGGCGTTCGGCACAGTGGCGCTCCCAGCGTTCGCGCTCGTCGGCGCCCAGGCTGTCGGCATGGTTGCGCGCGCGGTAGCGGAACACCAGCTCGTCCAGCCGCCGGTCTTCGAAACTGGCCCGCGTCCACGCCGGGTCATCGGGGCCGAGCTTGCGCAGGCGGTCCAGGCGCTGGCGGTCGGTCGGGTTGACGAAGCCGCCGTACAGGTCTTCGTCGACATCCGGCGCGTGCTCGGGCGCCGGGCGCGCGAAGACATCGGGCCAGATGCCCGCCATCTTCGGGCCGTGTTGTGCGCAGGCCTGGGCATGGTGATCGGCCCGATCCAGGTCGAGGCCCCAGCGTTCGGCCATCGGCGCCGACAGCGTCTTCAGCGAGCTGATCACCACCGGCGACTTGTTGATGTGGATGGTCTTCAGCGGCAGCCGGGTCACACCCTCGGGCAGGTCTTCGGTGCGGGTGAACATGCGCTCGCGGATCGCCGCGGCGTTGAGGTCGAACAGCGCCGCCGGGTCTTCGGACAGGTCCCAGACGATCAGCTCGTTCTTGTTGGTCGGGTGCGGCGCCAGCGGCCACACCGCGGCGATGCAGCCGCGGTCGGGCGGGTACATGCCCGACACATGCAGGAACGGCCGCCCCTGGCGCTGCGCCGCCTCGATCTCGGCCCACACCGCCTGCTTCTGCCGCAGCTTGAGGCAGAACTCCCACAGCCGCGGCTGGTGCTGGCGCACCAGGCGGGCCAGCGCCACGGTGGCGCGCACGTCGGACAACGCATCGTGCGCCGCCTCGTGCGACAAGCCATTGGCCGCCGTCAGGTGCTCGAGCTTGAACGACGGCCGGCCGTCGTCGTGCTTGGGCCACTGCAGGCCGTCGGGCCGCAGCGCGTACATGCAGCGCACGGTGTCCAGCAGGTCCCAGCGGCCGCAGTCGTTCTTGTACTCGCGTGCATACGGGTCCATCAGGTTGCGCCAGAACAGGTGGCGCGTGACCTCGTCGTCGAAGCGGATCGTGTTGTAGCCCACGCCCACCGTGCCGGCCTTGGCCAGCTCGCGCTCGATCAGGTTGGCGAACTGCGGCTCGGGCAGCCCTTTCTCCAGGCACTGCTGCGGCAGGATGCCGGTCAGCAGGCAGCTCTCGGGGTCGGGCAGGTAATCGGACGCGGGCCGGCAGAAGGCCATCACCGGTGCGCCGATCTCGTTCAACTCGGCATCGGTGCGCACGCCGGCGAACTGCGACGGCCGGTCGCGCCGCGGCACGCGGCCGAAGGTTTCGTAGTCGTGCCAGAAGAAGCTGAATTCACTCATGCAGTCACCATACCGCACTCACCAACCGGCCACGCGGGTGCGCAGCAGTGTCGGGAATCGTGGCAGGCCGCTCGCCGTTTCGCCGCGCCAGCTGAAGGTCACCACACTGCCCACCGGTGGCGGGTTGCGGCGCTGCGCCTCGTTCAAACCGCTGCCGACCAGGAACTCTCGGCCTACCTCGTCACGCACCCTGAGCGCGCCGGTCTGGCCCTCGAAGCGACCGCGTCCTGGCGTATGACCAACGACCACGGCTTCGGCATCACGCACCGGCTTCAGCTTCAGCAACACCTCGCTGCGACCGGTGCGGTAAGCGGCGTCCGCGCGGTGCAGCATCAGGCCCTCGCCACCCTGGGCCACCACCGCCTTCAGGCGTGCCTGCAGCGCGGTTGGGGTGGCCACGGCCGATTGCTCGACAACTTCCCAGCGGCGGTTTGACGAACGTGCGGCCAGCGAATGCAGACGCTCGACACGCTGCGCAAACCCACTCTCGCCCCCGGGTTGCTCGAACACCAGGTAGTGGACCTGGTCCCATTCGGTGGCCACCGCCTGCTCGCGGCGCACGATGGCCGACAAGGCATCGAAGCGGCTCCGCCCCAGCCACAGTTCGCCATCCAACGCCTGGCCCGCCGGCAGGCCGGCAAGAAAGCTGGCCGGCGCGGCCACCACGCCACCGCCTCGAAAGCGCAGTTGATGGCCGTCCCAAAAGGCCCGCACGCCGTCGAACTTCTCGCTCACCAGGTAGCCCGTTGGGTCTTGCGCATCAGACGCCTCTTGCGCCAGCAGCAAAGCCGGCGACGTGGCGGTCGTTGGGCGGGCACCTGCGCCACCCGGCAGCCAAGCGCCCACGGCTGCGGCCAGCATCAACTGGCGTCGTGAAAGAGAAGAAGGCGTCATCTCGCGCAAGCCCGTGGTTCTGAAAGGCCGCCAGTGTGGGCGGCCAGGGGCTGGCGCGTCTTTCCCCACTGCGGGTGGGGCCTCAACAAATCGATGAGGCGGTCAGCGCTTTTCGGGCAGCAGCGGGCGCGCCAGTTCGTCGGTCGACAGGCCGCGCTCGCGCAGCAGCGCCTCGAGCGCCGGCAGCAGCGGGCCCAGGCGTTCGTCCAGCGCGTCGCGCACGGTGTCGACGAAGACCTGGGTCGAGCGCTCGATCTCGATGTTCAGCGTGTCGCCGATGGCCTTCTCGCCGAAGGTCGTCATGCGCAGCGTTTCGGGGATCAGCCAGACCTCGAACCAGCCGGCCTGCCGGTCAGCCTCGGCCACCGTCAGGCTGGCGCCATTGACGGCGATGTAGCCCTTGGCGAACACATAGCGCATCCAGCGTGGCGGCAGCCCGATGCGCAGCACGTGGTTGTTCTCGGGCTGGCGAATGGCCACCAGCGTGCCGGTCACGTCGATGTGGCCCGACAACGGGTGGCCGCCGATCTCGGCGCCGTCTTTCGCGGCCCGCTCCACGTTGATCCGGCTGCCCTGGGCCAGGCCACCGAGCGTGGTCAGGCCGAGGCTCTGCTGCATCACGTCGAAGTCGGCCGCGCTCGGTTCGTCAGTGGGGCCGTGCAGCGCCGTCACGGTCAGGCAGACACCGTCGCACGACACGCTGGCGCCGATCTCCAGGCCGGCCGCGAAACCCGGCGGGAAGCGCAGCCGAAAGCTGCGCAGGCCCGGGCGGTCGGTGAGCGTGTCGACGGTGGCGATGCCTTGAACGATGCCGGTGAACATGCGGGGCGCTTCAGCAGTGGGCGAGAAGGGGCCGATTATCCGGCCCGCCGCGCCGCCCGCGGTTCAGGGCACCACGCGCTGCGCGTCCAGCGCCTTGCGCAGGTTCTCGGCCTCGTCTTCCAGCTTCACGGTGCCGAGGGCCAGGAAGGGCTCGCTGCGTGTGCGCATCGCCTCGGGGGTGCGCTGGGTGTAGGCATCGACCGCCTGCAGCCCCAGGCCATACAACGTGCGGTTGGCCTCTTCGGCCCGGGCCAACGCGGCGGTGCTCTTTTCCAGCAGCGCACTGACCGACGCCGTGACCTGGCGCTGCGCCTGCACCGCCTGCTGCGCCTGCGCGAGTGTCTCGCTGGCCGCGGCTTCGGCCTTCTCGCGCCGCGCCCGCTCGTCGGCGAGTTCGGCGCGCACCCGCGCCAGCTCGGCCTGGGCACCGGCCAGGGCCTGCGACTGCTGTGCCTGGCGGCCCTGGCTGCTGCGCACCTCGGCCTGCACCTTCGCCAGGCGCTGGTCCAGCGCGTCCTTCTCGGCCGCAGTGGCGGCCTGCTGCTGGCGCAGCGTGTCGCGCTCTTGCTGGGCCTGCTGCAGCGCGGCCTGCGCCTTGCGCGCGGCCTCCTTGGCCTGGGCCAGGCGCTTGTCGCCGCCGTCGGCGGCCAGGGCCAGGCCGGCCAACACGCTCAACACCAGCCCGAGGATCAGCTTGCGTGTGCTCATGCCCACCACTCCTAGAAACGCACGTTGGCTTCGAGCTGCAGCACGTCGATCTTCAACGGCGCGCTGCTCAGGTTGCCGCTGATCGACAGCGGGTCGCCGGGGATGGCCAGGAAGCGCACGCCGTCGTCGAGGTTGCGCGTGCTCGTGTAGCGCAGGCCCAGCGTCGCCTTGGTGTCGAAGGCGTACTGCGCGCCGACGCTGAAGCCCTTGTAGTTGGTGCCGCCCAGGTGCCAGGTGGTGTCGGTGTAGGCGTCGACCCACGCATCACGCTCGAAGCGGCGGTAAGCGGCAAAGGCCTGCCAATCCCCGCGCTCGGCCAGCTTGGGCGTGCCGAACAACAGCTTGGCCTGGTAACCCAGTGTCTTGTCGCGCAGGTCGGCCACCGCGGTGGTGCCGGCGCGGCGCTCGATGTCGGCGGCATCGAAGGCGGTGTTCTTCACCACGTCGAGCGACAACACCGCCTCATAGGGGCTGTAGTGGCGCGAGGTCAGCGCCAGCGACAGGTCGACCGGCCGGAAGCGCGACGCCAGGCCCCACACCGGCGCAGCGGTGGATTGCGGCGCGTTCAGGTTGATCAGCGTGTTGCCCTTTTGCCGGATCGCCACCGGGTAGGCGCTGCTCTGGTACGGCCGCACACCGCCCAGCGCGCCGGTCGGCGGCAGCTCGTTCTCACGCACCCCTTCGATGTTGCGGAACTGGTAGACGCCGACCGCGGCGCGCAGCTGCCAGGCGTTGCCGAATGCCCAGTCGATGCCGGCCTGGCCGCCGAGCAGCCACTTGTCGCGCGCCGTGTTGGCGAACTCTTCGAGCGGAAAAGCCCCGGCCACCGTGAAGGCGTACAAGCCGCTGGCCAGGTCCAGCTCGCCGCGGCCGGCCACGCCGTCCAGCCCCAGGTCGTCGGGCCACAGCAGGTCGGTGCCCTCGAACGGCACCGCCATGCGCCCGCCTTCCAGGCGTGTGCCGTGGCGCGGCTCCCAGCGCAGCCAGGCCCGGTCGATGCCGATGGCCAGCCGGTTGTTGCCGTTGCCCAGCGTGGCCGATTCCGATGTGGGGCTGCCGGTGGTGCCGCCGGTCGCGATGCGCAGGCCCGCGCTCAGCGAATCGCTGGCCTTGGCGACCACGCCCAGGCGCGCACGCAAGGTCATGCGGTGACGGTCGTGCTGGGTGTTCAGCAGGTCCGGCGCCCAGGCCGGCGAATCGGTCTGGGCGCGAAAGATCTCGGGCGCCACGTTGTCCTCGGGCAGCATCTCGGCCTGCGTGCGCAGCCGCACGTCGCCCTCGATCGACACCGCCTTCAGCCACGACGGCAGCCGGCGCCCATCGGTCCAGCCCTCGTCGCGGGCGGTGGCCAGCACGTCGTTGCGAACCTCGTCCTTGATCTGCGCCCGCGTCGTCTCGCTGAGGTAGGGCACCCGGACGACCGTCTTCGGCGCGCCCCAGCCGGCGGCCGGCATCGCCGCGGCGCTCGGCTCGGCGGCGGCGCGCGCGCGGCGCAGCAGCTCATCGGCTTTCGCGCGCGTCAGCAGCCCCTGCTCGACCAGCGCTTCGATCAGCGCCAGCGTGGTGGCGCGCAGCTCGGTCAGCGCGGCCACCTCGGCGGCGGGCGCGGCGGCTGCCGGCGGGGTGGGCGTCGGGGGCGTCTGGCCCCAGGCAGGGATCGCGGCCGCGGCCAAGCAGGCCACGGTGAGCGGCGCCAGTCGCGCGGGGCGAGGCGTCGGTGGTGTCATGGGGAACTCCGGAACAAGACAGGAAAACTGGACAGTTAGGCACCCGCGCGCAGCGTCAACCGAAAGCGCATCGGTTGCTGGCTCAGCGTGGGCGGCGCCGGCAGGCGCAACGATTCGGCGCTGGCGTCGAGCGCGGTCTTCAGCGGGGCCTGGCCGGCGTCGGACTCCCAGCGCGCGATGCGCCCGTCCGCACCGACCCACAGCGCAAAGTTGGCGCTCAGCTCGCCGGCGTCGGGCGACATGCGGCGCTCGATCTCGCCTTGCAGCAGCTGGCGCACGGTGTTCGCATACAAGCGCTCGGCGGCGCGGTCGGCCACGCCGGGTGCCGACGCCGCGCCCCCCACCGCCACCGGGCCGCCGCGGTAGTCGTTGCTGACGCTGCCGGCGGCAAAGGCGCTCGGCCCGTTGCCCGCCTGCCCTTCCATCTTCAGCGGCTCGTTGGCCGGTGGCTGCGGCTTGGGCGCCTCTTCACGCTGCGGCTGCGGCCGTGCCTGCGGCGCCAGCTCTTCCTTCTTCTTTTCCTTCGGCGGCGGGGGCGGCGGGGGGGTGTCCGGCATCAATGCGATGCGGGCCACCTGGCGTTTCGGCGTGGGCGCGTCGAACGACAGGCGCGACAGCCCCCAGGCCATCATGCCGGTGGCCAGCACGAGCGCGAGGCCCACGGTGAACCGCCGCAGCAGACGGCGCGGCGGGTGTGGCGGGCGGTGGGCGATCAAGGGCGTGGTGTGGGACATCATGGTCTCCTTCAAGTGCCGATGCGGGACGTGACCAGGGCCATGTCGACCGCCAGCCGGTTGCACAGGTCGATCACCTGCACCACCGGTGCGTAGGCGGCGCGGCCATCGCCCTTGATGGCGACCGTGACCTTGGGGTCGGCCGCCTTGGCCTGGGTCAGGCGCTGCTCGATCTCGGCCAGCGAGAGCGAGGCGCCGTTGAGCAGCAACGCGCCATCGGCCGCGATCTGCACGATCAGCAGCTCGTGCCGTTCGGTGCTGGGCTGGTTCGACGGCTTGGGCAAGGTGATCGACAGGCCCTGCACCGACGCGGTCGTCATCAGGATGAACACGACCAGCAGCACATAGGCCAGGTCGAGCATCGGCGTGACGTTGATCGTGTCGTAGGGCTTGGTGTCGTTCTGGACGTGCATGGCCGGCTACTCCACCGTCTCGCGCTGGGTCACCAGGCCGATCTCGGTCAGGTCGAGCCTCTTGGCCACCTCGAGCACCTCGGTGACCTTCTGGTACTGGGTGTGCGCATCGGCCTTCAGCACCACCGGCAGCGCGGGGTTGGCGGCCTTGTAGCTGCCCAGGCGCTGTTCCAGTTCGTCCAGCGTCACCGGATAGGCATCGAGGTAGATCGCGCCGTCGCGGGTGATCGTCACCGCACGCGTCTGCGGCTTGGCCAGTTGGTTGGCGGCGGTCGTGCGCGGCGAGTTGACCTTGACGCCCTGCACCGACGCGGTGGTCAGGATGATGAAGGTCACCAGCAGCACATACGCCAGGTCCAGCATCGGCGTGATGTTGATGTCGTCGTAGGGCTCGTTGGCCCCGCGGATGTCGGCGGCCATGTCAGCTTCCGTGCAGCTCCGCGGCCCGCGTGACGAACTCGTCGACGAAGATCTGCATGTCGGCCGAGATCGTCTTGATGCGCGAGGCCAGCCAGTTGTAGCCAAACAGCGCCGGGATCGCGACGCCCAGGCCGGCCACCGTGGCCAGCAGCGCCGCGGCGATGCCGGGGGCGATCGCGTTGACGTTCACGTCACCGGCCGCGGCGATGGCGGCGAAGGTGATCATCACGCCGACCACCGTGCCGAGCAGGCCGAGGAATGGGCCGCCCGAGATCGCGATCGTCAACAGCACCATGCGGGCATTCAGCGCGTGGTTCTCGCGCACCTGCACGGCGTCCAGCGTCGCCTTGATGGCGTCCAGCGACGCGCCCGACAAGGTCTGCATGCCCTTGGCCCGCCGCTTCGCAATCTCGGCCTCGCCGGTCTGGTACAGGCGGTACAGCGTCGAGTGCAGGTAGTCGCCCGCGTCCTTCACCAGGGCCTGGCCCGACAGGTCGGCGCGGAAGCGGTCGAGGAAACGGTCGTTCGCGCGGCCCACGCGCGACACCAACTGCGCCTTGGTGACCATCACCACCGCGGCGATCGCGAACATCACGAGCAAGATGCCAATCACCACCCACGCATCGGTGGTCAGGTTCTTCAGCAGGATGCCGAAGTAGCCGCCGCCCTCACCCTCACTGCCCGCGGCCTCGCCTTCCTTCTGGCTCTTGATGAACGACGCCTCCATGCCCTGCGCCGCCGCCGCCAGCCGCACCCAGCCCGCATCACGCGCTGCCGGCAGCAGCTGCACCTCGTCGATCAGGCCCTTGTAGCCTTCGCCCAGCACCAGCGCCGGTGCCGTCGCGGCCGGCAGCAACACGTCGGCCTGTGCCGCCGGCTTGCCGTTGATGTAGAGCTGCGCCTTGCCGCCGCCCACCGTCAACACCACGTGCGACCACGCCGATGCCGGCAGCGCCGCACCGGCCAGCTTCTCGTCGCCGACGCGGGCCTCGACCTGGTCGAGCGAGCGCAACAGCTTGACCGGGCCCAGCGCCACCAATGTCGACGACTCGGCCGGCGCATCGGGCCTGACCCACAGCGCGATCGTCAAGCCGCTGTTGGGCGCCAGCACCAGCTTCGGGTGCGGCGGAAAGCTCAGCGGCGTGCCGGCCAAGCGCGCAGCCCCGCCGAGCAGGCCGTTGGCCTCGCGCACCGCCGGCATGCTGCCGGCCGGGCCACCGGCCACGTCCAGCGCCGGGCCGTCAGCTTCGCTGAAATGCAGCACCGTGGCATGGCTGTTGGCAAACACCGCCGTGCGGGCTTCGGGCGGCGCCTTGTCGTTGCCGGCGTAGACGTGCAGCACGTTCTTGTCGCTGCCTTGCGCCACCGACGGCACCCGCACCCACAACACCGCCAGCTCGTTGATACCGTCGAAGCGCTCGATCTCGAACGGCAGCGGCGTCTTGTCGTCGGCGCCGACCACCCGCAGGTCGGCGCCGTCGGCCGCGGCTGCACCAAAATCGAAGTTGCCCGAATGCAGCCGCACCGGCACCACCACGTCGGCCGCTGCATTGGGCAAGGCGAGGCCCTTGTCGGTGGTGTCGAGCACGACCCGGGTGCGGGTCGTCCAGGCGTCGTTCCACCAGGCGTGGGCCGGGGTGGCAAACGCCGCGGTGGCGGCAAGCGTGATCAGCAGTTGGCGAAGCATGTCGTTCGTTCTCGTCGGTCGAAAAATCAGCCCTGGCCGAAACCAAGGAACTCCAGCAACAGCTGGCGGCGGGCGCGGCGCCTGCGGCGGCGCTCGTCTTCGTCGTCGTCGCCGCTGCGGGTGGCGCTGGTCGCCGCGTCGGCGGCCTTGGCCAGGCCCGCGGTCACCCCCACCGTCGGCGCGGCCGGCGGCGCACCGGCCACCGAGCCCCCGACGATGTCGTCGGCGCCGCGCACCACGTCGGCGCCCAGCGTGACCGAGCCGAGCGCGCGGATGCCGGCCTCGCCGGCGTCGATCGCACCGGCCGGCGCATACAGGTCGAGTGCGCTCTTGGCATCGAGCACCGCGATGCCGCTGCCGCTGAACGAGCCGCTGGTGTCGACGACGATGCGGCCGTTGGCGTCCAACCGGTAGACCGGCGCCGGCGCGCCGACCACCGTCTTCGCGCCACGGCCCGCGTCGACATCGCCGGTCGACGACCACAGCAGGATGTCGCCTTGCGCCAGCGTGAAGATGCGCGACTGGTTGACGAGGATGTCGTCGCGGGCGATGCCGGCAATGCCCCCGCCGGCCACGGTAACGATGCCCAGCTCGCTCGGCGGCTTCGTGCTGCTGCCGGTCTCGCCGGCGTTCACCGCACCACCCGGCGCCAGCAGCGTGATGCCCGAGCCCTGCAGCGTGCGGGCCTGCGTGGTTGGCAGGCGAATCTCGCCGCCCGGCCGGCCCAACGGGTCGACCGGGAACAGCGCATTGATCGCCGCATAACCGCGGTCGTACGCAGCCTCCTTGTCGGCCGCCAGCCGCGCCGCCACCGCCTCGCGGCCATGGGTGCGCACCTCATCGACCAGCACCTCGTTCAGGCGCAGCAGCTGGCGCTCGATCGGCAACTGCTCGAAGGCCGTCAGCGCCGCGTCGAGGGCCAGCGCCTGGCCGGTCTGGGCCTGCATGAAGTCGATCAGCGCCTGGCCTTTGGCCGGGCTGTCGGCCCGCGCCACGGCCGCCACGAACGGCAGCCGCCTGGCCGCGTCTTGCTGGCCGAAAGCATCGGCCAACAACACGCCCGGTGCCGCGGCCCGCTTCACGTCAGACAAGGTGGCGAACGCCTGCAGCGCCTGCGCGTCGGTGTCGCCGGCGTGGCCGACCAGGCCGCGGACGTAGCGCGCGATGCCGGCGTCGTACGCCGCCGTGCCGAGCAGGCTTTTCACCTGGTCGAGCTGCGCCGCGCCGTCCAGCGCATCAAAGGCCTTGGCCTCGGCGCTGCCCAGCGGCGGCACCTGGCCGTCGGCAGCGCTGAGCATGGCGTAGACATCGCCGGCCCGGGCCGCCAGCGCCGCGGCGCCCAGCACCGCGAAGCCCCGGCGCGTGGCCGCCATGTAGTCGGCACCGTCGGCGCGCAAGCCGGCCACCAGGGTCAATCGGCTGCTGCCTTCGGCCAGGCGCGTGGCGTTGTCGACGTTGCCCACCGCCTGCACCCCGGCGCCGCGTCCCAGGTCGATGTCGCGGCCAGCCAGCAGCACCAGGTCGCCTGGGCCGGCGATACGCAGCGCCGCCTGGCCGAAGCTGATGTCACGGCCCGCCTGCAGCAGGCTCAGCTCGCTGCTGGCCGCGCCGGGTTCGCCGCCGTCCAGCCGCACCGCCTGGTGCTGCACCTCGACGCCCGAGTTGGTGTTGGTGCCGGTGAACGCAATGTCGCCCGCGGCCAGCAGGCGCAGCGGCCGTGCCGACCGGATCGCGCCTTGCACCTCGACATCGCCAGTGGCCGACACCAGGCGCGCGGGCGTGCGGTCGCTGCGGTCCAGGCCGGCGCCGTCGCCGCGCTGCAGGTCGGCGTAGGCCAGTGCCAGCCAGGCGCTGCCGGGCAGGCCCTGGCCGTTCAGGCTTTGCGGGTCCTGGCCGCTGTCGTCGTGGTAGGCCACGCCTTGGGACCAGCTCGCGTTGAGCTGCAGGTCGGTGCGCAGCGCCAGGTCCTGCGCGGCCAGCAGGTCCAGCCGGGCGGCCGGGTTCTCGGCCTGCTGGATGATTGGGGCCGCGGCGTTGCCGCCGCCCAGCGTCATCGCCCCCGATGGCGCCGCCATCAGCACCTGGCTCGGCAGCAGGTTGACGGTGAGCGAGTCGCCGGCCGAGTTGTCGTAGGTGTCGGGCTCGGCGTCGGCGCGGTAGCTCAGCTGGCCACCGGCAGCGCGCAATGACAGCGAGGCCTCACCGTCCAGCCCGCTGACCCAGCGGCCGTTCAGCGCATGGCTGCTGACATCGGCACCCAGCGTCAGGTCGCGCCGCGCGTTGACCTGCACCTCGGTGTTCTCGTGCGCCAGCAGCAGCCCGGGTGTCGTTGCGCCGACCTCGGCCAGTGCCGGGTTCTCGGCCCACGCCACATCGCGCCCGGCCTGCACGCTCAGCGCGCGGCCACCGGCCTGCACGATGCCGCCGACCACGTCGCGCCCCGCCGTCACGCGCACACTGCCACCACCGTACTGGTGCGCGCCATCGGCATCGAGAAAGCCGCTCGACGGCGACGCCGCGGTCAGGCCCTGCACGTCGGTGCCGGCACTCACGTCGACCCGCCCGCCGCCGAACGAGGCCACGCCGTGCTGCAGGCCGGCGGCGTAGTCGTCGGGCTTCGCGTCCCAGTAGACGACACCACCGCGCTGCTCGATGCGCGACCAGCCGTTCGGGTGCGCCCCCAGCAGGTGCGACTCGTTGTAGTACGACGCGAAGCTGTCGAGCACGACCGAGCGCGAGCGCACCGCCTCGCCCGCCCGCACGCGGATGTCGCCCCCGTCGGCGCGGAACGCATCGGCCAGAAACAGCTGCGTCCGCACCGCCTGCGCCGCGTCGTCGGCCACCACCACGCCGCTGCTGTAGACCCTCGCCCGCCCTTGCACCAGGTTCACGTCGCCGGCAGCGGCCAGCGTGACGTCGCCGGTGGTCGTGCGCACGCGCACGTCCTTGATGCCGTGGTCGTCGCGGCCGATCAGCAGATCGGCGCTGCTGTCGCGTTGCGTCGCGCTGGCCGATGCCGCGTGCAGGTCGGCCCCGGCGACGAAGCGCAGCGAGCCACCGGCGGTGCTGCGCCCGCTCCAGTGGAAGCCGGCATCGATCGACGAGCGCACCCGCAGCTCGCCCGCGGCGCGCAAGGTGATCGTGCTGTCACCCACGGCGCTCACGTCGCCGCCGGCCAGCATGATGTCGGCGCGTTCGCTCGGCGCCGTCCACGCGCCACCGAGCATTGTCAGGTCGAGGTCGCCGTCGCTGCGCACCTCGGCGGCGGCATGGATGCGCAAGGCCGATTGCAGCCCGTCGTTGCCGTCGGCCAGGCGTTCGGCCAGCAAGCTCGCCTTGCCGCCCTGGGCGCCGACGAAGTCCCGGCCATCGGCAGCGAGCGTGCCGACCAGCAAGGTGCCCGGCGCCGGCGCCGCGTAATCGGTGACGGTGGTGATGCCGTCGTAGACCTTGACGGCTTCGACATCGACGCGGCCCGCGCCGTGGATGTCGGCCCGCAACGGCGCAATGTCGACACCGGCACCGCCCGGGTTCGCCTCGCTGACCCCCAGCCGCGCAGCGCGCAGCAGCACGCGCCCGGCATCGCCGCCTTGCGCGCCGGCCGCCACGTCGACGCGGCTGCCGGCCTGCAGCTGCAGCGTGCCCTGGGTCGACGCCAGCTCGACACGGCCACCGTCGCCGTCGGCCGCCTGGGCCGACGCGAGCAAGCCGGCGCCCGGCGCCAGCGTCAGCGCGCCTTGCGCTGCGAGCGCGATGCGGCCACCGTCTGCGCCCCGGACGTCCAAGGTGCCGCGCACCGTGAGCACACCACCGTCGGTGGAGAGTTCGATCTCACGCGCCGCCAGCTGCGTTTGCGGGCCGACCTCGAGGTCACCGCTGCGCTGGTGCACGCGGATCGCGCCACCGAAGCTGGCCGGGTCGGCCTCGTCGATGTGCCGCGCCAGTGCGGCCAGGTCGATCGGCGCGCCGCTGTCGATCGCCAGCTCGGCGCCTTGCGAGCCGGTGCTCGTGCCACGCAGCTGACCCAGTACCTGCACGGTGCCTTGCGGCGCCGCCAGCTCGATGCGGCCGCCTGCTGCGGCGCCCGCACCCGACACGTTGACGAGGCCACCTTGCATGGTCACGTTGCCGGCCTGGGTCACCAGCGACACCTGGCCGCCGCCCAGGTCGACCGAGGCCTCGCCGACCGCGACGTGGCGCCCGGCCACGTCGATGCGGCTGGCCGCGCCCAGCGTGATGCCATCACGCGCATCGAGGCTGACTGCGCCAGACGGCAGCACGATGCGCCCGTCATGTCGGATCTGCCCCGCGTCGATCTGCAGCGACGCGCCCAAGGCCGAGGGCGGCGCCACCGGGTCTGCCGACGCGGCGATGCTCAGCAAGCCACCCGCTTGCAGCGCGGCGCCGGCACCGGCCAACTCGGCCACGACCGCGCGCGACTGCAGCGCCATGTCGCCGCCAGTGGCCAGCGTACCGTCGCGGCCCGCCAGCGCGATCGCATGGTCGGCGTCGAGCGTCAGGCTCGCCGCGTCTTGCACCACGACCCGCCCTTCGCCGAGCCGGATGTCGCCGCTGCCGCCGGCCGCCGTCGAGGCATGCAGGGTCAGCTGGCCACCGCCGGCATGCGCCGGGCCGCCGGCCAGGCCCGAGCTGTTGGCCAGCGTGATCTCGCCGGCGGTGATGCGCGCGCCTGCGCCGCCGGCCTCGGTGGCCCGCAGCGTCGGCGTGTCGAGCACCAGGCGGTCCAGCGTCGGCGCACCATCCGCCCCCTCGCCCAGCACCGCGCCCTCTTTGAGGTTGATGAAGCGGTAGGCGTGCAAGGTCAGCTCGTCGGCCTGGCTGACTTGGTTGAGCAAACCCGGGGTCAGCGACAACACACCGGGGCCACCCACCGGACCACCGATGGTGATCGTCGGTGCGCCCAATGTCAGCTCGCTGGCGGCCAGGCGGGCCGAGCCGGCGATCTTGGTGTCTTGCGTGGCATCGAGCACCAGGCTGCCACCCGCGGCGTCCAGCTTCGCACCGGCGCCGATCTCCAGTGCACCGCGAGACAAGGTGGCGCCCTGGCGCTGCAGGCTCGCGCCCGGCGCGGCGGCCAGGCGCAACGCGGCGCCATCGCCCTCGATCGTGTAGGCCGCGGCCTCGGTGGTCGACGCCGTGGCCCGCAGCACCGAGCCAGCCTCGACGTCGACGCGTTCGTGTGCGGCGAGCACCAGGTCGGGCACCACCAGCGCCTGGCCGCCGGTGGCGACCGTGACACGCTCGGCGCCGACCGCCAAGGCCGTGCCAGTGTCTGTGCTCGCACCGCTGCGGGCGCCGATCACCAGCGTCTCGGCGCCCAGCTGGTTCAGTGTCGCCACGCTCAGGTGCAAGGCCTCGTCGGCCACGCCCCCGGCCGGCTCGCCGACCACCACCTCGCCGGCGGTGAACTCGGCGCGCCCGCCTCGCCCGGCAGCTGAGCCTGCCGTAGCGCCGGCACCGGCCATCGCAATCTCGCCGTCCAGGCGGGCGCGGGTGGTGGCCAGTGCCAGCGTGCCGGCGTCCATCGGCCGCTCGGGCGTGGTCACGCCCTGCTGCGCCGCCTGTTCGCTGAACACGGTGTTGGCCGAGGTTTCGCGAATCTCCGACCGCTGGCGCGCGAGCGCACGGGTGCTGATCTTCCAGGTGCTGGCCTGCGCATCGGCGAGCGCCGTGCCCGCGGTCGACAAGCGCGCGCCGACCCAGACCGAGCCGTCGACCTGCGCCACTGCGGTGTTCATCGACAGCGGCGTGCTGGCCTTCACCGGCTCGACGAGGAACGCCCCCGGCTGCAAGGCATAACGCGCCGGCAGCAGGGTGTAGGTGCCGGGGGGCACCGGTGCCCCGGCGCCGATCTCGATCTGGCGGCCGAAGTCGGCGGAACCCGCCAGCGTCGGGTCGAACAAGGCGGCACCCTTCACGCTCGGCACCAGCGCGTAGGCCCCGTTGCCACCGGCAAAGACATCGGTCGAGCCGCCCCGGCCCGGCACGAATTCGTAGGCCACGAGGTCACCACCGCCGCGCAGGTCCAGGCTGGCGCCGGTGGCCACGTCGACACTGGGAGATTCGATGTCGATGCGCTTGCCCGGCGGTGCGGTGAGCACGTGGCCGTCCGGCGCCACCCAGCGGCCGCCGGCGCTGTCGCCATAGGGCAGCACCAGGCCGGCGGCCGAGACCGAGGTCTGGCTGCCTTCGGCCAGCGTCACCGCCTGGCTGCCCTGCAGCACGATCTGGCCTTGCGGTGCGCGCACGACACCGCCCTGGGTGATGGTCGCCGCGGCGATGGTGAGCTTGCCGCCGGCCGACAAGGGCGTGGCGATGCCCGACGCATCACCACCCTGGCCGGCGATCGTCACGTCGTGGCCGGTCGCGTCGATGCGAAAGTCGGTTTGCGTGCCGGGGTAGAGCTGGCGCGCGCTCAGCGCGAGGTCACCGGCCGTGGTCAGGCTGCCCTGCAGCGCCGTGGCATTCACGCCGTGCAGCATCAGGTCGCCGTCGGCCTGCAGCGACAGGCGCTCCAGCCCTTGGGTGACCCAGTGGCCAGAGACAAGCAGGCCGTCGCGCGAACGGATGTCGAGCGTCGCATCGCCTTCGCGCGCCACCGGGGTCGGCGCCGCGGTGCCGGTCGGCACACGAACGCCTTGCAACTGCACCTGGCCGCCGGCGAGATGGATCGCCTGGCCCGGCTGCACCGCGAGCGCGCGCGAGGCCAGCGTCAGCGTGCCGGGCATGTCAATGTCGGCGCCTTCGAGAAAGCGCAGCGTGTCCCGCGCGCCGAGCACCAGGTTCGCCGCTCCCGACGCGCGAATCGTGGCGGTGGAGATCGACGCGATGTCGGTCAGGTCGGCGATGCCGGCGGTGTCGCCCAGCGCCAGGCCGCCGGTCTTTTCGGTCGGGCCGCCGGCAATGCGCAGCTCGCGCCTGGCGTTTTCGGCCGACCCGGTCTCCGCCGTCGGCTCGGCCGTCAGGTTCACGCTCAGCGTGCCGCCTTGGCCACGCGTGCCGCCGGCGTGCAGGTCGATGTGGCCTTCGCTCACCAGCGCCCGGTTGGCTTCGATCGCGACCGTGCCACCATTGCTGTCGACCGGCCCATGGACCCAGCGCACGCCGCCTTCGGTCAGCTCGCTGCGGTCCAGCACGGCGCTGGCACCATGGGCCACCAGCTCGGCGCCCTGCTGCATCACCAGCACCGGCTCGGTCGCCGCCGCGCCCTTGGCGGCGAGCGTGATGCTGCCGCCATTGAGCACCTGGCCCTGGCGCAGCCCATTGGTGCCCGGCGCGATCAGCGCCGTGCCGGACACATCGATGCGGCTGTGCGCGCCCAGCCACAGCATGGTCTCGGAGGCCTGGCCCGGCACCGCCTGCTGGCGCGCATTGATCGACAACGCCACCTTGCCGCCGGCCGTGCTCAGCTGGCCGTCGACCAGCAGCTGGTTCTGCGCCGACAAGCTCAATGTGGACAGCGCCGGCGCCTCGATCACGGCACCTTGCTGCACCACCAGGCGGCCGGTGTTGGCATCGGTGCCCGACGAGCGCAGGCTCAAGCTGACCGCGGCCGGCACCGCACCGGCCATCGGGCCGGCGCTGGCCAAGGTCTGCCAGTCGCTGCCGCTGGCCGCGAGAACCGCCGCGCGCGGATCGGCCAGCCACTCGTCGCGCCGCAGCGTGGTGCGGCTGCCGGCGGCCACCTGCAGCTCGCGCCGGCCGTCCAGCACATAGCTGCTGAACCCGCCCTGCTGCAGCAGCGCCGGGTCGATGGCCACGACGCCGGCCGCGCTGCTGCCGGCACCGAGCTGGATCTCGGGCGCGGTCAGGCTCAGGCTGCCGCCGGTGGCCAGCGACTGGCCACGCAACTCGCCCTGCAGCACCAGGCCCGGCGTGTCGCCGGACAGCGCTGCGGTATGCGCCAGGCTGATGCTGCCGGCGTTGCCGCCGCTGAGCAGCCCCGCGCTGTCCACCAGCGCACCACCCGACACATCGACCAGGCTGCCGGTGCCGAGCTGGACACCGGTGCCGCCGGCGGCCGAGAAACTGCCACCGACGATCGCCGAGCTGTCGCGCGGCCCGTCCTGCATCGCATTGATGAAGCGGCCTTGCAACTGCACGGCCGCACCATCGGCCAACACCGCCTGGCCGAGCTTGCTGTTCAGCTCGACCTGGCCACCGGCGCTGCGCGTCTGCCCCCCCAGCACCGTGTCGCCCTTGCTCGACAGCAGCCGAAGCGTGGCCTTGTCGCCGAGGTCCAGCGCCGCGTTCGCCGATTGACCGAGCACCGACACATTGCCGTTCGCCGCGATGGCGACTTCGCCGAAACCGGCGTCGACCAGCGTGTCGCGCTGCATGCCCGACGCGGCCGGCAGCATGGCCGCCATCGCATCGGCCCACAGCTGCGTCTCGTCAACCTGCGGCCCTTGTGTGCTGACGTTGAAGAAGCGCAGCACCGCGTCGCCGCTGTGGTTGCCGCGGGTGAAGTCCTGCCCGCCCTGGGTGACCGCGCCGACGCTGAACTGGCCGCGCCCGGCCTGCGCGTCGTCGCCCTGCTGCTGGCGCGTGCCTTGGGTGACGTGGGCGTCGAGCGCACCCTGCAGCACCACCGTCGGCGCGACGACGTGCACGCCGCCGGCCGCCCGGCCTTCGACATAACCTTCTTCGTGGTGGGTCGGGGTCAGGCTGCCGAAGTTGACCTTCACGCCCCAGCGGTCGAAGCCGGCCGCGCTGCCCTTTTGCAGGTTCAGCGCCGAGGTGTAGACCTGGTCGGCCGCCGCGTGGTTCAGGTCGGCCACCTGGCCGTTGGCGCCGATCAGCTGGGTCTCGCGCACCTCGGCCGCGGTGTAGGCCACCTGGCCGCCGGACACGTCGATGCGCGAATTCGCATGCGTCAGCACGCCGCTGCCGGCCGTCAGCCGCACCTGGCCCCCGGCCGACAAGCGCTCGTCGATCGTCTGCTGCAGGCCGTCGCGGTAACCCTCCAGGCTGCCGAGGATCAACGAGTCGTCGCGCACGTCGACGGTGACCCGGCTGCGGTAGAGCAGGCCGTCTTTCTGCAGCGGCGCGTCCTTCAGGTCGTTGCTGCCCAGCAGCCCGGTGGTGACGAAGAAGCGCGACACGCTGTCGGTGGCGGTGGTGGTGCCCGACACGTCGATCAGCGCGCCGTCGCCCAGCACGATGCGCGAGGCGTCGCCGGCGTCGTGGTCGAAGACACGGTTGGCGTAGGCCTGGTAGCTGGGTGTCGCTTCGGCCCGCACGTCGACCGTGGCGCCCGGCGCCACGACCTGCGCGCCGGTGTCGAGCAACACGCTGGCGCCGGCCAGGTCGATGCGCGGGTTGACGAAGGTCGCGTTGCCGTCGCTGGTCAGCGGCTTGCCGCCGTTGCCGGCGGCGCCGTCGTCCGGCGCGATCGTCGTCTGGCTGCCGGCGCCCAGCACCAGGGCGCCGGCTTCGGTCGCGCGCACGCCCTCGTTGCGCGACTTCGCATCGCCCTGCGCGCGCAGGATGATCGAGCCGTTCTCGGTCACGCTCGTGGTGGCGCTGATGCGGCCCATCTGGTTGACCGCCATCGCCACCAGCGTGGCGTTGCCGCGCGGCGTGTCGATGCGGCCGCTGGCCTGGTTGACCACGCTGCCATGCGCGCCCTCGGGCGCACCGGCCGGGCCGGCGCCCACCTCGACCAGCAGGCCACGCAGCGTCGGCACCTCGGGGTTGGCCTCCGAGGCGTACAACGCCGCCTGGTCGCTCGGCGGCTGCAGGTAGACCTGGCCCCCGCCCGCCAACATCGTCTGCCCGCCCGGGGTGCTGATCTGGCCCGCGTTCTCGACCCGCTTGGCGAAGAGGAACACGCGGCCGCCGTTGGTGGTGGTGATCGTGGCGCCTTCGTCGACGCGAACGAAGTTCTTGCTGTCGACGAAATCGGCCGCCGCGCCGTCGTACTGGAAAGCTGGCTTGGTCTTGTCGTACAGCAGGCTGTTGGTCAGGCCCGAGAGGTATTCGCTGTCGCTCAGGTTCAGCGCCGAGGCGACCAGCGAGCCGGTGTTCACCTGCGCGCCGCGGCCGAACAAGATGCCGTTGGCGTTGATCAGGTAGATCTCGCCGCCGTTGGTGGCGCTGAGCTTGCCGAAGATTTGCGACGGCGCGGTGCTGCCCAGCACGCGGTTGAGCGCGCTCGAGTTCTTCAGCGCCATGTCGAAGGTGACGCTGCTGCTGGCGCCGATGTCGAAGCTCTGCCACTGGTAGATGGCGCGCTGGCTGTCCTGACGGATCTTCTGGTCGATGCCGCCCTGCCCGTTCGGCGTGTTGACCGGCGCGGCGCTGCCGTTGCCATAGACCCGCCAGCCGGCCGTGGGCACCGGCACCGCGTTCGGCGCCGGCGGTCGGGTGGCACCAGCCACCCACAGCGGCCAGCAGGCGGCCAGCGCGGCCACCAGCGGGGTCAGGCGCGCCTGCAGCGTGGGGTGCGGGCGGTTGGGCAGCGTGTGACGGGGGGCCATGGTCTGAAACGGATGAAGAGTTGTCAGAAACGCGCCACCAGGCGGGCATGCAGATGCCGCTCGCCGAGCGCGCTGTTGGGGCTGGCGCGCAGCGGCCAGCCGATGTCCAGGCCACCTTCGATGCTGGCGTGGGCATCGCCGCCGGCCACGCGCAGGCCGAGCCCGGCGCCCGCCAGCGACTGCACCGGCGGCTGGCCGGCCGCGGCGTCGACCGTGTAGACACGGCCCGCATCGACGAACAGCAGCGGCGACAGGTCGCGCAGGCCCGGCGTGCCGCTGGACGACAAGTTGGCCACGCGCCACTCGAGCGAGCCGAGCCAGCCGTGGTCGCCGGTGGCCTCGCTTTCGAAGTAGCCGCGCACCGTCTCGGCACCGCCGATCGCGTATTGCTCGGCACTGACCAGCGCACCCGAGGCGGCTTGTGCGCCGAGCCGGCCCATCAGGCTGCCGCTGCCCACTGGCTGCTGCAGGCGAAGGTCGAAGCGGCCGATCAGGAAGCTGCCGTCACCGCCCTTGCGCTTGCACGCGAACTGGTCTTGCGGCCCACTGCCGCCGCTGGCCAGCGGGCAGTCGACGTCGCGTTGCAGCAAGGCCCGCGCGGCGGCGGTCAGGCCCGCGTTCCACTGCCAGCGCAGGTCGCCGTCGGTGGCCTGGTCGCTGTAGGCCAGCTGGAACGGCAGGTAGCGCAGCGGCGTGGAGATCGCGTCGGCGCCGAACACCGTGCGCTCGCGCAGCAGCTTCAGGTCGGCGCCCCAGGTCAGCACGCCGGTGCGCTCGCCGCCGCGGCGAGCGAACGCGCGAGCACGGCGCAGGCCGAGCGTGGTGCCGCGGCCCAGCACCTGCGTGCCACCGAGCGTTTCGAGGTCGCTGTCGGACAGGGTCAACGACAGGTTCCAGCTGTCGCCCGCGTTCTCGGCCTCGGTGTCGGCGATCAGGTAGTTGGCCACCAGCACCCGCGACTGCGCCGGCGCGACCGGCGCCGTGATGAAGGTCAACGACAGCGCATGGTCGAGCTGGAACAGGTTGTCGTAGCGCAGCGTGGCCACCGCGCGCCACGGCTCGGTGGCCGCCGAATGCTGGTTGTGAACCTCGATCGAGCCGGACAGCGGCAGCTTGTCGTCGACCTGCAGTTCCACGTCCACCGTGCCGGGCAGGCGGCCGGGCTTGAGCACCGGCTGCACGCGGCGATCGTCGCCGCGGTTGACCTCGCCGAGCTGGGCCTGCACCTGGTTGAAGTCCGGCACGGTGCCGGGCTGCAGCGCATTCACCTTGGCTCGGATGTAGCCCTGGTCGTGGTAGCGCGAGCCCAGCACATACAGGCCACCCACGCGCCCTTCGATCACCGCCAGCCGCACCACGCCGCCCTCGACCCGCTGCTCGGGCACGTCGACGAGCACCGTCAGGTAGCCGGCCTTCTGGTAGACGGCTTCGAGCGCGGTGCGCGCAGCCTCGACACCCGCCATGCCCTTGCCCGGGCCCAGGTGTGGCTCGACGGCCGCCTCGATCGCAGAGACCGGCAGCACGGTGTTGCCTTCGACCTGCAGTTCGAGCAGATCGAAACCGGGCGCCGCGGGATTGGGCGAATCGGCCGACTCGGGCGATGGCGCCGGTGAGGCCGTCTCTGCGGCACGGGGTGCAACAGCCGCCGACAACAGCGCGGCCAACAACAGGGGGAAGACAACGGAACGGTTCACGGGCGTGATGTTCGTCAGGCGGGGTGACGCGGCCCGCCCGATCGCATGGTCCGAACGGCTCATGCCGACGGGGTCAGTGCGTCAGTTCGGTGACATTGGCCTTGCAAGGTGCGCTGCACATGGGCCAGCGCGGCCCCGATCACCTGGTGCATGTCGTAGTAGCGGTACTCGGCCAGCCGGCCGCCGAAATGCACCTGCGGCGCCAGCGCATCGGCCAGCGCGCGGTAACGCTCGAAGCGGGCCCGGTTGGCCGCGGTGGCCACCGGGTAGTAGGGCTCGGCGCCGGCGTCCCCGGCGGCCGGGTATTCGCGCGTGATCAGCGTGTGGCTCGCCCGCTCGTTGCGGCCGGGGCTGGGCAGGTCGAAGTGGCGGTGTTCGATGATGCGGGTGTAGGGCACCGCGGCCTCGGTGTAGTTGACGACCGCATTGCCCTGGAAGTCGGCCACCGGCAGCAGCTCACGCTCGAAGCGCAGCGAGCGGTATTCGAGCCGGCCGTGGGCGTGGTCGAAGAAGGCATCGATCGGGCCGGTGTAGATGACCTGGTCGTAGCGCGCCAGCCAGTGCGCGCGGTCACGCAGGAAGTCGACCCCGAAATCGACCCGAATGCCCGCCAGCAACCGGTCGAACAAGGCGGCATAACCCCCGATCGGGATGCCCTGCCAGCGGTCGTTGAAGTAGTTGTCGTTGAAATCCAGCCGCACCGGGATGCGCTTGATGATCTCGGCCGGCAGCTCGCTCGGGTGGCAGCCCCATTGCTTGCGCGTGTAGCCCTCGATGAACAGGCGGTACAGCGTCGGCCCGACGGTGGCCAGGCAGTGCTCTTCGAGGTTGGCCGGCTCGGCGATCGGCTGGCGCTCGCGCGCCAGCGCGGCGCGTGCCTCGTCGGGCGTGCGTGCGCCGAACACCTGGTACAGCGTGAACAGGTTGATCGGGAAGCTGTAGAGCCCGTCGCCATGCCGCACCTTGACGCGGTTGACGTAGGCATTGAAGCGCGCGAAGCGGTTGACCCAGCTCCAGATGCGCTCGCTGTCGGTGTGGAAGATGTGGGCGCCGTGCAGGTGCTCGTGGCAGTCGGCCTCGGGCACGTAGCGGGTGGCGCAGTTGCCGCCCGGCTGGGCGCGCTGCTCGATCACGTGGACGCGGTGGCCGGCGTCGTGCAGCTCACGCGCGCAGGTGGCGCCATACAGGCCGGCGCCGACGATCAAGATGCGGGAGCTCATGCGAACCTTGGGGCGAATGTGGTGAGGGCGGGCACCGTGGTCGGCGCCCGCCCCCGTTCTGTTGGGCCGGCTGGCGCCGGCCCGTCCCAACGACCTCTGAGGGTTACTTCACCATGCGCATCGGCGAGCAGCTGGCCGCCACGTTGCGGTCCATGCGCGAGGCGAACTTCAGCGTGACCGGGTCGGTCAGGTCGTCGTAGGCGCCGGCGTAGGTGGAGGGTGCCGACAACACGCCTTGCTGGGTGTCGACGTCGGCGATGTTCAGCGCGCTGGCCTTGCCGCCGTTGGCGCGCAGGGCGATCAGGAACGACTTGATGTCGGCGTCGGTCAGCACGACCTTGTTCCACTGCATCGTGGCGTTGTAGACGAACTTGTAGTCGCCTTGCTTGGCGTTGTCGCGCGAGGGCGATTGGCCGTCGAGCTTGACGAAGCGGTAGCCCTTGTCGATGCCCAGGCCGGTCGGCAGCGGGGTGTTCTCGCGGCTCAGCATGCCGATCGCGTAGGCGGTGCCGCCCAGGTTCTCGACCGTCGTGCCGAGGCAGGTTTCGACGCTACCCGAGCCGGTGGCCAGGTTCCAGGCCAGCGTGCCGTTCTCGGCCAGGGCCGGCGAGGCGAGCACGGTGGAGTTCTTCGTGCCGACGGTCTGACCGACCGGCGCGTAGACGGCGGTGCCCGCGCCGCAACCGGCGTTCAGGAACTCGACGTTGAAGCTGGCCTGGGTGCCCGAGCCGATGTTGCGGCGGCAGACGTTGACCTGCTTGCCCAGCACGCCGGCGTCGACGCTGGTCGGCACGACCAGGTTCCAGCCGCGCTTGTCGGCCGAGCTGCCGGTCAACTGGCCGGACAGGGCGGCCGAAACGAAGGTGCGCGACAGCGTCGGCATCTTCACCGGGTTGTCGTCGAGCACACCGCCGGCCGGGATCAGGCCTTGGGCTTCTTGCAGCGCACGGTAGAGCTTCTTGTTGACCGCCACGCCCATGATGGTCTGGTTGAAGGCCTTCGAGTCGAGGTTCTTCGTATCCACCGGGAGCTGCGGGGCCGGCAGGTTGGCCGCCTTCTGGAACAGTGCGGGCTCGACGTCCGACAGGCCGGCATCGGCCACGCGGGCGGCCACGCCGTTGCAGGCGAAGCTCGGCACCAGGATGTCGGTGGCCGGCGACGGGTTGCCGGTGGCGGTGCAGCTGCCGTCGACGACCATCAGGTCTTGCGCGGTGCCGGTGGCGATCGGGTTCACACCCTGGAACGAGCCGCCCAGGTCACGCTTGACCAGCAGCACCGGCGTGCCGGTGTTCCAGTTGCCGACCTTCTTCTTCAGGTTGCACGAATAGGCGCGGTAGCTGCTGCCGGCCGGGGCGCTGCCGGTGCCGTTGAAGAACACGTCGAAGCTGGCCGGGGTGCACTGCTCCTGGAACCAGGCGCCCAGGAACAGACGCTGGGCCGAAGCGCCGGCGATGTAGACCTCTTTCAGCGTGCCGGCCGTGCGGGCGGCATCGATCTGAGCGGGGGTGAGCGCTTGGGCGCTGCCGGCGGCGGCCAGCGCGGCCAGGGCAATCAGGCGAACTTTCATGTTTGACTCCAGGGAAGGGTTTGTCGGTCAGTTGCACCGCGTGCGGCGAACTGGCGGCACTATCGCGACGGGCAGTGACGCCCGTGTGGGTGATGCGCCCCCCACGCACCGTGCCAATGGGCCATGCGACCCCGCACAACTGTCATCTGCGGCTGGCGACACGATCCAAACCGCCTCGGCGATACAGGCCCTAACCAATTAGTTGATGAGGCGACGCGACATCGCCTCGGCCACCGCATGCGCGCGGTTGCGGGCGCCGAGCTTCTTCTGGATGCTGCGCAGGTGGTTCTTCACCGTCAGCGGGCTGATGCCCAGCATCACCGCGATCTGCGCATTGGCCTTGGCCTCGCGCACGGCCGACAGCACCTGCAGCTCGCGGTCGGTCAGCGGCTTGGCGCCCGGACCCTCCCCGCGGCCACGCGAGCGTGCGTCGACCGCCCCCGCCCCACCGCCATACACGCGCGACAGCGCAAAGCGCAGATAGGGCATCCACAGGTCGAGCGCGCAACGCGCGTTGTCGCCCATCGGGGCGTCGTCGGCCCGCTGGCGAAAAAAGGCCACCAGCACCTCTTCGCCCTGGCCACTGAAGTGGCGCAGCGCATGCACCAGCGCGTGGTCGAAACCACTGTCGCTCAACTGCTGCGCCGGACCGATGGCGGCGAACGGCGGCGAGCGCAGGTCGACCTGCACGGCCCGTTCGCCGGCCTGCGACCAGGCCTCTGCCAGCGCGGCCCACAAGCGCGTGCCGGCATCGGCCAGTTCGTCCTCCACCCCCTTGGGCAGCGGCACGCAGTTCAGCACATGGGCCTGACGGCCGCCGTGGCGGCCGGCGTCGATCCGCATCAGGGCCAGGTCGTGCGGTAGGAAGCGGTAGAAGTGCAGCCGCAACCAGACGAAGAACTGCTGCGGCGAGCCGACCTGATGCGCGGCCTCGGCGGCGCGCAGGAACGCGTCGCCGACATCCGGCGCGATGGACAGGGTGGACAGCATGAAGCGGCGCAGCGTAGTGGCGCGTCATGACAGTGCGATGGCAGCCGACATCGCTTTTTGGTGCCGGGCTGACGCGAAACCGTCATCGACCGCAGCCAAGATCGCGGCCGGCTTCAACTCTTTCGATGCGCGTTGCCACCTCTCGGTCGCAACGCGCCTGCTGTCGCGTGCCCCCGCCCCATCGTCTGCCCCTTGCATCCCCCTGGCACCACGCCGGCGCCGACCTGTATCGCCTGCAGGCGTTGGACCGCTCGATGCTCGGCGCACCGTCGCTGTACCTCGCGGCCAGCGACGGCGTGGCCTGGCAGAACCCGCAAGGGCCTATCGACCTGCGTGCCGACGACTGGCTGGGCAGCGGCACCTTGCGCAACAGCTTCTACGTCGAGCCCTGGGCCCGCCTCACGGCGGTGCGCGAGCTGGCGCTGGTGATCGATGCGCAGGGCAGCCTGCGCGTGCGGGTGATGTGCGCCTCGCTCGGCAAGCCGGCGCAGGTGCTGCGCGAAACCCGCCTCGAAACCGCCGAGCGTGGCCGGCTGGTGCTGCCCATCGGCGCGATCGACGCGTTGCCGCAAAACAGCCGCCTGTTCTGGCACGTGGACGCGATCGACGGCGCACGCCTGCACGAGGCCGCGTGGTGCACGCGCACACGCCCGAGCGAATCGACCCGGCTCGCTGTGCTGATGCGCACCTTCGGCCGCACGCTGGACCTGCGCCAGCAACTGATGCGACTGGCCGACGCCGCGGCCGGCGACGCCTTTCTCGGCGCCGCCCTGGCGAGCATGGATTTCTGGGTGCTCGATGCCAGCCCCCGGGCCCAGGGCCTGTGGCGCGACGCCGCCGACCACGGCCTGAACCTGCGCGTGCTCAGCGGGCCGAACCTGGGCGGCGGGGGCAATGCCAGCCACCTGATCCATCATTTTCTGGCTGCCTGCGACGCGGCACCCGACGAAGCGCCGGACGAGGTGCTGATCCTCGACGACGACGGCGTGGTGTCGATGGAATCGATGGCGCGCTACCTGCTGGGCTGCACGCTGCGCACACGCCAGCACATCACCAGCCTGCCGATCCTGATGAAGAGCCGCCCGGCCCAAGTGTGGGAAGACGGCGGCTTCTGGGGCCGGCTGAACTTTCATGAGCACGGCGAATTCGGCCGCCGGCGCAACCTGTCGCCGCACTTGCTGAAGCATGGGCTGTCGCTGGAAGGCTTCGAGCACCTCGACGCCTTCAGCCCGTTGAACCACTGCGAGTACGCGACCTTCATCTTCTTCGGCCTGCCCACCGCGGTGCTGCGCCGCGTCGGGCTGCCGGCGGCCTTCTTCCTGCGCGGCGACGACATCGAATACTCGCTGCGGGCCCAGGCCGCCGGTGTCGAGGTCATCACCAACCCCAACCTGGCCGCCTGGCACGAGCCCGGCCACTCGTATGGCCAGGAGTACATGGCCATCCTGCACGCGGTGCTGATCAACCTGACTCACTCAGAGAGCGACGCGGCCGACCTGTCGCGCTGGTTCGAGCAGCGCCTGGCCGAGCACGGCGCGATCGGCGACCTCGACGGCATCACGCTGTACCTGCGCGTGATCGACGCACTGCTCGACACCGACGGCCCATTGCTGACGCCGACCTTCCAAACCCACTACCTGGCCGCGTTGCCGGCCTGCGCCGCCACGCCCATGGCCACGCTGCCCGAAGCCGACCGCCAGCGGCTGGAGCGCGACGCGGCCACCAACGGCCTGCTGATCCGCCCGTTCCTCTACCCCGGCTACCAGGCCGACGCCGGGCGGCACCGCGCAGTGGTGCTGGTCAACCCCGGCGCCGGCACCTACCGCGAACTGACACCGGGCGACCCGCCGCAACGGCTGGCGCTGATGCAACGCTACCTGGCGAGCCTGCAGCGCCTGACGGCCGAGTTCAGCGGCCTGCAAGCCCATTGGCGCGCGCGCCTGGCCGCGTCGGGCCAGGCCCCGTTCTGGGCCGAGGTGGCGGCGCGCCATGCCAACGCCACCCACGCCCTCTACCAAGGCTCGTTCGCGCCGCGCGAAGCGCCCACGGCACCCGAGACGCCGCTGCGCCCGACCGCTGCCCTGCCACCGGCGGTGCCGATCCGCGAACTGAGGCAGCGGCTGGAGCGTGAGTTGTCGCAGCTGAGCCGGCTGCGCCAGGCTGAAGCCGCGGCGCCCGCGTCGGCCCGCGCCCAACGCGCAGCATCATCACGCCACGCCGCCTGGCATGGCCGCTGGTCAGCCTGGTGGCAGGCCTTGTGGACGACGCCAACGCGCCAGCGCCCACGCCCTGCGTCGACGCAGGCCCTGCCCCCGGATTTCGACCCCGCCCAGTACCTCGCCCTGAACGCCGACGTCGCCCGCACCGGCATCGACGCCGCCGTTCACTACGCCCAGTTCGGCCGCCGTGAAGGCCGGCGGTATCGGCTTTGACCAGGGCGGTATCCGCCACGGCAGTCGCCAACGGCCAACCGACCCACAGACACCATGTCAAGACAGCTCTATCTGCACATTGGACAAACCAAGACAGGCAGCACCAGCCTGCAAACCTTTCTGCACACGAACAGACAGGCGCTGCGACAACAGGGCATCCTGTACCCGATGATGCCGGCCGGCGAGGTGGCCCGGATCCAGCATCGGTTCCTGGTGCACAGCCTGCACGCCGCGGGCGAGGATCATTGGCGTGCCGCTCCCGTTTGGGCACCCTTCTTCAAGGCGCTTCACGGCCAACCCGAGCCCACCGCCATCGTCAGCGAAGAGACGTTCTGGCACCTCTTCGAGCATCGGTCTGATCGCCGTACGGGCGCGATCAGGTGGGTGGCGCAGATGCTTTCAGACTTCGAGGTCAAGGTGGTGGTCTACCTGCGCCGCCAGGACCAGTGGGTCGAATCCTGGTTCAACCAGGTGGCCAGGGCCCCTGTGCGCCGCGCCGCCTCGGCGCTGACGTTCGACGAGTTCGTGCAGCGACAGCACCGGTTCGGTCTGTTCGACTACGCGGCCATCCTGGACGACTGGGCCACGGCGTTCGGTCGCGACGCCATCGAGGTGCGCACGTTCGAGCGCGAAGCCTTGACCAACGCCAACGTCGTCGACGACTTCTGCGGCCTGGTTGGCATCGAGGCAACGGCGGATTTCGCTCCGGCATGGCAAGCGCAGCGGCGCTTGAGCCCGGCAACCTGCCGTTTCGCGAACCTGTTCAATCGCTGGCCCGATGCCGACCCCAGTCGCGCTGCGTTTCTGGGTGCGTTGCGCGGGGTCAGCGATTTCGCCGCGGCACCTGCGTCCAAGCTTCTGTCCAACGCCGATGCCCATGCACTCGTCGAGCGTTATGCCGGCGCCAACCAGCGGGTGGCCGCCGAGTACCTCGGCGGACGGCCGCTGTTCACCCCCGTCGATCAAGACGACCGGACCGCTCTTTTCGGTGGTGCCAGCGCCGATGAGGTGGCCGCGTTGGCCATCAGGTTGTTCGTCGCCCAACAACGAGAGACCGATGACTTGCGGCAACAGGTGGCCGCACTGAGCGACAGGCTGGCGGCGTTGGCAGACCCCGGATCGCCGTCGCCCGCGCTTGGCCACTCAGACGCGGTCGAACGCGCCGCCGAACCAAGCTGAGATCACCATGAGCGCCAAGCGACCACGCCTGATCCTGCACATTGGCACGCACAAGACCGGCACCAGCGCGATCCAGCGCGCGCTGGAATCAGCGCGCCAGTCTCTTCTGCAAGAAGGCCTGCTTTACCCTGCGACGCGACGCCCGCCTTGGCCGGATCTGCCCAAGCACTGCTCTGTCTTTCAGGCAGCGACGTCGGCCGATCCGGCGCAGCAACTGCTCGAACTGGACATGCTGCGTCGCGAGTTCGACGCCAGCGCTGCCTCGGACATGTTGATCAGCGACGAGGGTCTGTCTGAGCCGGATGACCGAATCGTTCGCTTCTTCGCGCCGCTGACCCAGCGTTTCGACGTGCAGGTGCTGTGCTTTCTGCGTCGGCAGGACCTGTTCGTGGAGTCGCTGTTCAATCAGTTCGTGCGCGAGCCTGCTCGGCGAGAGCCCAGGCCGCTGCTGACCTTCTCGCGCGCCCCGGGGACCCGAGCCCGCCTGGACTATCACGCCATGCTGGTTCGATGGGCCGCATTGCCGGCGCGGGTCACCGCGATCGATTTCGACGGCGCCATGCGTGGCAGCACCCTGAAAGCGGTCATCTCGCATGCGATCGGATACCCCTCGCTGAACCTGCCGATCGAGCGTGACAACCCGTCGCCCGACATGCGATTGGCGCTGCTGATGAACCGCATGAATCGCCAGCGGATCCCGTACGATCCGCTGACCCTGATCCAGGCCGCGCACTCGCTCACCCAGTCCGGTCTGGCGCCGCTGCGGCACATCCTGGGTAGCGACGAGCGTCGCCGCCTGCTCGCCGAATGCGAGGCCGGCAACCAACGCCTGGCGGCAGACTTCGGTGTGCAATTCAGCAAGGACCTGCCGGCCCATGAGCCCTTTTGCGCCACCGAAGACCTCGATGGCGGATTCACCCTGCAACTGCTGGGCGGGTTGTCGCAGCCACGCACCACCACCCCCGTGCTGCAGCCGGCACCACCACGCACGCGGGACTCGGTCACCGAGGGTTGAAGCGCCGACCAAGTCACTGTCCACGCCCCAGGCGTAGCGCATCGGCCTGAGAAGCGCTGAACCAGACGTTGGCCATCGCACCCGGCTGCGCATCCAGGATCACCACCTCCAACGTCGCCTGCCTCGGGCCGCTGGCCCACGTGGCGCCGCCAAAGGTGGCCAGGTCGATGGCGCTGACCTGGCCAGCCGACACATCGGCCACCGCGCTGTTGAGAACCAGAACATTGGCAGCCCCATTGGCAAAGCTGGCCCACACGCGAAGTCGCCCGCCAGCTTGCCGGTCGATGAAGCTGGTGGCGTACACGATCTTGGGCAGCCCGACGAAGGTGGCGCGGGCACGAAGCACCAGGTTGTCCTGGTAGAAGAGCTGCGCCACGCCGCGCACGGCGTCCCACTTCGCCCACCCGCCAACACTGGGCGCCACGTCCATCGGTGCACTGAGCAGACGGCACCCGGTGCCCAGCGGCCGCCGACGGGCCGCCGGATCCAGCGGCGAGTCGACGCTCCAAGTCAACAGCGCCATCGACTCACCCGGCACGGCCACCGACCCCGCCCAAGCTCCGAGGTCACGCGGCGCCGCGTCACCAGCCGCCATCACCTTCACGTTGGACACCGCGCGGGAAAATTCAGGTGGCAGCCCCAGCAGGTTGAGCGTCACCGTCTGGCCCTGGGTCGCGTCGTTCCACAACAGCAGCTTCAGCACGCCTGCACCGTAGCCCGCCACCGCGTGCACGCCGAGGCTGGCGCGGTCGGGCGCCGTCGGGACATCACCCAACACCCTCACACGCCGCGGTGGCAAGCTGGTGAAGAAGGCCAGCGCGTGCCAGGCCTCGCGCCGGCGGAAGCTGCCGTCTGTCCGCTGTTGCAGCACGCCGTACGGGCCACCCAACCAATACGATCGGCAGACTGCCTCGCAAGCCTGGTGCGACAGGCGTTCGAGGTCGGTCAGCATGTCGCAGGCGGCCCCCATGCCGGTCAAGCTGCCGTCCGGCCCGTCCGGATCATCGATCGCGAGTTGAACCCGGTTCGGCGCGTACTGGCAGAAGATCGCGGGCAGCCGCAACGATGCGTTGTTGCGGCTGGTCCAGCGCGCAAAGATGTCGACCTCGTAGCGGCCGTAGAAGTTGTTGTAGGCAATGAAGGACGCGGGCTTGCCGTAGGCCCGCAGCTGGTAGGCGTCGATCGCACCATCGAAGAATGACCGGGTACCGTCGGGCATGCCCTGCCCGTTGATCTTGATGTGGTCCGAGGCGATATAGGCGCCCAAGCCCACCCGCCCGCTGGTCGACAGCCCGTCGATCGCCCCGGCCAGCATGTCGGCCTGAAAGCCGGCCGCGTCTTCCCGCCCCTCACGGCGCCGCACCACATAGTCGGGAAAGGTCTCGCCCGGCAAGATGACCTGGCCTTTGCTGTTCTTCGTGATCTCGAAATCGCACAGCGCGTGCCCCGGCTCGTTGTTGGTCACCACCAGCACGCTGGGCGCGTGCCGGGTCGAGGCAAACCAGTTCTGTGCCCACCGCGTGTAGCCGGCCATGTCCGTCGGCGCCGGGTGGATCGCCGGGCGCACCGCCACGCTCTCGGCGTATTGCGGTGGCGCACCGGTGCTTTGGACAAGCGGTGCAACGTTGCGTGCGTGCAGCGCCGCCTCGAAATTGGTCAGCCAGGTCGTCGGCGCGTCTGCGGCACTCGTGAAGTTGTCCTGCCACTGCACCGCCGGCGAATAGGGCGTGGGGCCCAAGGGGCCGTCGAACCAGACGCCAATGCTGACGACGCTGGGGCCGATCGTGTCCATTTCGGCGATCGATTCGGCCAAGCCCGGGGTTTCGCTCATGCTGCGCAGCCCCACGATGGACAGGCGCAGAGGCTCCACGGCCACCGAAGCGTCGACGCTGATGGCGAGTGCGGCGCTGCCAACGCCCGGGGCCCTGGCCATTGCCGCCAAGACCGGGCTGGCGCCGGCCATCACCAGGCCGCCCCCCGCGAACTCCAGCGCGCGGCGGCGCCCACTGTCGATCAAACCGCCGCACTTCGTCGAGTCTTCGGACATAACGCGATCTTTGATGGCCACCGGAGGCGCCATTCTTGGCGGCGGCCATGAAGCTTTGCTGAAGCGGTGCATGAGCCGGGCCGCGCGCCGATCCCATCCCCCCATTGCCGGTCAACTGATCCATGTCAACCCACTGGCGCCGGTTGCTGGCACAGCAGCTGCTACCCTGCCAGCATGTCCGAGTTGGAGTTGAAGTTCCAGGTGCCGGCCTCGGCGCTGCCGGGCGTGCGGCGGGCCCTGGGCGCCGGCAAGGTGCAGCGGCTGCACCTGCAGGCCCGCTATTTCGACACCGCCGATGGCCTGCTGGCGTCGCGGCAGTTGGCGCTGCGCCTGCGCCAGGAGGGCACCGACTGGGTGCAGACGCTCAAGGGCAGCACCGGCCATCTGGCCGAGCGCGAAGAGCATGCCGTGGCCCTGGGCGGCAGCGGCCGCGGCGGCCCGGTGCTCGATGTGCAGCGCCACCGCGACAGCGCCGTCGGCCAGGCCTTGCTGCGCTTGTTGCAGGCGCAGCCCGAGGCCGCGTTGCAACAGGTCTACGCCACCGATGTCTGGCGCACGCACCGCGTGCTGTCGCGTGGTGGTGCGCGCATCGAGCTGGCGTTGGACGAGGGCCGCGTCGTGGCCGGTGACGCCGAGCATGCGTTGTGCGAGCTGGAGTTCGAGTTGAAGTCGGGGCCGCCGGCGGCGCTGTTCGAGTTGGCGCAGGCTTGGTGCGCGCGCCACGGCCTGTGGCTGGACAGTGTCTCGAAGGCCCAGCGCGGCTTGCTGCTCGCCCGCGGGCTGGCGCACGCCGAGCCGGTGAAGGCCGAGGCACCCGCGATCGGCCGCAAGACCGGCGCGGCGCACACGCTGGCGTTGATCGTCAACAGCGCCCTGGCCCAGGTGCTGCCCAACGCCAGCGAAGTGGCCGCCGGCAGCCCGGCGCCCGAGCATGTGCACCAGCTGCGCATCGGCCTGCGGCGCCTGCGCACTGCGTTGCGAGAGCTGCCCGCGCTGCGGGTGCCGGCGGGCTTCGACTGGCCGGCCACCGATGCGCAGGCGCTGGAGGCTGCATTCGCCGCGCTCGGGGCCGCCCGCGACGACCAGGCCGTGGCCGCCGCCATCACCGCGCGGCTGCAGGCCGCCGGCGCGCCATGGCCGCAGTGGCCGGCGGCCGAGGCGGCCCCCGCGGCGCCGGCCGACACGGTGCGCAGCGCGGCTTTCCAGCACGCGCTGATCGGCCTGCTGGCCTTCACGCATCGGGCGCTGAGCCAGCCGGACGACAGCGATGCACCGCAGGCCCTGTTCGGTGAGCGCTTGCAGCATTTGCATCGGCAAGTGACCAAGGCCGCCAAGCGCTTCGACACGCTGCCGGTGGCCGAGCAGCACCGTGTGCGCAAGCGGCTGAAGCGGCTACGTTACCTGGCCGAATTCGTCGCGCCGCTGTACCGGCGCACCGACACCGAGCGCTACCTGCGCGCGCTGCGGCCCGCGCAGGACGCGCTGGGCCAGCACAACGACGAGGCCGTGGCCGAGGCCGCCTACCGCCGCGTGGCGCCCGACGAGCCGCGCGCCTGGTTCGCGGTCGGCTGGCTGCAGGCGCAGCAGGCGGCGTCGGCGCGGCAATGCACGAAGGCGCTGGGCCAGGTGGCCAAGGCCAAGCCGTTCTGGCGCCCGGGCCGCAAGAAGCCGAAGGCGGGCTGACGCGCCATCCTGCACGCCCAGCGCCACCACCCGTTACCACCGCCCAGCGCCCACCACCGCCCACCGATACACTCAACCGATGCGCCGATTCGTGCTTGTCTGCATGCTGATGCTGCTGCCGCTCCAGTGGAGCTGGGCGGCCGCGGCCTGGTATGGCACGCACGCCGGCAGCGACATCTCGGCACCTGCCGCGCCCACGGGCACGCCCTCGCCCGACGACGACGGGGCTGCCCCCACCGATGGGGGCTCGTCGGGCGACGACCCGTGTTGCCATCTGGACGAGCCGCAGTGGCTGGAGCCGCTGCCGCCGATGGTCTCGCCGCCGCGCGCGGGGCCGCCGCGCTTCGAGTACTTCGCACCCACCAGTTCGCACATTCCGGCCGGGCCCGAGCGCCCGGACAGGCCACCCGCCGCTTGAGTCGGCGGGCCGTCATCCCCTCTTCAGACCACTTTCAAGACGACCGCCGAGTTCCTCCCCCTTGGGTGATTTGCCTTCAGGAGAATTCGATGCGAAGCAAGACACTGGCCCTGGTCAGTACCCGATCCCAGTCGTTGTCGACCCGACCGCTGCTGGACGAACCCGTGACCATGGACACCCCCGTGCAGGCGCTGGACGCGCCGCGAACCCCGCCCCACCTGAGCCCCGTGCCCAGCGTGGAACCCGCGCCGCCGTTGCCGCAATGGCGCAGCGACGAGTTGCTGGGCAGTGCCGACGAGGCGCTGATCTCGCACGGTGACCAGGTCTACCGGCTGCGCCGCACGACCACCGGCAAGCTGATCCTGACCAAGTAGATGGGTCTCAAGCCGGGCCTGCCACGGGCCCGGCGGGCAGCCGCATCAGTGCCTGCCCCATGCGGATGCGCGTGCCCGGCGTGATGCCGTCGGCCAGCGTGAAGCCGGCCGGCGCGAAGACGATGATGGTCGAGCCGTGCTGGAACCAGCCCAGCTCGTCGCCCTTGCGGCAGGCGGCCCGGCAGCTGATCTCGTTGGGGCCGCGGTAGCCCAGGTGCAGCAGCAGGTTGACGAAGTGCAGCCGCAGGCTCGCCACCAGGATCGCCGCCACCGGCACCAGCGCCAGCGGGTGGCCACCTTCGGCCAGCGTCATGCGCAGCACCGCGCGCTCGTTGCGGCAGAACAGGCGCTCGACCCGCTGCAACGCGATCGGGTTGACGTTCCAGGTGTCGCCCGACAGGTGCGTCACGTGCTGCACCTCGGCATCGGCCGGCGCATGAAAGCGGTGGTACATCGCCGAGGTCAGCCGCAGCGTCACGTACAGGCCGTCGTGAAACGCTGACGTGTCCTGGCTCGGGCCGAACAGGTCGCGCAGCTGGTACGGGAAGCCCTTGGCCTGGAACACCGTGGTGCCGGCCACCGGGCCACACGCACCGACGATCGCGTCGCACGGGCTGCTCAGCACGGCGGGGTCGGGGTCGATCGTGCGTGCGCCTGGCTTCAGCTCGCGGATGAAGCACTCGTGCAGGCTGGCGAAACGCTGCTGCTTGGACTCGCTGAGGTCCAGGTCGGTGAACAGGCGCCAGACGGCGATCGACAGCCGGCACAGCAGCGGGCTGCGGATCTGGCTGAACCAGCCCATGAAGCGTGTCAGAGCGATGCGCGGCACCCGGTTGGTGAGCAGGAAATTCAGGTCCTCGTGCTGGACCAGGCGTTGCAGGTTGAGCAGTTTCATCGTCGTGTCAATGGAAAGCGGTCTGATCGGCACATCGTTTTCTTGCAGGCGACACATGGACGACACCCTGGCCTCCCTCGCATGGCCCGCGCTGCTGCTGGGCGCACTCGGCTGGGCGCTGCCGCGCGCGCGGCGGCGGCTGCAGCTTTCGCGCGCCAAGCACCGCTCGCTCACCGGCCACTCGCGCATGGCCAAGCGCGTCGCGTCGTTGATCCCCGGCTACGCCTACGACGAGGCGGGCTTCTTCGGCTCCGACGGCGCCCCGCCCGGCTGGCAGGCGCGCCGCCGCGCCGGCTTCGCGCGGCTGGCCACGGCCTACGCCGAGCGCTACCCGCGCAGCGCCGCGGCCACCGCCGAGCTGCGCCCATCGCTGCCCGACCTGCAGTTCACCGGCGCCTACCGCGTGCCGTTCCAGTACAGCCCCTACCTGCGCCAGCACCTGGGCGTGGGCAGCGTGCTGCAGGCCTCGTCCGGCGTGACGGTCGAAGACCTGGACGGCAACGACTTCTACGACCTCACCGGCTCGTACGGCGTCAACCTGCTCGGCTACGACGTCTACAAGCAGTGCATCGCCGAGGCCGAGGCCGAGGCGCGTGCGCTGGGGCCGGTGCTCGGCGCCTACCACCCGGCCTTGCTGGGCGTGGTGCAGCGGCTGAAAGAGATCTCGGGCCACGACGCGGTGTCGTTCCACATGTCCGGCACCGAAGCGGTCATGCAGGCCGTGCGGCTGGCGCGTTACCACACCCGGCGCAGCCACCTGGTGCGCTTTTGCGGCGCCTACCACGGCTGGTGGGAAGACGTGCAGCCCGGCCCCGGCAACCCGGTGCCGCCCCGCGACACCTACACGCTGGAGGACATGGACGAGCGCAGCCTGCAGGTGCTGCGCACACGCACCGACATCGCCTGCGTGCTGGTCAACCCGCTGCAGGCGCTGCACCCGAACAAGGGCGCGCCGGGCGATTCGTCGCTGGTCGATTCGAGCCGCGGCGCGCACTTCGACCGCGCCGCCTACACCGCCTGGCTGAAGAAGCTGCGCGCCGTCTGCACCGAGCGCGGCATCGCGCTGATCTTCGACGAGGTCTTCGTCGGCTTTCGCCTGGCCCCCGGCGGCGCGCAGCAATACTTCGGCGTGCAGGCCGACCTGGTCACCTACGGCAAGACGCTCGGCGGCGGCCTGCCGGTCGGCGTGGTCTGCGGCCGGCAGGCGTTGATGCAACGCTTTCGCGCCGACCGGCCCGCCGACATCTGCTTTGCCCGCGGCACCTTCAATGCGCACCCCTACGTGGTCTGCGCGATGAAGGCCTTTCTCGACCGCTTGGCAAGGCCCGACGTGCAGGCCTTGTACGACGGACTCGACGAGCGCTGGAACCAACGCGCCGCACGCTTCAACCAGCGCCTGGCCGCCGCCGGCCTGCCGGTGCGGGTGGCGAACCTGTCGTCGATCTGGACGGTGACCTACACCGAGCCGTCGCGCTACAACTGGATGCTGCAGTTCTACCTGCGGCTGCATGGCCTGGCCTTGAGCTGGGTGGGCACGGGTCGCCTGATCTTCAGCCTGAACTACGGCGACGCCGAAGTCGACGCCGTGCTGGAGCGCCTGGTCGCCGCAGGCCAGGCGATGCAGGCCGATGGCTGGTGGTGGACGGACCCGGCGCAGAGCAACCGGAGCATCAAGCGCGGGATCTTGCGAGAGATGGTGAGCCGCCGTTTCGGCCTCGGCTGAGGCCGCTCCGCGGGCCGGGCATCGGCCCGCGGTGGTCAATGAGATTGCACGTGATGCATCGGGTCGATCAGCTCGCCGCGCAGCAGGTGCAGCGGCGCCTTGTGGTACAGCCAGATGTCGTGGAACGGGTCGGTCAGGATCTTGCTCATCCAGACCAGGCCGGTGCCCAGGCTTTGTTGCCAGGTCAGCTGGGCCACGCGAAACAACAGCCCGCTGACGCCGAGAAACAGCCAGGCCAGGCCCACGTCGTGCACGTAGCCTTGCCAACCCACCGCCGGCTCGATCAGCCCGAACAGGCTGGGCTGCAGCCACAGCAGCAGCGGCAGCGCGACCCAGGCGCTCATCAGCACGATCTTGCGGCGGATGTTGTAGCCGACCTTGATCTGCTCCTTGTAGTCGTCGGTGGCCTGGTTGACCTCGTCGTAGCCGCGCGGCTCGAAGAAGAAGTGGCCGGCCTGCCGGGTCGTCATCGACACGCACCAGGCCAGGATGGCCGCATACGCCGGCTCGACGAACAGCAGGCCATAGGCCACGACGAAGCTGATCGCGCTGACCAGGTGCAGGCTCTGGTTGATGCGGCTGTGGTGGTAGTAGCGGTGATCGTCCCAGCGCTGGGTGGCCAGCTCTTTCAGGAAGGCATTCACGGTGAGAACCTCGGTGCGGGTGGGGAAGCGGGCCGCGGCCTGCATCGAATGCCGGCGGTGGCATGACACGATGGTGACCACCGGATGTGAAATGACCGTGACGGCGCGTGTGCCGGCCCCGCTGTCATCGAACTGTTGTGCAAGCCGGGCACGATGCCCGGCATGAAGCCGACCACGCCCCGGACCGAGAACCACGGCATCGTTGTCGACAGCATCGCGGCGCCACGCCGCTCGCTGCGCATCGCCTGCGTGACCGAGACCTACCCACCCGAGGTCAACGGCGTGGCCACCACGATGGCCCGCTTCGTCGAGGGCCTGCACCGGCGTAACCACGATGTTCAGCTGATCCGGCCGCGCCAGGCCACCAGCCAGGCGGCCGAGCAGCAGCCCGGCTTCCATGAAGTGTTGATGCGCGGGCTGCCGATCCCCAAGTACCCGAACCTGCGCATGGGCGTGCCGTCCAAGCGCGCGCTGGTCAAGCTGTGGTCGACCCACCGGCCCGACGTGGTGCACATCGCCACCGAAGGGCCGCTGGGCTGGTCGGCGCTGCAGGCGGCGCTGCACCTGAAGCTGCCGGTGTGCTCGGACTTTCGCACCAACTTCCACGCCTACAGCAAGCACTACGGCGTGGGCTGGCTGCACCGGCCGATCATGGCCTACCTGCGCAAGTTCCATAACCGCACCCAGGCCACGATGGTGCCGACCGAGGCGCTGCGGCGCGACCTCGAGACCGCCGGCTTTCGCCACGTGAGCGTGGTCAAGCGCGGCGTCGACACCGAGCGTTTCCACCCCGGCTTTCGCAGCGACGAGCTGCGCCGCAGCTGGGGCGCCGAGCCGGGCGACCTGGTGGTCGGCTGTGTCGGCCGGCTGGCGGCCGAGAAGAACCTGGCCACGCTGAGCGAGGCCTTCGAGGCCATCCGCCGCTTCGATGCGCGGGCCAGGCTGGTGATCGTCGGCGAAGGCCCGCTGCGGGCCGAGCTGCAGGCGCGCTGGCCCGACGCGGTGTTCGCCGGCCAGCAGGTGGGCCACGCACTGTCGGCGCACTACGCGTCGCTGGACCTGTTTCTCTTTCCCAGCCTGACCGAGACCTTCGGCAACGTGACGCCCGAGGCGATGGCCAGCGGGCTGCCGGTGGTGGCCTTCGACTACGCCGCCGCGTCGCAGATCATCCAGCATGGCCGCAACGGCGTGCTCGTGCGCATGGGTGACAACAGCGCCTTCGTGCGCGAGGCGGTGGCCACCGCCACCCAGCGCGCCAGCCGCGAAGCCATGGGCCGGGCGGCCCGCGACGCCGCGATGCGCCTGGGCTGGGACGGCGTGGTCGCGCGCTTCGAGGCCGTGCTGCTGCACGTGATGCACGGTGCCGAGCACGGCGCTGCGATGCCGCTGGTCGACGAGGTGATGCAGACGCCGCTGGCCTGAGGGGCTGACAGCTCCGTCAGCGCAGGCCGGTCGTCTTCACCCGGGCCATCAACAAGGCCATCGCCGCGGCGATGGCCAGGCCGAAACCCCACATCAGCGGCACGATCGGCACATCGAGCGCGATCATCGCCGCGTAGCCCGCCAGCATCGCCAGGATGCTGGCGTTCTCGCTGCAGCCCTGCACCGCGATCGAGCGGCCGGCGCTCAGCAGCTGGTGGCCGCGGTGTTGCAGCAGTGCGTTCAACGGCACCACCATCAGCCCGCCGACGATACCGACGATGGCCAGCAGCGGCACCGCCAGGCTCAGGGCACCGGCACTGGCCACCACCGGCATCATCAGGCCCAGCACCACGCCGGCCGGCAGCATGCGCCGGGCCCGCGACAAGGGCACCCAGCGCCCCGCGGCCGTGGCGCCCGCCACCACCCCCACCGCCACCGCCGCCTGCAGGTAGGCGGCCTGGCCCAGCGACAGGCCCAGCTCATCGACCGCCCAGCGCAGCACCGCGAACTGCAGCGTCGCGCCCACACCCCAGAAGATCGTCGTCACCGCCAGCGACAGGCCACCATCGCGGTCGCGCCACAGCGTCTTGTGGTCGCGCCAGAAGGCGCGCACCAACGCCACCGGGTGGATCTGGCTGGCCGGGTAGCGCGCGCCGCTGTCGGGCACGCCGACGTTGAACAAGCCGGCCAGCCCATACAGGGCCAGCAGCAGCGCCAGCGAGGCAGCGAGCGCACTGCCGTCGGCCACCACGGGCCAGGCGGCCAGCGCCTGGCTGATGGCCTGCAGCCAGGCCGCGCCGAGCCACCACGGGCTGACCAGCACGCCGCCGAGCACGGTGCCGAGCAACGCCGCGCCGACCACCGACACCTCGAGCCAGCCGTTGGCGGCCACCAGCCGGTGCATGGGCACCAGCTCGGTGATCAACCCGTACTTGCACGGCGCATAGGCCGCCGCGCCGAAGCCGACGACGACGAACGCCAGCACCGGCTGCACGCCGGCCAGCAGCGCCAGCACGCCGAGCGCCTTGACCGCGTTCATGCAGGCCATCAGCCGCGCCTTGGCAAACGCATCGGCCAGCGGCCCGACGAACGGCGCCAGCAGCACATACGAGACCGTGAAGCCAAACTTCAGCAGCGGCGCCCACCAGCCTGGCAGGCCCTGCTCTTGTAACAACGCGATGGTGACGATCAACAGCGCGTTGTCGGCCAGCGCGGACGAGAACTGCGCCGCGATCAGCCAGCGAAAGCCCGGCGGGAAATCAGGGGCGGGTCGAGGGGCGGGCAACGGCATGGCCCGCCATTTCAATGCGCTTGTGTGACAGAACGCGCCCGCCCGGAGCGCCGGGCGGCGCATGGCCGCCGACGCCGTCGTGTCACTTGATCAGCGCGTTCAGCACCTTCACGCCGAGCGATTCGCCGCTGGCGGTCGAGACCTTGGAGATCTCCTTGTAGGCACTGGCCTGCACCTTGGCCGGCAGCGGCACGAAGCGCGCCTCGCGGGCCAGCGCGTCGCCACGCAGGTAAGACCAGACGATGAAGCGCAGCGTGCGCTCGGTGCGCTCGCTGCTCTTCGAGACGCGGGGCAGCGCGATGTAGGTGCCCATCGTCAGCGGCCAGGTCTTGGCGCCGGGGCCGTCGCAGATCGACGCCGAGAAATCGCCCTGGCTGAACCAGGCACTGCGCGTCACCGCCTCGCGAAAGCTCTCGACGCTGGCGACGACGAACTGGCCATCGGCGTTCTTCATCGCCACGCCGGCCAGGCCGTCGGACTGCACGTAGTTGTAGTCGATGTAGCCGATCGCGCCGGTGGTGGCGCGCACCGCCTTCGAAACCTCGGCGCTGCCCTTGACCGCCAGCACCTCGCCGGCCCAGTCGAGCTTGCTGGCGGCACCGTGGCGCTGCTTCCAGGGCGGGCTGACGCGGCTCAGGTAGTCGGTGAAGTGAAACGTGGTGCCCGAGCCATCGGCGCGCACGACACGGCGGATCGGCAGGTTGGGCAGCTTCAGCTCGGGGTTCAGCGCCTTGATCGGCGCCGCGTCCCACTGCGTGATCTCGCCGAGGAAGATCTGCGCCAGCACCTCGCCGTTCAGGCGCAAGGCGTTGGCGCCGACACGCGGCAGGTTGACCACCGGCACCACGCCGGTGATGACGGTCGGAAACATCACCAGGCCGTCCTTGTCGAGCTCTTTCGGGGCCGCGATCACGTCGGAGCTGCCGAAGTCGACCTCGCCGGCGCGGATCTTCGCCATGCCGGCGCCCGAGCCCACCGGCGCGTAGTCCAGCGCGTCGCCATGCTGCTTGGCGTATTCGGTCGCCCAGGCCTTGTAGACCGGCGCGGCCGCCGACGAGCCGGCGCCCGTCACGGCGGTGGTTTCGGCATCGGCCGGGGTGGGCAGCAGGCTCGCGAGGCTCAGCAGCCCCAGGGCGGCAACGCGCCCGAACAGGTGGATCGACATCATGCAGGTACAGCCAGGAAAAACAGCCAGAAAACGCCGCCGGGCATCGGCGGGCAAACCCTCGATTGTCTGGCACCGGCGCAGCCCGCGCAGGGTGGGCAGGCCCCGGCCGGCGGTTTCGGCGAAACTCGGCACCATTGCCGATCACCCATCACGGAGGGCATCTTCATGTCGTCATCGCCAATCGGCCGCCGCGAGTTTCTGGCCCAGGGCCTGGGCGCCACGCTGGCCACCGCCGGCCTGCCGGCCCGCGCCGCAGCGGCCTGGCCGCGCTACCGCATCACCGACCTCGGCGACCTGGGCGGCCCGACCATCCTCGTCAACGGCCTCAACGACAGCGGCGTGGCCGTGGGCACCGCCACCCGGCATGCGGGCGACAACAAGGGCGTGGCCTTCATCTCCGAGGCCGGCCACATGCGCGGCCTGCGCATGGAGCGGCACAGCGTGTCGTCCGCCGCGGCCACGACACCAACAACGCCGACCTGAGCTACCTGCAAAGCGCGTGGGTCTGGCAAGGCGGCACGCGCCAATACTTCAGCAAGCACAACAGCCGCGACAGCACCTTCACCACCGACATCAACGACGCCGGCGTCGTGACCGGCTTCATGTACCCCGGCTCGGGCGTGTTGTGGCGCGATGGCCAGATGATCGACCTGAGCGCCGAAACCGGCCTGGTGATCGTTCAGGCCAACGCGATCAACCAGGCCGGCGTCGTGGTCGGTGTCAGCCAGCAGAAGAAGCAGCAGACCGTGTCGTTCATCTACCGCGACGGCGCGGCCGCCAGGCTCGAGGTGTTCGACTCGACCGAGCACGAGGCGCTGTGCATCAACAGCGCCGGCCAGGTCTGCGGCCGCTACCGGCCGGCCGACGACGACCGCATCGGCCGCGGCTACCTGTGGCACAACGGCGTGGCGATCGACCTCGGCCAGTTGCCGGGGCCGCGGCAAAGCCTGCTGCCGCGCGCGCTGAACGACGCCGGCATCGTCGTCGGCACGTCGGCCATCGTCGAGAGCGCCAGCCCGCGCCAGCCGCACGCCTTCGTCTGGCAAGACGGCACGATGGTCGACCTGAACCGCCTGATCGACGGCGACCACGACGGTTGGGTGCTGAACAAGGCGGTCGACATCAACAACCTCGGCCAGATCGTCGGCCAGGGCACGCACCACGGCGTGCCGCGGGCCTTCATGGCCACGCCGGTCGCCGCCTGAAGCGCCCTGCTGCGCCGATGGCGCAGGCGTAGTTGAGCCGGCGCCATCGCGTCGGCGAGGTGCGGTCGCCCGATCGCACGGCTTGGTCGTTGCGCTCCGCCCAGCGGCGCCCTGCCCGCTCGCGTCTTGATACCTTCTTGATGCCTGCCGCAGCAGTCTTGAGCCCCTCTTGACGCCGGGATTCCTACGATCCCTGCATCTACACGGAGGGTGTCATGGACATCACATACCTGGGCCTGGCCGCCGTCTTCTGGCTGGCCATCTGGGGCCTTGCCCGCGGCTGCGACCGCATTCGCACGCGGGAGGACCAGCGATGAGCGCGTGGACCATCGTCGCCGGCCTTCTGGCGGCCGGCCTGTTCGTCTACCTCGTGGCCGTGCTTCTGCGGCCGGAGGACTTCTCATGACCCCCTCAGCATGGTTTCTGCTGGTGGCCTTCATGGTGGTGCTGGTCGCCATCGCCTGGCCGCTGGCTCGCATGATCGACGCGGTGATGGCCGGGCGCTTTGCCCTCGGCCGCAAAGTCGAGACCCCGTTGTTCCGCCTGGCCGGCATCAGGCCCGAGCACGAGTCGGGCTGGCTGCGGTATGCCACCGGGCTGCTGATCTTCAATGGCCTGGGGGTGGTCGCGGTGTATGCGTTGCAGCGTCTGCAAGGCGTGCTGCCGTTGAACCCGCAAGCCATGGGCGCCGTGACGCCGGACTCGGCCTTCAACACGGCCATCAGCTTCGTCACCAACACCAACTGGCAGGGCTACGGTGGTGAAACCACGATGAGCTACCTGACCCAGATGCTGGGTCTGACGGTGCAGAACTTCCTGTCCGCCGCCACCGGCATCGTGGTGGTCATTGCGCTGGTGCGCGGCTTCGCCCGCCATTCGGCCAGCGCCATCGGCAACGTGTGGGTCGACCTGACCCGTGCCACCTTGTGGGTGCTGCTGCCGCTGTGCTTTGTCTTCGCGCTGGTGCTGACCAGCCTGGGCGTGGTCCAGAACTTCTCCAGCTACACCGACGTGAAGACCGTCGAGCCGGTGACCTGGCAAGAGCCGCAACTGGGGGCCGACGGCCAGCCGGTGAAGGACGACAAGGGCCAGCCGGTGATGGTCGACAAGGGCCAGCCGGTGATGGTCGACAAGAGCGGCGAAACCCAGACCCTGGCCATGGGCCCGGTGGCCTCGCAGCTGGCGATCAAGATGCTCGGCACCAATGGTGGCGGCTTCTTCAACGCCAACTCGGCGCACCCGTTCGAGAACCCGACGCCGCTGTCAAACTTCTTGCAGATGCTCAGCATCTTCGCGATCCCCGCGGCGCTGTGCTTCGTCTTCGGCCGCATGGTCGGTGACCAGCGCCAGGGCTGGACGGTCTATGCGGCGATGGCCGTGATGTTCGTGGTCTTCGCCATCGGGGCGATGACCTTCGAGCAGCAGGGCAACCCGCAGTTCACCGCACTGGGTGTGGACCAGGCCGCCAGCGCCACCCAGCCGGGCGGCAACATGGAAGGCAAAGAGGCCCGCTTCGGCATCGCCGCCACCGGCCTGTTCGCCACCATCACCACCGCCGCGTCGTGCGGCGCCATCATCAGCTGGCACGACTCGTTCACCCCGCTGGGCGGTGGCGTGCCGCTGGTGCTGATGCAGTTGGGCGAGGTGGTGTTCGGCGGCGTCGGCGCCGGCCTGTACGGCATGCTGGTGTTCGCCATCCTGGCGGTCTTCATCGCCGGCCTGATGATCGGCCGCACGCCGGAATACCTGGGCAAGAAGATCGAAGCCTACGAGATGAAGATGGTGTCGATCGCCATCCTCGTCACGCCGCTGCTCGTGTTGCTGGGCACTGCCGTCGCCGTGATGGCCGATGCCGGCCGGGTGGGCGTTGCCAACCCGGGCGCGCATGGGTTCTCGGAGATCCTCTACGCGTTCAGCTCGGCCGGCAACAACAACGGCAGCGCCTTCGGTGGCCTGTCGGCCAACACGCCCTTCTACAACGTGATGCTGGCCATCGCGATGTGGTTCGGCCGCTTCGGCGTGATCGTGCCGGTGCTGGCCATCGCCGGCTCGCTGGCGGCGAAGAAGCGCATCGGCGCGACTGAAGGCACCTTGCCGACCCATGGCCCGCTGTTTGTCTCTTTGTTGATCGGCTCCGTGCTGCTGATCGGCCTGTTGAACTACGTGCCGGCATTGGCGCTCGGCCCCGTCGTCGAGCACCTGGTGCTGTGGAGCCATTCATGACCCGCAAGTCTCTCGCTTTGTTCGACCCGACGCTGGCCCGGCCGGCGCTGGTCGACGCCTTCAAGAAACTGGCCCCGCAGGTCCAGTGGCGCAACCCCGTGATGTTCGTCGTCTACGTGGGCAGCGCCTTCACCACCGCCCTGGCCGTGCAGCAGCCGAGCGTGTTCACGATCGGCGTCGCGATCTGGCTGTGGTTCACCGTGCTGTTCGCCAACTTCGCCGAGGCGCTGGCCGAAGGCCGCAGCAAGGCGCAGGCCGCCTCGCTGCGCGGGCTGAAGAAGAAGACCTGGGCCAAGAAGCTCGAAGGCAGCTTCATCCAGGGCACGTCGCGCACCGCGATGAAGTGGCACCCGCTGGAAGCCGACAGCCTGCGCAAGGGCGACATTGTGCTGATCGAGGCGCAGGACGTGGTGCCGGCCGACGGCGAAGTGATCGAAGGCGTGGCCTCGGTCGACGAAAGCGCCATCACCGGCGAATCGGCGCCGGTGATCCGCGAATCGGGCGGCGACTTCTCGGCGGTGACGGGCGGCACACGCGTGCTGTCGGACTGGATCATCGCGCGCGTCACGGTCAACCCCGGCGAGACCTTCGTCGACCGGATGATCGCGATGGTCGAGAACGCCAAGCGCCAGAAGACGCCCAACGAGATCGCGCTGACCATTCTGCTGGTCGCGCTGACGATCGTGTTCCTCGGTGTCGTCGTCACGCTGCTGCCGTTCTCGCAGTTCGGGGTCGACGTGGCCGGCTCGGGCACGCCGGTGAGCCTGGTGGTGCTGATCGCGCTGCTGGTCTGCCTGATCCCGACCACGATCGCCGGCCTGCTGTCGGCCATCGGCGTGGCCGGCATGAGCCGGATGATGCAGGCCAATGTGATCGCCACCTCGGGCCGCGCGGTCGAGGCCGCCGGCGATGTCGACGTGCTGCTGCTGGACAAGACCGGCACCATCACCCTCGGCAATCGCCAGGCCAGTGCGTTCATGCCGGCGCCCGGCGTGAAAGAAGCCGAACTGGCCGATGCGGCCCAGCTCGCCTCGCTGGCCGACGAAACGCCCGAAGGCCGCAGCATCGTCGTGCTGGCCAAGCAGAAGTTCAACCTGCGCGAGCGTGACCTGGCGGCGCTGAACGCCCACTTCGTGCATTTCACCGCCCAGACCCGGATGAGTGGTGTCGACCTGCCCGAAGGGCGCCTGGTGCGCAAGGGTGCTGCCGAGGCCGTGCGCAAGCACATCGAGGCGCTCGGCGGCAGCTTCCCGGCCGCGCTGCAGACACAGGTCGACGACGTGGCCCGCCGCGGCAGCACGCCGCTGGTGGTTTCCGACGGCACCAAGGTGCTCGGCGTGGTCGAGCTGAAGGACATCGTCAAGGGTGGCATCAAGGAGCGCTTCGCCGAGCTGCGCCGCATGGGCATCAAGACGGTGATGGTGACCGGTGACAACCGGCTCACCGCGGCCGCCATCGCGGCCGAGGCGGGTGTCGACGACTTCCTGGCCGAGGCCACGCCGGAGGCCAAGCTGAAGCTGATTCGCGAGCACCAGACGGCCGGCCGGCTGGTCGCGATGACCGGCGACGGCACCAACGACGCCCCGGCGCTGGCACAAGCCGACGTGGCGGTGGCGATGAACACCGGCACCCAGGCGGCGAAGGAGGCAGGCAACATGGTCGACCTCGACAGCAACCCGACCAAGCTGATCGAGATCGTCGAGACCGGCAAGCAGATGCTGATGACACGCGGCTCGCTGACGACCTTCTCGATCGCCAACGACATCGCCAAGTACTTCGCGATCATCCCGGCGGCCTTCGTGACCACCTACCCGCAGCTGGCGGCGCTGAACGTGATGGGGCTGGCCAGCCCGACCTCGGCGATCTTGTCGGCGGTGATCTTCAACGCGCTGATCATCGTCTTCCTGATCCCGCTGGCGCTCAAGGGCGTGGCCTACCGCGCCGTGGGTGCCGCCTCGCTGCTGCGCCGCAACCTGCTGATCTATGGCCTGGGCGGTGTGATCGTTCCGTTCATCGGCATCAAGCTGATCGACATGGCCGTGGCCGCCATGGGCATGGCCTGAGGCACAAGGAGTTCTTCATGACTGTCTCTACCACCGTGGCCGCGACGTCGCACGCCACCACCTCCGAAGGCCTGCTGCGCCCGGCGATCACGCTGTTCGTCGTGCTCTCGGTCGTCACCGGCCTGGCCTACCCGCTGTTGACCACCGGCGTGGCGCAGGTCGCCTTCCCCGACGCCGCCAACGGCAGCCTGATCCTGCGAGAGGGCCAGCCGGTCGGCTCGCGCCTGATCGGCCAGGCCTTCAGCGACCCGAAGCACTTCTGGAGCCGCCCGTCGGCCACCACGCCGATGGCCTACAACGCCGCCAACTCGATGGGCACCCAAGCCGGCCCGTTGAACCCGGCACTCGTCGAAGCGGTCAAGGGCCGCGTCGATGCCCTGCGCGCGGCCGACCCCGGCAACACCGCGCCGGTGCCGGTCGACCTGGTCACCACCTCGGCCAGCGGTTTCGACCCGCACATCAGCCGCGCCGCGGCCGACTACCAGCTGGCCCGCGTGGCCAAGGCGCGCGGCCTGCCTGAAGAGCAGGTGCGCGCCATCGTCGACCAGCACACCGAAGGCGCCTGGCTCGGCTTCATCGGCGAGCCGCGGGTCAACGTGCTGATGCTGAACCTCGCGCTCGACGCGCTTGCGGCCAAGCCTTGAGGTGCCAGGGTTCTGTGCCTGGGCCTTCGCCGCTGCGAAGAATGACAAGATGCGCAGCTGAACCCGACGAGGCCCCATGCTGATCAACTGCGTTGCCTACGAAGACGGTCGCAAGCTCGCCGACCTGGCGGTCGAAGACATCAGCGACTACCTCCAGCGCCCTGGCTGTTTCGTGTGGGTCGCCCTGCGCGACGCGACCGACGACGAGTTGACCCAGATGCAGCGCGAATTCGACCTGCACGACCTGGCGATCGAGGACGCGCGCAACGGCCATCAACGCCCCAAGCTCGAAGAGTATGGCCACGTCCTGTTCGCCGTGATGCAACTGATCGAGGTCGAGCAAGGCGAGCTGCGCCCGGGCGAGGTCGATGTCTTCGTCGGCCCGAACTTCGTGCTCTCGGTGCGCAACCACAGCAGCCAGCATTTCCTGGGCGTGCGCGAGCGCTGCGAGCTCGAGCCGCATTTGCTGCGCCACGGCGCCGGCTTCGTCTTCTACGCGCTGATGGATGCGGTGGTGGACCGCTACTTTCCGCTGCTCGACGCGATCGAGACCGAGCTGGAAGGCATCGAGGCGCAGATCTTCGACCGCGGTTCGGCCCGCTGGAACATCGAGCGGCTGTACGTGCTCAAGCGCCGCGCCACCGTGCTGCGCCACGCGGTCGCGCCGCTGCTCGAAGCGTCGGCCAAGCTGCACGGCGGCCGCGTGCCGGCGGTGTGCGTGCAGACGCAAGACTACTTCCGCGACGTGCACGACCACCTGGCGCGCATCAATGCCTCGATCGACGCGATTCGCGACACCATCGGCACGGCGATCCAGGTCAACCTGTCGATGGTCACGATCGAGGAAAGCGAGACCACCAAGCGGCTGGCGGCCTGGGCGGCGATCTTCGGCGTATCGACCGCCCTGGCCGGCATCTGGGGCATGAACTTCGAGCACATGCCCGAGCTGAAGTGGGCCTACGGCTACCCGATGGCCCTGGGCATGATCTGCACCGCCGCCGGCGTGCTGTGGTGGCGCTTCCGCCGCGCCGGCTGGTTGTGACCGGAATGAAAACACTGTCGCCCGAGGGCTGCGCACGATGACCACTGAGCGCCCCGACCCCGATGCCCTGCTGCAACGTGTGCAGGCCGAAGAAGCGCGTGCCCAACGCGGCCGGCTGAAGATCTTCTTCGGCGCGTCGGCCGGGGTCGGCAAGACCTACGCGATGCTCAACGCGGCCAGGGCCGCCCAGGCCCAGGGCGCCCGGTTGATCGTCGGCATCGTCGAGACCCACGGCCGGGTGGACACCGAGGCGATGGCGCGCGACCTGCCGCTGTTGCCGCGCAAAGAGGTGTCCTACCGCGACCGCGTGCTGCGCGAGTTCGACCTCGACGGCGCGCTGGACTGGGCCAAGGGCCACCCCGACGCGCTGGTGCTGCTGGACGAACTGGCCCACAGCAACGCCCCCGGCTCGCGCCACCCCAAGCGCTGGCAGGACGTGGAAGAGCTGCTGGACCGGGGCGTCGACGTCTGGTCGACGATGAACGTGCAGCACCTGGAGAGCCTGAACGACATCGTCAGCGGCATCACCGGCATCCGCGTCTGGGAGACCGTGCCCGACAGGATCTTCGACGAGGCCGACGAGGTCGTCGTCGTCGATCTACCGCCGGACGAACTGCTGCAACGGCTGGCCGCAGGCAAGGTCTACATCGAGCAGCAGGCCGAGCGCGCGACGAAGAACTTCTTTCGCAAGGGCAACCTGCTGGCCCTGCGCGAGCTGGCGTTGCGCCGCACCGCCGACCGCGTCGACGGCGAGATGCAGGCCTACCGGCGCCAGAGCACGACCGCCCGTGTCTGGCCCACCCGCGAGGCCATGCTGGCCTGCGTGGGGCCTGGCGAACACGGTGAGAAAGTCGTTCGCAGCTGCGCACGGATGGCCGCGCAGCTGGATGTCGGCTGGCACGCCGTGCATGTCGAGACGCCGGCCCTGCAGCAGCTGCCCGAGGCCGAGCGCCAACACGTGCTGCGGGTGCTGAACCTGGCCCAGGAACTCGGCGCCAACACCGCCACGCTGGCGGCGCCCGAGGTCGGGCCCGCGCTGGTGCGCTACGCGCGCGAACACAACCTCGCCCGGCTGGTGGTCGGGCGACGCGAGAAGCGTTGGCACTGGCCGTGGCAACAATCGCTGGCCGACGCGGTGGCGGCCCGCGGCGACGACCTGGACGTGCTTCAGGTCGCCTTGCCGGCAGTGTCGGCGGCCCGTCGAGGCTCGGCCGCGCCACCGGCGGGCACGCCCGAGGCGCAAGGCCACCGCTGGATCGGGTATGTGGCCGCGGTGCTGGCCTGCAGCGGTGTCGCCGTGGCCGCCACGCCCTTGCTGGGTGTGCTGGAGCTGACCAACATCGTGATGCTGTTCCTGCTCGCGGTGGTCGGCGTGGCGCTGTTGTGGGGGCGCGGGCCGGCCGTGCTGGCGGCCTTTGTCGGCGTCGGCCTGTTCGACCTGTTCTTCGTTCCGCCGCGCTTCACCTTCGCCGTCAGCGACGCGCAGTACCTGGTCACCTTCGGCGTGATGTTGGTGGTCGCGCTGGTGGTGGGCCAGCTCACCGCGGGCCTCAAGGTCCAGGCCGAGGCCGCCACCCAGCGCGAGCAACGGGTGCGGGGGCTGTACGAGATGTCGCGAGACCTGTCGGGCGCATTGCTGACCGATCAGGTGGCCGAGATCGGCGCCCGCTTCCTGCTGGCCGAGTTCGGCGCCAAGAGCGCCCTGCTGGTGGCGGACACCGACGACCGGCTGCAGTTGGCGCAGGGCGCCACCGCGTCGGTCGACATGGGGGTGGCGCAATGGGCCTACGACCGCGGCGAGCCGGCCGGCCGCGGCACCGACACCCTGCCGGCCAGCGCCTGCCTGGTGCTGCCGCTGAAGGCCCCGATGCGACTGCGCGGCGTGCTGGCCATCGAGCCGGCCGATGCGCGGCTGTGGGGGCCCGAGCAGCGGCGTGTGCTCGACACCTGCGCCTCGCTGATCGCGATCTCGCTCGAGCGCATCCACTACATCGAGGTGGCGCAGTCGACCACGCTGCAGATGGAATCGGAGCGCCTGCGCAATTCGCTGCTGTCGGCGATCTCGCATGACCTGCGCACGCCGCTGGCGGCGATGGTGGGCCTGGCCGACTCGCTGGCGCTGACCCGCCCGCCGCTGAGCGGCCAGCAGCACGAGATCGCCGAGTCGATGCGCCAATCGGCGTTGCGGATGAACGCCCTGGTGGCCAACCTGCTGGACATGGCCCGGCTGGAATCGGGCGCGGTGCAGCTCAACCTGCAATGGCAGCCGCTCGAAGAGGTGGTGGGCAGTGCACTCGCCGCCAGCAGCACCACGCTGGCCGGCCGGCCGGTGCAGGTGAAGCTGGCGGACGATCTGCCGCTGCTGCACCTGGACGCCTCGCTGATCGAGCGCGTGCTGGTCAACCTGCTGGAAAACGCCGTCAAGTACACGCCGCCGGGCTCGCCGATCGAGATCAGCGCGCAGGCCAACGACGCCGCGGTCGAGCTGTGGCTCGACGACCATGGCCCCGGCCTGCCGCAGGGCCGCGAAGAGGCCATCTTCGAGAAGTTCGAGCGCGGGCGCAAAGAGAGCGCCACCCCTGGCGTGGGCCTGGGGCTCGCGATCTGCCGGGCGATCCTGCGCGCCCATGGCGGCGAAATCCGCGGCCAGACACGCCCCGATGGCGGCGCGCGCTTCGTCGTCACGTTGCCGCGTGGCGAGCCGCCGAGCGATGATGGCGCCATGCACGCCCTGGCCACCGCGCCCGCCTCGTCATGAGCGACCACCCCATGCGCGTCCTGATCGTCGAAGACGAGGCCGACATCCGGCGCTTCGTCCGGCTGGCGCTCGAATCCGAAGGCCACGAGGTGTTCGAGGCCGACGGCGTCAAGCGCGCGCTGATCGACGCCGGCACGCGCCGACCGGACGTGGTGGTGCTCGACCTCGGCCTGCCCGATGGCGACGGCGTGGACTTCATCCGCGACCTGCGCGGCTGGTCGTCGGTGCCGGTGATCGTGCTGTCGGCGCGCAGCAGCGAGGCCGACAAGATCGCGGCGCTCGATGCCGGCGCCGACGACTACCTGGTCAAGCCCTTCGGCGCCGGCGAGCTGCTGGCGCGGGTGCGGGCGCAGTTGCGCCGCCACAGCCAGCAAACACCCGCCGGCGAGCCTCTGGTCGACTTCGGCGACGTGCGCATCGACCTGGCCCGCCGCAGCGTGGAGCGCGCCGGGCAGGCCTTGCACCTGACGCCCATCGAGTACCGGCTGCTGACCTACCTGACCGCGCAGCCCGACCGCGTGATCACCCATCGGCAGCTGCTCAAGGCCGTGTGGGGCCCAGGCCATGCCGAGGACACCCACTACGTGCGCGTTCACATGGCGAACCTGCGCAAGAAGATCGAGGCCGATGCCTCGATGCCGCGCCACCTCGTCACCGAGGCCGGCATCGGCTACCGGTTCGTGCCGTGAGCCCCGGTCAATCGGGCTTGATCTTGGCCCGCGCGATCACCGGCTTCCAGCGCTTTTGCTCGGCAGCGATGAAGGCGGCGAATTCGGCCGGGGTGCTGCCGACGGCGATCGCCGCGTCGTTGGACAAGCGGTCGAGCGCGTCTTTCTCGCGCATCGCTTTCGCGGCGGCGGCGGCCAGCTTGTCGGCGGCCGGCTGCGGCAGCGAGGCGGGGGCCATCAGGCCGTACCACTGCGTCATCTCGAAGCCGGGGTAGCCCTGCTCGGCGACGGTCGGCACATCCGGCAGTTGCGGGATGCGCTGGGTGGTGCCGGTGGCGATGCAGCGCAGCTTGCCGGCCTTGATGAACTGCAGCACCGCCGGTGCGCCGACCGACGCTGCGTCGAGCCGGCCGGCCAGCAGGTCGGTCAGCTGCGGGCCGGTGCCGCGGTAGGGCACGTGCAGGATGAAGGTGTCGCTGGCCATCTTCAGGTATTCCATCGCCAGGTGGCCGGCGCTGCCGTTGCCGGCCGAGCCGTAGTTCAGCCGGCCTGGCTTGGCCTTGGCCAGCGCGATGAATTCCTTCAGGTTCTTGACCGGCAGGTCCGGGTGCACGAGGTACAGGCTGGGCACCTTGGCCAGCAGCGAGATCGGCTTGAAGTCCCTGTTCGGGTCGTAGGGCAGCTTGTCGAAGATGTACGGGTTGACCGCCAGCGTGCCGATGTGGCCCAGGATCAGCGTGTGCTGGTCGTCGGCCCGCGCGACCTCGGCCATCGCCACGTTGCCGGCACCCCCGGGCTTGTTGTCGACATACACGCTCTGCCCGAGCGACTTGCTCAGCTCGGCCGCCGTCGTGCGCGCGACGATCTCGGAGCTGCCGCCCGGCGCGAACGGCACGACGAACCGCACCGACTTGCTCGGCCACGCGGCCTGCGCCCAGGCGTGACGGGGCAGCAGCCCGGCCGCGCCGAACGCGGCGATCGCTTCGAGACATTGGCGACGGGTGGGCTGGCGGTTCGGCATGGTGGGCTCCGGTGGCTGTGGCCGACTCTAGCCACCCAGCCCGTGCGCGAACGCGTGGAACTACTTAGCGCCGCGCCGCCGGGGGGCGGCGCGGCGCACCGTTCAAGGCTGCACCTTGGTCGTTGTCAGCTTGTAGATCGTGCCGGCCGAGTACTCGGTGTAGACGCCCATCGACAGCGTGCCCCACAAGGCCCCGTCGTGCTCGAGCAGGCGGCCCCACGGGAAGGCGCCCTTGCTCGGTGTGCGCCAGCCGGCGAGCACGAAGCGGTTGTACGCGTGCCCGTCGGGCAGGATGCGGAAGGCGCTGCCATAACCCATGTCTTGGGTGCACCCATAAAGGTAGCCGTCGCTGGCCAGGGTCAGGTCACAGACCGGCCCGGACGCCTCGTTGAACCAGTCGAAGTGGTGCAAGGCCTGCACGTCGGCACCTTGCGCCGTCGGCGTGAGCCGGAACACCGTCCCCGAGCCGCCCGCGCCGCACTGGGTCGCCGCGCCATACAACGCGCCGTCGGGGCCTTCGGTCAAGCCGGCGTAGGGCTCGCACCCCTGGCTGCCGTCGAAGACATGGACGAGCTGGACCTGGCCGCTGGCCGGGTCGACACGGTAGACCGTGCCCTGACCGTGGCTGCCGCCCCGGTAGGCGGTGCCATAGAGGTAGCCGTCGCGGGCCTGCAGCAGCTTGCCGGTGGGCGAATGGCCCAGCGGCGCCGAATTGGCCGAGCCCTCGAAACGGTGCAGCAGCTCGAAGCGGCGGCTGGCCGGGTCGATGCGGAAGACCGAGCCGGCGTAGGCGTCCGTCCGGCCGGCCGTGGCGCCGTAGAGCCAGCCGTCACGGGCCTGCGTCAAGGTGGCCAGCGGGTATTCGCCGTCGACACCGTCGAAGGCGTGCACCGCCTCGAGCTGGCCGCCCGGCGCGAGGCGGAAGATGGTGCCCTTGTCGTGGCGGCCACCCTGGCTGGCCACGCCCCACAGGCTGCCATCGGCCAGCAGCAGCAGGCCGGCGCGCGGGGCGCGGCCGTCCTTCTTCTTGAAATGGTGCACCGCCTCGATGCCCTGGCCCGGCACGAAGCGAAAGACGGTGCCATGGTCGTACTGGCCGCCCATCTCGGTCGTGCCATAGAACGCCCCGTCGGCGCCCAGCGCCAGGGCGGCGTTCGAATACGCACCATCGGTCGTGCGGTCGAACACGGCCGGCTCGGAAAAGCGTGTGCCCGCCTCGGCGGGGCCGGGCCACGCCCCCGCCAATGCCATGGCGGCCCCGGCCGCTGCGGCCAGGCGCTGAAACCGGCCGCCCGCGGCGGCCACGCTGTACCAGGACGTGCTCATGGTGAACCCCGAAATCGTGTCGATGTGGTGGCGCCATGCTAGCCGCTTGACTGCCGGGTTATGGATGGCCGGGCTCGGCACTGACAGCACCTCCCCCTAGGTTGACAGACTTTGGCCGCCCGGCCAGCTAACGTGCAAAAAGCACGCAACATGTGAGCACCCCGGGACTAGGATGGTTTCGTCCTCGCCGCCGGCGCAACGCCGGGCGCTGGGCAGAAAAAAAACGGGGGGTAAGCAACATGGGCCATCACACGGCGCCTGCCAGCCGTCACGGCACAGGATCCGAGCACACCGATCCCGCGGGCCACGCCGCCCCGCACCCGGCGCCGCTGAAAGAGCGTCTGCAACGGCACTGGCGGGCGCGCCGCCTGCGGGCATTTGCTGACCGGCTCGGTGCCCGCCCGGGTGACCGCATCCTCGACCTGGGCGGCAACATCGAGACCTGGACGCTGGCCGAGCAGCCCTACCGGCTGACCTTGCTGAACACGTCGGCCGCCAGCGCCGGCACCTTGCGACCGTGGCGCCTGCCCACCAACGGCGCCGAGTGGCGGGTGATCGTCGGCGACGCCACCGACCTGGGCCAGTTCGCCGACCAGTCGTTCGACATCGTGTTCAGCAACAGCGTGATCGAGCACCTGGGCGATGCCGAGCGCGTGGCCTGCTTTGCGCGCGAGGTGCGCCGCGTCGGCCGCAGCTACTGGGTGCAGACGCCGGCCTACACCTTCCCGATCGAGGCGCACACCGGCCTGCCGTTCTACTGGTTCTACCCGCGGCCGCTGCGCAACGCCTGGGCCGCCTGGCAGGACCGGCGGCACGCCCACCAGCCCTGGCACTGCCCGCTGGCGCAGACGAGCCACCTGAAGCTCAGCCTGCTCAGGCAGCTGTTCCCCGAAGCCCAGGTCTACACCGAGCGCGTCGGCGGTTTCGCCAAATCGTGGTCGATGTACCGCCGCGGGAGTCGGCCATGAAGCCGCGCCAGGTGGCTCGGTTGGTGTCGCTGGGCAGCCAGCGGCTGGGCCAGGAACTGCGCGAGGCGATTCAGCTCGGCACCGGGCTGGAGTTGTCGCGGCCGTTCGCGATCCGGGCCCACCCGACCGAGCGCTGCAACTACCGCTGCGGCTCGTGCGCCTGCTGGCGGCTGGACGACTACCCGGCCGAGATGAGCCTGGCGCAGTGGCAGCACGCCTTCGCCGATCTGCAAGCTTATGTCGGGCGCTTCAACGTGCAGTTCGCCGGCGGCGAGCCGCTGATGTTCAAGCCCTTTCTCGACCTGGTGCAGTGGTGCGCGGCGCGGCGGATCCACTGGGGCATGATCACCAACGGGTCGGCGCTGACGGCGTCGAATGTGGCGCGCATCGTGGCGGCGTCGCCGCTCAACGTGGACATCTCGGTCGACGGCGCCACCGATGCGGTGCACGACGCGTCGCGCGGCATGCCCGGCTCGCTGGCCCGCATCCGCCAGGGGCTGCAGCGGCTGCGCTCAGCGCGCGACGCGGCGGGCGGCAGCTTCCCGATCCGCATCAAGGCCACCGTGCACCGCCAGAACCTGCACGAGATGCGCGACCTGGTCGACTGGGCCGTGCAGGCCGGTGCATCGTCGGTCGATTTCAGCCCGGTTCGCCCATGGACGACCGAGGTCAAGCGTGACCTGTGGCTGCGCCCGGCAGACGACGCGCAGCTGGCGCAGGTGGTGCAGTCGCTGGTCGCGGCCAAGCGGGCGGGGGCACCGATCGAGACCGAGGAGCGCCGGCTGTTGTCGTGGCCGGCGCACTTCCGGGGCGACCGGGTGCAGCCCGCGCGCACGCCCTGCCGGGTCGGGCTGCGGGACTTTCACATCCTGGCCAACGGCGATGTGCGCACCTGCTGGGAGTACCCGGTGATCGGCAACATCACGCGCCAAAGCGCACGCGAGATCTGGACCAGCGCTTTCGCGCGCGAGCAGCGCGCCGAGACCTTGCAGTGCTCGGCGCTGGGCTCGCCCCAATGCGCCAGCTCGTGCCTGTCGCACCGCACGATCGCGCAGGACTGGAAACGCGTCGTGCTGCTCAGCCCACGGCAGGGGTGAGGCTCAGGGCGCGTCGCGCCGGTGTTTCAAGGCGCGCCGCGCCAGTGGATCAGCGCGATCCCGCGCTCTTCGAACACCGTGTCGTAGGCGTTGGCTTGGTCGGCCGGCAGCTTCTTCAGGTGGTCGACGCGGATCAGCGCCAGCTCGCCCGGCCGCGGCTTGCGGCGCGGCGTGGGTTGGCCGCGGTAGACCGAGAAACTGGGTTGGTGCAGCTGCCATTGCACGGCCGGCTCGGGCCGGTCGCGTGCGGCCAGCGCGGCGTCGCGCACAGGCCCTTGCAGCAGCGTGCCCCACCACGGCAGGCCGAAGCCCAGCAACACCAGCGCGACGACGCAGGCCGACAGCAGCGGCGCGGCGCTGGCGGCCAGCCCCTCGCGCAGGCGCGCCGGCGCCGCGGTGAGGCCGATCACGACACCGGCCGCGACCGTGCCGGCGATCATCAACCCCAGCGGCTGGCCGGCGCCGGCCAGCAAGGCGCGGTACATCGGGTGCTTGACCTGGCCGATCCACTGCGGCGCGGTCCAGGCCGGCAACACCACCAGCGCCAGCAGCGCGAGGCAGGCCAGGCCCAGTGCCCAGCGCATCACTGCGCCACAGCGCTCCAGCTCGATCGCCATCAGCAGCACGAATGGTGTGGCGCCATACAGCACGTAGTGCGGCAGCTTGGTGCCCGACAACGAGAAGAACACCAGCACGAAGCCGCCCCAGCCGAGCAGGAAGCGGCCGAGCGGGTCTTGCCAGTGGCCACGCACCCGCCGCACCACAGCGGCCAGCAGCGGCGCCCACGGCAACAGCAGCAAGGGCATCACAACCAGGTAGTAGGCCCAGCTGCCGCCGTGCTGCTCCATCGGGTTGCTGTAGCGCGCCAGGTTGTGCTTGACGAAGAAACCATCGATGAAGGCCTGGCCGTGGCGGTGCAGCGCATAGGCGTACCAGGGCGCGGCGATGCCGATCAGCAGCGCCCAGGCCGGCAGGTCGCTCACGGCCTGGCCGATGCGGCGCAGCGCCAGGCGCCAGTCCCAGGCGGTGACCAGCCAGACACCGGCCGCCGCCACCGGCACCAGCACCGCGACCGGCCCCTTGGCCAGCAGGCCCAGGCCCATCCAGGCGAACGCGCGGCGCAGCGGCGCCTTCTGCTCCGATTCGAGCCAGCGCCAGGCGTCGCACACGGCCATCACGAGCAGGAAGTTCAGCAGCGCATCGGCGGTCGCCGCGCGGCCGATCGCCAGCACACCGAGGCTGGTCGCCAACATCAAGGCTGCACTGACCGCCACCCGCCCACCGAGCCGCGGCTGCGCGAACATGAACAGCGCCAGCGCCCAGCCCCACGCGCACAGCGCCGACGGCAGGCGCAGCGCGAACTCGTTCAGGCCGATCACGCCGACGCTGGCCGCCTGCAGCCAGTAGACGAGGATCGGCTTGTCGAAGCGGTCCTCGCCGTTCAGCGTGGTGTGGCCCCAGTCGCCGCTTTGCAGCATCTCGCGCGTGGCTTCGCTGAACGCGCCTTCGTCGACATCGAACAGCGGCGCGGCGCCGAGCTGGAAGACCGCCAGCAGCAGCAAGGCCAGGGCCAGCGCCCAGGGCGCGCGCTTAAGAGCGTTCATGCCATGCATCGGCGTCGTTCAAATCGGGCTGCACCATCGTGTGGTACTGCCGCGCGTGGCCGCCTTCGTAGTAGATGCGGATCAGCAGCTCGGCCAGCACGCCGGTGCACAGGAACTGCAACCCACCGATGACCATGAAGAAGCCCAGGATCAGCAGCGGCCGGCCACCGACCGATTCGCCCAGCAGCTTCAGCACGCCGAGGTAGCCGAGGATCATCGTGCCGATGGCGCCGATGCCCAGCCCCACGGTGCCGAAGAAGTGGCCGGGCCGCGCGCCGAAATTCAAGAAGAAATAGACCGCCAGCAAATCGACCAGCACGCGGAAGGTGCGCGAGATGCCGTACTTCGATTCACCCGCTGTGCGGGCATGGTGGCTGACCGGCACCTCGGCCATGCGCGTGGGCGAGGTCACGGTCGCCAGCCAAGCCGGGATGAAGCGGTGCATCTCGCCATACAGGCGGATCTCGCGCAGCACCGGCGCGCGAAAGGCCTTCAGGCTGCAGCCCAGGTCCTGGAACTTCAGGTCGGTGACGCGGCGGATCAGGCGGTTGGCCAGCATCGAGGGGAACTTGCGCAGCGCGAAGCCGTCTTGCCGGTTCTGGCGCCAGCCGGCCACCATGTCGTAGGGCTCGTTCAGCAGCTTGGCCACCAGCAGCGGGATGTCCTGCGGGTCGTTCTGCAGGTCGCCGTCCATCGTCACGATGATGTCGCCGCGCGCGGCGTCGATGCCGGCCTGCATCGCCGCCGTCTGGCGGAAGTTGCGCAGCAGGCGCACCACCCGGATGTGCGGGCCGACGGTGGCCGCATGGTCTTGCAGTGCGCGGCCGGTGCCGTCGCGGCTGCCGTCGTCGACGACGATCAGCTCCCACGGCTGCGGATAGGCCGCCAGCGCCGCCTGCACCGCGTCGATCAGCGGCTTGGCGTTGTCGATCTCGTTGTACATCGGCACCACCACCGACAGGCGGTGCGGCTTCAGCTGGGTCAGCGCCAGCGCGCGCGCGGCGGGCAGGTCGACGGCCGTTGTCGGCGGGGTCAAGGGGGTGGTGCTCATTGCGTCTTGTTCTCCAACGTCGCCTTGGGCACTTTGGCCCAAGGCATGATCATCGCAGCCGCGGCCAGGGCCACCGCGAGGCTGAAGGCGTGCAGCGCCAACGCCCCGGCGGCCACCTGGGCGCCCGAGGCGTCGCCGGCCGCGCCGCCGTCCATGCGCGTGGCGGCCCAGACGCCGGCTTCGTAGGTGCCCAGGCCGGCCGGGCCTTGCAGCGGCAGCACCGAGGCCAGCTCGCCGCCCAGCGCGCCGCGCAGTGCGGCGGCAAGGTCCAGTGGCGCCAGCGCCTGCAGCACCAGCGCGAACACCGCCAGCTTGACCAGCCAGTTGGCGGCGCACAAGGCCCAGCCGAGGCGGTCGTTGCGGTGGGTCAGCCAGGCCGATTCGAAGCGCTGCACCGCCGGCACGCGGGCCGAGACGGCCGCCAGCGCCCGCGCGCCGAACAGCAGCACCAGTGCCCAGCCCAGCGCCAGCAGTGCGGCCCAGCCCAGGCGCGCCTGGTGGGTGAACGGCGGCAGCCACAGCGCGGCCAGGGTGGCCAGCACCGCGGCATCCTGCAGGCGCAGCCACAGCAGGCTGCGCAGCGAATCACCCAGCGGCACGCCGAAGCGGCGCTGCATCAGCAAGGGGTAGCCGGCCTCGCCGGCGCGCAGCGGCAACACGACGATGGCGGCGTTGTGGGTCAGAAACAGCGCCAGGCAGGCCATGAAGCCGGGCGCGGTGCCCCGGCCCGCATCGGCGGCGAACCACGAGCCCCACTCGCGCCGCAGCCGCTCGGCCCGCAGCGCATAGCTCAGGCCCAGGCCGGCCAGCGCCACGGCCCAGAGCCAGGCGGGGGTGGCAGCGAAGGCCGCGCGCAGCGGGGTCAGGTCGACCTGGCGCAGCAGCCACGCCAGCAAGCCCAGGCCGAGCGCGCTGGCAAGCAGCAGGCGCGTCCAGGGACGGCGCGCAGCGTCGGGCGTCGGGGGCATCGTGGGCACGGGAGGAATGGCGCGCGATGGTATCAGCAGGCCCCTGGGCCCTACGGGCCGTCCCCCGAGGGGAGCGAGCGCCTTGGGAGCGGCCCGGCGGCGCTCAGCAGGCCCCTGGGCCGTCGCCCGGCGGCCCGTCCCCCAGGGGGAGCGAGCGCCTTGGCCCCACCCCTGCGGCGCGCGGCGGTGCAGGGCTATCATCGGCGGCCCATGGCCCAGAACATCCTCGTCACCGGCGCGGCCGGCTTCATCGGCGCCCATGTGGCGGCCGAGCTGGCGCGCGCCGGCCACCGGGTCACCGGTGTCGACAACTTCAACACCTACTACGAGCCGCGGCTGAAGCAGGACCGCGTGGCGGCGCTGCTGCAGCCGCTGGCGGTGCCGTGCCAGGTGCTCGACCTGTGCGACGGTGCGGCCACCCGTGCGCTGATCGTGCAAGGTGGCTTCGACGCCGTGATCCACCTCGCCGCGCAAGCCGGCGTGCGGCACTCGATCAAGGCGCCGGCCGACTACATCCAGTCCAACCTGGTCGGCTTTGCCAATGTGATCGAGGCCTGCCGCGAGGCCGACGTGCCGCACCTGCTGTACGCCAGCTCGTCCAGCGTCTACGGCAACCGCACCGACGCGCCGTTCCGCGAAACCGACCGTGTCGACCGCCCGGCGTCGCTCTATGCCGCGACCAAGATCGCCAACGAGCTGATCGCCCACACCTACGCCAGCATCCACGGGCTGCGCTCGACGGGCCTGCGCTTTTTCACCGTCTACGGCCCCTGGGGCCGGCCGGACATGGCGTACTTCTCGTTCTCGCGCCGCATCCGCGCGGGCCAGCCGATCACGCTGTTCGCCGAAGGCCAGCTGCTGCGCGACTTCACCTGCATCGACGACATCGTCGACGCGGTGGTCCGGCTGCTGAACGCGCCGGCGCCCACTGCTGCAGCGAAAGAGTCCGACGTCTACAACCTCGGCCACCACGTGCCGGTGAAGGTGGTCGACTTCGTGCGCACGCTCGAAGACGCGCTGGGCCTGAAGGCGCAGATCGAATTCGGCCCGATGCAGCCGGGCGACGTGCCGGTGACCTGCGCCGACGATGGCCGCCTGCGCGCGCGCATCGGCGACTGGGCCTGCACCTCGCTGGCCGACGGCCTGACTCGCTTCGCGCGCTGGATCGAGGGTTGGGAGCCGGCCCACCCGGCCTGAGCAAGGCCTGGCACTGGCCCGCCGGCCTGCCTGACGACCCCACTCAGCGGATCGGCTTCAGCGCACCGGTGTCAGCACCAGCGTGCGCTGGAAAGCCGGGTCACCCTCGACCCGGGCATTGAGCAGGATCATGCCCTTGCTGTTGATGTACGAGGGCCCGCCCGTCACCAGGAAGCGGCCCTTCAACGGATCGGCGGGGTCGACCAGGTCTTCGACCTTGTGCATGCCGTTTTCCGCGTCCCAGTAGAAGGTCTCGATCACGCCGGCCCCGCGGCGCACCAGGCGGCCCACCACCTGGCCGCGGTGGTTGATGTCGAGCAGGTCGCCCGAATCGTTCGCGAAGGGCGTGCCGGCCGAGATGTCGACCATGCCGGCAGCGGCCGTCCAGATCACCGGGTGGACCGGCACCCCATGGCCGTCGACCCCCACCGTGCCGGACACCTGGCCAGCCACCTGCCTGCGGTCGTTGATCGACGACGCGTAGCAATAGGTCTTGGGCTGTCCGGCCAGCGGCATGCAGCCCACGCGCTCGACGACACCGCCCATCGACAGCACGGTGAGCTCCCAGTCGCGGCTGCCGGGCGGGTAGGCCAGCGCCAGCACCTGGCCCCGGTTGTTCAGTGCCATCGGCTCGGAGCGGTCATAGCCGTTGGGGTGGATGTCGACCATGCCGGTCTGCTGCGTCCAGACGAAGGCGTGCGGCAGCTCGGCGGTGGCGCCGGTGTACCAGCCGGTGGCCACGCCCCGATCGTTGAGGGCCATCACGCCGCTGTCGCCGCCGCCGGCCGACAACCCGTCCATCAGCTGCGTGCCGGTGTCAGGGTGCCAGACGAAACCCACGTGGGGCGCGCCATCGACAAAGGGGTGGTCGATGCTGCCGGCGACCTGGCGCTGCTTGTTGAGGTCGATCAAGAGCACGCTCGGGTGCCGGGTCGGGCCGTGCCAAGGCTTGCGGCCGGTCGACGCCGACCAGGCAAAGTTCTGGCTGCCGGTGCGATGGCCCATGCTGTAGCCGATGACCTCGCCGCGCTCGCTCAACGCGCTGCCCTCGCTGCGGTCGTGGCCCTCGGGCAGGCCGATGTCGGTGACGCGGTAGGTCGGCGGCGCCGCCCACGCCGTGGCGGCCAGGCACAGGCTCACCAGGCCGGCGCCGAGCGCCGTTCGCATGTTCAAGGTCGAAATCAAATCGGGCCCCCATCTTGTAGATCGTGGCCCGAACGATAACCGGGCAGCCGCATGGCAGATGGCAACGCCTCGGTGCAGGCCCGAAAGGTGGCCCGCCGTGAGGACCTGACCCCGATGCCGCTCAGCGCACCGGCGTGAGCACCATCGCGTGCTTGACGCCGCTGATCTCGCCGGACAAGGCGATCTGGCCGCTGGCGTTGATGCCGACGGGCACCGTGTAGCGCACCCTGCCAGCCAGCGGATCGGCCGGGTCGATCAGGTCGGCGATGTCGTGCAGGCCGTTGGCCGCGTCCCAGTAGGCCGCGCGGTAGAAGTTCTGCACCATGAGGCTGCCGACCACCTGGCCGACGGCATTGATCGCCTGGGCCTTGACTTCATGGTCGGCGTAGGGGCCGCCGGCGGCGATGTCGCGCATGCCGGCTTCGGCAGACCAGATGAAGCCATGCGACCGGCTGCCCGTACCGCTGACGCCCACGACTTCACCGTTGTTGTTGATGCCCAATGCCTGGCTGTGACAGGGCTGGCCGTTGTCGGCACCGATGCAGCCGAGCCGCCGCCATTGGCCTTGGCGGCCGACGACGATGGCGCGCTGGCGGCCATCCGCCAGCATCATCGTGCCGGCCACCTGGCCGTACAGGTTGATCGCCTGACCGTAGCTGCCCGGTGCACCCGCCGGGTTGCGATCGACCATGCCCGTCGACCCGCTCCAGACGAACAGGTGCGGCGCGCCATCGGCCGCGATGGCCGTGCCCACCACCTGGGCGAGGTCGTTGACGGCGTTGCCAAAGCTGCTGCCGCCCGGGACCAGCCCGCCGAGCAGGCGCACGCCGTTCGACTCGGTCCAGACGAAGGCCTGCGACGTGAAGCCGCCCTGCCCGTCCTGGACCTGGTGGGTACCGACCACATGGCCCCGGTTGTTCAGGAGACCCAGGTCGTTTCTGCCGCTGGTGAGTGGCGTGTCCCACCAGCGGGTGCCGCCTGCTGCCGACCAGAGGAAGGGGCGAATGCCGATCTGCTGATCGGCCACGTCGGCCTGGCCGAGCACCTCGCCCGCATCGTTCAATGCCACAGGCTGCGTCGCCGACGCCCCCTGCGGCAGGCCGAGATCGGTGACGCGATAGGTCGGTGGGGCGGCTTGGGCAGAGGCTGCCAGAGTCAGACCGATCAGGGCCGCGAAGCGGGCCATCTGCAAATGCGCAATCCTGAGCAAGAACGCCTCCGTGGTTTGGTGTGAACCCCGACGATAACCGGTTAGCTCCGCATCAAGCGGGTCGTGCCCCTAGAACAAAAAAGCCCGACCAGGGTCGGGCTTCGTGGGCAGCCGGTTGCCCGGCTGTCGATGTGCGGGTCAGCGCGCGGCGCGCTGAGCAGCCTCGAAGAAGATCAGGTCACGCGACGGCAGCACGTCGGCCGCGAGCACGCCCTTCAGGATGACCAGGTCTTTCCAGCCGGCGTTGTGGCCAATGCCGTCGGTGTCGATCTGAAGCTTGGCGCCGTTCAGGCCGTCGCGCAGCCGCACCACCTGGTCGGCGACCGGGTCGGTGCCGCCGTAGCCGATGCTGATGAGCAAAGCCCTCAGGTCGATGCGGTCGGTGCCGGGCGCGAAGTCGAGGATGGTGTCCTTCGCGTCGCCCATCTTGGTGTAGGTGAAGACGTCTTCACCGGAACCGCCGGTCAGCTTGTCGGCACCGCCGCCGCCGATCAGCTGGTCGTCGCCGGGCGTGCCCACCAACTTGTCCTTGCCGGCGCCGCCGCTGATCGTCTTGACCAGGTACAGGCCGGTCACGACCGGGTCGTGGTCGGACGAGCGGAACGGCGTCGCGCTGTAGTAGTCGGGCCCGCAGTTGGCGCACAACGGCTTCTTGAACTCGGTGTTGTAGTCGATCACCGAGGGTTCGTCGGCGTTGATGTGCCACTCGATCGCATCGGTCAGCTGGGTGGCCATCGTGGCGCTGGCCAGCGCGTGGTCGAGCCGGCCCGAGGCGCCGTCGAACACATACGAGTAGCCGAAGCTGTTGAAGCGGCCGATCTGGTCGGCGAAGCCGCCGCCGGCAAAAGCGATCACCGGGTCTTCCTGGGCATACGAGTTCATGTCACCCAGCAGCAGCGCGCGGTCGGTGCCAGCGCCCGAGGCCAGGCCCATCACCCAGCTGGCGGTGCGATGCGCCTGGTCGACACGGTGTGCGTTCCAGCAGCCCTGGCCATCGCCCGCGTCGAAGTTGCCGTCGTAGTCGGGGTCGCTCTGCGCCGGGCAGCTGCCCTTGGACTTCAGGTGATTGACCACCAGCGTGAAGCGCTCGCCGTTCAGCGCGGCAAAGGTCTGCGCCAGCGGCGGGCGGTTGTGCACCGGGTCGGTGTCGCTCTGGGCCGCGTTGACCAGCGCAATGCGGGCCGGCTTGTAAATCATCGCGACCTTGATCGCGTCGGTGCCGGTGCCGCTGGCGGGGTCGGCCACGGCCGCGTAGGTGCCGGCGCCGACCTTGGCGTTCAGGCCGTCGACCAGGTGGCCGACCGCCGTGGCGCCGTTGTTCTGCATCTCCATCAGGCCCAGCGCATCGGCATCGATCGCGGCGATGGCCTCGATGATCTTGGTGCGCTGGCGCTGGAACTCGGCCAGGTTGTTGGCGCCGCGGCAGTTGGACGGGGCGCTCACGCCGTCGAGCGTGCAACCCTGGCCGGTGTGGCCGTCGACATCGGTGCCGTCGGTGAAGGTGGTGAAGAAGTTCAGCACGTTGAAGCTGGCCAGCTTCAGGTTGCCGGGCACCGGGGCCGGCGCGTCGGTGCGCGGGTTGTCGCGCGTGAAGTTGACCGCGCCGACCGGGTGCAGCTTGTAGTCGCCAAAGCCAGCGTTGCTGCTGGTGGCCAGGCCGTAGTCGACCACGCCGGTGACCGAGGCCACCGTGTCGCCGCTGCGCAGCGTGTTGCCCGGGCCGATGTAGGGCGTCGGGTCGGGGTTCTGCACCGTGGTGCCGTCGTCCAGGATGATGCGGCTGCGGGCGTTGGCATCGGCCAGCGCCAGGGCCTCGGCCGTGCCGGGGCGGTAGCGGTTGGTCGGCGTTTCCATGCGGCCGTTGGCCGACAGCGTGACCTGGCCGTAGCGGCCCTGGAAGTAGTTCTGCGAGGCGGTCAGCGGGCCGTTGATCGTGACCAGCATGCCTTCGACACGCTCGAGGTCGTCGTTGCTCGCTTCAGGGAAGGTGATGACCGTGGGCGTGATCGTGTGGCCGCTGGACAGCACGTTCAGGTTGGCGACACCGGTCAGCTCGGTCACCGGGTGGGCCGCGGTGTCGGTGTTGCCGGCGGCGCCGGTGTTGAACTCGCTGATGTTGGCGGTCAACTGCACCAACTGGCCGACCGAGACGGTGGGCGCGGCGCCGGTGTAGACGAAGATGCCGTCGGAGGTGGCGCTGTTGCCGTCGCCCACTTCGTCTTGCATGAAGAAGCCGTTGTTGTTGACCCGCGTGACGACACCCGAGGTCTTCACCGGCTGGCCGGCGAACGGGCTGGCGGCGCCGCTGCCCTGGATCTCCATGATCGTGCGCTCGGTCGGGCCGTCGATGACGCAGCTGCCCAGCGGTGCGCCGGTGTTGCGCGGCGCCGGGGCGCCGGCGGCGAAGTCGGTGGCGTTCTGGTCGGTGTCGGTGCAGCCGGCGGCGGCGCGCAGGTCGGCGGTGGTGTTCGACGGCGCCGGCGCGGCGCCCGAGCCTTCGAAGTAGTTGGCCGTGCCGAAGCCGACCAGGTCGACGATGCTCGGTGAGTTGGGCTTGTCACCGACCAGCGCGACGGTGCTGCTGACCAGCGCGACCTTGCCGCCGGTCGCGCTCATGAAGATGGTGCCGATCGCGTCGGGCGTCGGCAGGTCTTGCGTGCCACCGGTGCCGGCGGCTTCTTGCACCAGGTAGTACTGGCGCGGCTGCAGCACCACGCCGGACAGGTCGGTCTTCAGCCAGGTGCCGGTGCCGGTGGTGGAGTTGTACTGCACCGACCAGCCGGCCAGCGCGACCGGGCTGCTGCCGGCGTTGAACAACTCGATGAAGTCGTTCTTCAGCGTGGCGCCGGAGTTGCCACCGCCGCCGTAGACCTGGCTGACGACGACGCCGGAGGTAGAGGCCAGAGCCGGCAGGGCCAGGCCGGCAGCCAGGAACGCGGCGAACAGCGGCCGCAGGTGAAATCGGTTGCGCATGGGTGGTGTCAGAGATCGTTGGAATGAGGGCGCGAAGCCTAACGATCCAGCATGACACCGCCATGTCGCGGTGCTAGTTACTTACAGCACTTACTCCGGCGCAATCTGCGCCCCCTGCTCTTGCAACAGCGCGCGCAGCACCGAGCGGTGGCACTGCGCCTCTATCTCACAATAACAACCGACCGAAAAGTGACTTTGGTGTGACAGCGCCGCCAGCAGCGCGATCGAGCGCGCCGCATCGGGCTCGGCCATCTCGTGCCGGTAGGCCTTGACGAACGCCGCCCACTGCGCCGGTGTCTCGGCCTGCTGGCCGAGCTTCATCGTCTCGACGCTGGGGGCCAGGTTCGGGTACCAGACGTCGTAGTAGTTGCGCGACGCGAACTCGGCCTTCGGCACACCGCGCGGCGGCCGCCGCACGGTGCCGATGCGTGTGCCTTCACCGGGGCCGCGCGCGCTGCCCAGCTTGACGATGTGAACGGGCATGGAAGCCGATCAATCGAGCTTCAAGCGCTGCAACTGCACGACCCGCTTGTAGGTCATCAGTTCGTCCTGGATCTGCTTGGCGAAGTCGGCCGGCGAGTTGGCGATGATGATCGAGCCGGTGTCTTCGATGCGCTTCTTCACCTCGGGCATCTCGACCGTCTTCTTGACCGCGGCGTTGATCTTGTCGACCAGCTCCTTCGGCAGGTTGGCCGGCGCATGGATGCCGTAGTAGGCCATGCGGTTGACCGGCGTGAGGCCGACCTCGGCGAAGGTCGGCACGTTCGGCAGCGCCGCCACGCGCTGCGGTGCGGCCACGACGATCGGCACCAGCCGGCCGTCCTTGATGAAGGGCAGCGCCGACGGCAGGTTGTCGAAGATGATCGGCACCTGGCCGGCGACCACGTCGTTCAGGGCCGGGCCCGCGCCGCGGTACGGGATGTGGGTGACGAAGGTCTTCGTCAGGCTCTTGTACAGCTCCATCTGCAGGTGGCCGATGCCACCGGTGCCCGAGGTGGCGAAGCTGTACTTGCCGGGCTTGGCCTGGATCTCGGCCAGGAAGCCCTTGTAGTCCTTGGCCGGGAACGAGGGGTGCACCGCGATCACGTTCGGCGTCGCGGCGATGTTGATGACCGGCGTGAAGCCGGTGATCGGGTCGTAGGCGATGGCCGGGTTGATCGCCGGGTTGGCCGCGGTGGTCGACACCGTCGCCATGCCCAGCGTGTAGCCATCGGGCGCGGCGCGCGAGATCTCGGTGGCGCCGACGATGCCGCCACCGCCGCTCTTGTTCTCCACGATCACCGTGCCGCCGAGGTTGGGCCCCAGCTTCTCGGCCACCACGCGGGCAATGATGTCGGTCGTGCCCCCGGGGGCGAACGGCACGACCAGCCGCACCGGCTTGGTCGGGTAGCCCTGGGCCTGGGCCGGTGAGGCCACCCAGGCACAGGCCAGCAAGGCGGTGGTGGCGGCAACGAGTCGGCGGCGAGAGGTCATTCGCGTCTCCAGAACAAAGTGGCGTTCGTTGAATGATGTCAGGAAAGAGCCGCCTGCATGCTCGCGCCGGCACTGCCAGCAGGGTTTGTGGGAATCACGTAGCCAGGGCCTGCGAAGGCCTATCGTTTTCACTATGCTGCGGCCCCATGCCCGACGCCTTCAAGAACCTGATCAACGCCCGCACGGTGGCCGATGCCGCCACTCACCTGCACGCCGCGTGGCCCGCGTTCGACCGGCGCCGTTTCGAGCGCCTGGCCGGCCAGGGGCTGGACGGGCTGGAGATGAAGGCCCGCGCGATGCAGATCGCCCAGGCGCTGGACAGCTGCCTGCCAGGCGACTTCGAGCGCGCGGCGACCCTCATCGAGGCGGCGCTGGCCCCGGTGGACGACCAAGGCGACGCAGCGCGGGCCGGTGGCCTGAGCGGCTGGGTGCTCTGGTCGCTGGGTGAATTCGTCGCCTGCCGCGTTGCGCAGCGCCCGGCCGACCTGCACCGCGGCCTGCAGTGCCTGCACGCGCTGACGCAGCGTTTCACCGCCGAGTTCGCGATCCGCCCGCTGCTGCGCGACCACCCGGGCGAGGTCTGGCCGGTGCTGAAGCGCTGGTCCGAAGACCCGAGCGCCGCGGTGCGCCGCCTGGCCAGCGAAGGCAGCCGCCCTCGCCTGCCCTGGGGCCTGCGGCTGCAGGCCTCGGTGGCCGACCCGCGCCCCGCCTACGCGGTGCTGCAGCGGCTGCAGGACGACAGCGACGAGGCCGTGCGCCGCAGCGTGGCCAACCACCTGAACGACATCGCGAAAGACCACCCCGACCTGCTGGCCGACTGGCTGGACCAGCACCTGCCCGAGGCCAGCGCCGAGCGCCGCGCGCTGCTGCGCCATGCCAGCCGCACGCTGATCAAGCAGGGCCACCCCCGTGTGCTGGCGGCCTGGGGTGTGGGTGGGCGGTTCAAGGGCGCGGCGTCGTTCAGCGTGTCGCCCAACCAGGTGCAGATCGGTGACGAGCTGACGCTGGCACTGCAGCTGCAATCGCGCTCGCGCAGCGCGCAAACCCTGGTGATCGACTACGCCGTGCACCACATGACGGCGCGCGGCATACCGTCACCCAAGGTCTTCAAGGGCTGGAACCTGACGCTGGCGCCCGGCGAAGAACGCACCCTCACGCGCCGCCACAGCCTGAAGCCGATCACGACGCGGCGCTACTACGTGGGGTGGCATGCAGTGACGCTGAACATCAACGGCACACAAGTCGCCGACGCCGGATTCACGCTGGCCTGATGCGACATGCGCGGCAGCCCGTCACCCATGCTGGAGCCCCCGCTCGGAGGGGGCCGGAGGGAGCCCAGTGTTCGGGCAAAGCCCTGAACTCGTCTATCAGACGAGGTCAGGGCTTTGCACCGCAACCAGCACCACCTCGCCACGGTCTTCACGCGGGCGGTGGCGCAGCCACCAGACACCGCCCTTGCGGATCGACCACGGCACCAGCAGCTCGGCTTCGGCGCCGAGCAGGCGCGCGCCGGTCATCAGGTAGGCCGCCGTCAGGCCCAGCGTCGGCTGGTGGCCGACCACCAGCACCGGCTCGCGGGCATCGGGCCAGCGCACGGCGGCCAGTAGCCCTTCGACCGAGCCTTCGGGGGCCAGCGCGTCCGACACCTTGAACTTGCGCTCCAGCGTCTCGGCCGTCTGCCGCGCGCGCAGGGCCGGGCTGACCAGCACCTTGGTCGAATGCGGTAGCACCTGGTTCAGCCAATCGGCCACGCGGCGGGCGTGGCGCTCGCCCTTGCCGGTCAGGCCACGCGCCGGGTCGTCGACGCCATCGGCCAGCTCTTCGGCTTCGGCATGGCGCCAGAGGATCAGGTCCATTTGCGATCCAGTCCCCGGCCCGTTCAGCCCGCGGTGCCGGCGCTGAAGCGCGCCATCAGCGCCTGCTGGGCGCTGGCACCGCCGCGCTCGGCGCGGTAGCTGCCGTCGCTTTGCAGCAGCCAGGCGTCGCGGCCGTCGTGCAGGTAGGGCACCAGGCATTCGTCGAGCACGCGCTGGCGCAGTTTGGCGTCGCGCACCGGCCAGGCCAGCTCGATGCGGCGGAACATGTTGCGCCCCATCCAGTCGGCGCTGGACAGGTACAGCGCCTCGTCGTCGTCGCCATCGCCCCAGCGGAAGTACAGGATGCGCGAATGCTCGAGAAAGCGGCCGATCACCGAGCGCACGCGGATGTGGTCGGTCTCGCCGACCAGGCCCGGCGGCAGCATGCAGGCGCCGCGCACCACGAGGTCGATCTTGGCGCCCGCGCGGCCGGCCTCGACCAGCGCGTGGATCAGCACCGGCTCGGTCAGGGCGTTGCACTTGACAACGATGCGGGCCGGTCGCCCGGCGCGCGCGGCTTCGGCCACCTGGCCGATGTGCTTGACCAGGCGGCGGTGCAGCACGAACGGCGCGGTCAGCAGGTGGCGCGGCGGCTTGACCCGCGTGAGGCTGGCGATCTGCTGGAACACGCCGTCGGCATCGGCCGCGATGCCGGGGTCTGCGGTGAGGTAGCCGATGTCGGTGTACAGCCGCGCCGTCTTCGGGTTGTAGTTGCCGGTGGACAGGTGCACATAACGCCGCAAATGCGTGACACCGCGGGGCGTGACCTCGCGGCGGGTGACCAGCAGCAGCTTGGCATGCGTCTTCAGCCCGACGATGCCGTAGACGACCTGCGCGCCGACCGCCTCCAGCCGCTCGGCCCAGTTGATGTTGGCCTCTTCGTCGAAGCGGGCCTTCAGCTCGACGACGACCATCACCTCTTTGCCCCGGCGCGCTGCCTCGATCAACAGGTCCATCAGCACCGACTTTTCGCCGGTGCGGTAGACCGTCTGCTTGATCGCCAGCACCTCGGGGTCGTGCACCGCCTGGCGCAAGAACTCGATCACCGGCTCGAAGCTCTCGAACGGGTGGTGCAGCAGCACATCGCGCTCGCGCAGCGTGTCGAAGAACGGATGGTGGCGCGACAGGCGCCCCTCGGGCCAGGCCGGCTCGTAGCGCGGAAAGCGCATCCACTCGCCGCCCACCAGGTCGTCGGCCTGGTCGATCAGCTGGGTCAGCCGCACCAGGTTGACTGGGCCGTTGACGCGGTACAGCGCCGCGTCGGGCAGCTGAAACTGCTCGAGCAGCAGGCGCCACAGCTGCTCGGGGCAGCTGTTGACCACCTCGAGCCGGATGGCCTGGCCGAAGTGGCGCGTGGTCAGCCCGCTGCGCAGCGCCTGGCGCAGGTTGGTGACGTCGTCTTCGTCCACGTCCAGGTCCGAATCGCGGGTGACGCGGAACTGCGAGAAGAACTCGACCTCGCGGCCGGGGAACAGGTCCTGCAGGTGCGCCCGGATCACGCTGGACAGCAGCACGAAGCCTTGCTGGCCGACGCGGCACACCTCGGGCGGCAGGCGGATGACGCGCGGCAGCACCCGTGGCACCTTGACGATCGCGATCTGGCTTTCGCGGCCGAACGCGTCGCGCCCGCCCAGGCGCACGATGAAGTTCAGCGACTTGTTGGCGACCTGCGGGAACGGGTGGGCCGGGTCGAGCCCGACCGGGATCAGCAGCGGCCGCACCTCACGCTCGAAGAAGCCGGCCACCCATTGGCGCTGGGCCGGGTCGCGGTCGTCGTGGTTGATGACCTCGATGCCATGGCGGGCCAGGGCCGGCATCACCTCGTCGTTGAAGACGGCGTATTGCTCGTCGATCAGCGCGTGGGCCCGCGCGGCCACCTCGGCCAGGTCGGCCCGCGACGCCTCACCGGGCGCGGCGCGGGCCGCCTCGAGCGTGTCGGCGAATCGCACCTCGAAGAACTCGTCGAGGTTGGACGAGACGATGGTCACGTAGCGCAGCCGCTCGAGCAGCGGCACATCCTCGCGCTGGGCCTGGGCCAGCACACGGCGGTTGAACTCCAGGATCGCCTGCTCGCGGTTCAGCAGCGCCAGCGTCGGGCTGGGGGGGCTGGGGGCGGGCGCGTCCACCGTCGCCGCGCTGGGCAAGAAATCGCTCATGGTCCGAGTTTATGAATCTGTTGTGACAGCGGCATGACCCTTTTGGCGCGTCCTGGCGTCGCCGTCAAGTGCCCATCGCCGGCGCACAGGCCGGTGCACAGGCCGCCACCGGCTCGGGCACGCGCGGCGGCGCGGCGGGGGCTGCCGGCGGCAGCGTGACCACCCCGGCGGCCTGCCCGGCCAGCGCCAGCGCGGTGTGTGTCCAGTCGATCAGCTCGAGCCGGCCGTCGGCGTGTTCGGCCAGCGCCGTCAGGCTCTCGACCCAGTCGCCATCGTTGGCGTAGAGCATGCCGTCGATCTCGCGCAGCTCGGCGTGGTGGATGTGGCCGCAGACCACGCCGTGCACGCCGCGCTTGCGCGCCTCGCGGGCCACGGCGGCCTCGAAATCGCTCACGTAGCTGACGGCCCGCTTGACCTTGAGCTTCAGGTATTTCGACAGGCTCCAGTACGGCAGGCCCAGCCGCGCGCGCATGCGGTTGAGGTGGCGGTTCAGCTTCAGCGTGAACTCGTACAGCGAGTCGCCCACATAGGCCAGCCACTTGGCGCACTGGATCACGCCGTCGAACAGGTCGCCATGGGTGACCCACAGGCGCCGGCCGTCGGCCGTCTCGTGCACGCAGTCCTCGACCACCTCGACGCCACCGAAGCTGTGGCCCAGGTACTTGCGCGCGAACTCGTCGTGGTTGCCCGGCACGAAGACCACACGCGTGCCCTTGCGCACTTTGCGCAGCAGCTTCTGCACCACGTCGTTGTGGGCCTGCGGCCAGTACCAGCCGCGCCGCAATTGCCAGCCGTCGATGATGTCGCCGACCAGGTACAGCGTTTCGGACTCGGTCGACTTCAGGAATTCCAGCAGCGCATGCGCCTGGCAGCCGGGCGTGCCCAGGTGGATGTCGGAAATCCACAAGGTGCGGTAGCGCAGCGATGGGTGCGCGGTCTCGGCGGCAGGCACCGGGGGCGACAGGTCGAGAGCGGCGGTCTGCATGGTCTTGCATGCTCGCGACTGCCAGTGACGCGGCCGTGAAAAGGTCATGAAGGTTCAATGAACATGGCTTGTTCAACGATCTTCAGCAAACCCCCTTATTCAAAGGTGAAAGCCTTGTGACAGAAGGTTGGCGCCGACATCATGCCCCCACGCACCTGAACCCAGGTCGCGACCGACTTGATTCCGCCCACAAGGAGACCCAGCTTGAATTCGCAACCTCTTCGTCGCGTGGCATTGGCCTGCGCCGCCTTGTTCAGCATCGCCGCCGCGCCGATGGCGCAAGCCGCACCGGCCGGCGACCACCCGGCGGCCGTGTCCCGCGCGCTGGCCCACCTGCAGCAAGACGCGCGCTCGGCCAGCGGCCATGGCTTCGAGGCCCGCGACGTGATCGTCGATGCCGATGGTGTCGAGCATGTGCGCTTCACCCGCCGCTTCCAGGGCCTGCGCGTGATCGGCGGCGACGTCGTCGTGCACAGCCACGCCGACGGCGCGCTGCGTGGCCTGTCGCGCACGCTGGCCTCGGCCCCGATGCTGGCCGTGCAGCCCAAGCTGAAGGCCGCCGACGCCGAATGGCTGGGCCTGGCCGCCGCGCACGTCGCCACCGGCGCCACCGTGACCAGCGAGCTGGTGGTGTTCGCCCACGATCAGAAGCCCGCGCTGGCCTGGGACGTGCTCTACACCGGCCAGACGCCCGAAGGTGCGCCGACCGAGAAGCACGTGATCGTGCATGCGCACACCGGCAAGGTGCTCGACAGCTTCGACGACGTGATGCACGCAGCCGCGGTGGGCACCGGCCACAGCCTGTTCCTGGGCACGATCGATGTCGACACCGACTCGCAGCAGACCGGCGGCTTCGCGCTGCGCGACACCACGCGCGGCGGCCACGCGGTGTACGACCTGAAGGGCAAGTTCAGCGGCACCGGCACGCTGTTCACCGATGCCGACAATGAATGGGGCGACGGCACCAAGAACGACCGCGCCACGGTGGCCGTGGACGCCGCGGCCGGCCATGCCTACACCTGGGACTACTACCTGAACGTGCACGGCCGCCACGGCATTGCCGACGACGGCAAGGGCGCCACCTCGAAGGTGCACCAATCGCTGTTCGGCCTGCCCTGGGTCAACGCCTCGTGGAGCGACAGCTGCTTCTGCATGAGCTACGGCGACGGCGACGCCAGCAACTGGCCGCTGGTGGCGATCGACGTGGCCGGCCACGAGATGAGCCACGGCGTGACCTCGCGTACCGCCAACCTCACGTACTCGGGCGAGTCCGGCGGCTTGAACGAATCGACCTCGGACATCTTCGGCTCGATGGTCGAGTTCTACGCCAACATCCCGGCCGAAACGCCCGACTACCTGATCGGCGAGCGCCTGTCGCGCACCGGTGCGGGCCCGCTGCGCACGATGATCCAGCCGAGCGTGGACGGCGCGTCGGCCGACTGCTGGTACACCGATCTGGGCAAGCTCGACGTGCACTACTCGTCGGGCGTCGGCAACCACTTCTTCTACATGCTGGCCAACGGCTCGCAGCCGCTGAACGGCGAGCCGTCGAAGACCTGCCAGGACGGCGACACCCGCGTGGCCACCGGTACCGCCGACGTCAAGGGCGTGGGCCGCAAGAAGGCCGAGAAGATCTGGTACCGCGCGCTGTCGGTCTACATGACCTCCAGCACCAACTACCACCAGGCCCGCGAAGCCACGCTGGCCGCCGCGGCCGACCTGTACGGTGGCGTGGGCTCGAAGGTGTGGAACAAGGTGAACACCGTCTGGGCGGCAGTCAACGTCAAGTAATCCCTTCCGTTTTGCTCCGGAAGTTTGTGGGCCACCTTCGGGTGGCCTCTTTTTTGGCCGCGGCGTGGGCCGCCCACCTGGCCGGTGGCGGCGACAGCCTTACTCGCCCAGGTAAGCGGCGCGCACCTTGGGGTCGTCGAGCAACTGCTTGGCGGGCCCGCTCATGGTGACCTCGCCGGACTCCATGACGTAGC